>NZ_JBITGG010000003.1:23693-411896 GCF_044456765.1 Micromonospora sp. NPDC050784 | reverse complement strand
GTGAGGCGGTGCTGCACCTGCTGCGCCGCCGGATCGACGCGGGTGCCGCCGGAGTGCTGGTCACCCACGAGGCGCGGCACGCGGGCTGGGCCGACAGGCAATCTGTCGCACCCCGTGTGCGATGCCGTGCCCCGCGGGGCTGCGCGACTAGGCTGACCTGAGCAGGATCGTCCGCTGAGGGGGTGAGCCCGGATGGCCCAGGCAGCGTTCGCGCCGGAACCGGCGCCGCAGCACACCGAGCCGTCGTTCGACGTGCTGCGGTGGCACGACGAGCCGTGGACCGCGCAGCTCGCCCTCGACCTGTTGCCGGAGACCAACGGCCCCAAGGTTGAGGTCCTGAGCGGAAGCGTGATCGTGACACCACATGCCGGGTACGACCATCAAGACGCAGAGCTGGGTCTCGCCTATCTCCTCAAGCAGGCGGCCCGTCAGGCGAAGCTGTGGCTCTATCTTGAGACCAACATCGTCTCGGGCAGCGATCTCTTCATCCCGGACATCGTCATCCTCGACGCTCCCGGCGGCGGTCGAACGACGATGGATATCAGGCACGCCGTGCTTCTCGGGGAGATCGTCTCGCCCGGAAACCGGCGCAAGGACATCATCGACCGCCCGCGTGAGTATGCCGCCGCCAGCGTGCCCTTCTTCCTCCGGGTCGACCTGCGCAATCGGGTGCCGACCATCGCGTTGTACGAGCTGACCGAGGGGGAATACCGGCCGGTGGCTGCCGCTGCGGCCGGAACGCGCTTCGTCATGCGGGAGCCGTTCGAGTTCTCCATCGACCCGGCCGACCTGCTCGGGGAGGAAGCGCCGCCAGAAGCGTCGGAGGGGGACGCCTGAGGCTCCCAGCGGGCGTACAGCGGCAGTGGGGAAGAATGGCCTCGTGACTTCCCCCCGCGACCTCGTTCTGCTCGGGTCCACAGGCTCGATCGGCACCCAGGCGATCGACATCGTCCGGCGTAACCCGGACCGGTTCCGGGTGGTCGCCGTGGGTGCCGGCGGCGGCAACGTCGAGCTGCTCGCCACCCAGGCCCTCGAACTGGGCGTCGAGGCGGTCGGAGTGGCCAAGGCGTCCGCCGCGCAGGACCTGCAACTCGCGTTCTACGCCGAGGCGAGCCGGCGCGGGTGGGCCACCGGTGACTTCAAGCTTCCCAAGATCGTGGCCGGCCCGGACGCGATGACCGAGCTGGCCCAGTGGCCGTGCGACATCGTGCTCAACGGGGTGGTCGGCTCGCTGGGCCTCGCTCCTACGCTGGCCGCGCTGCGCGGTGGTCGTACTCTCGCGTTGGCCAACAAGGAGTCGCTCGTGGCCGGCGGCCCGCTGGTCAAGGCCGCGGTGACGCGGCCGGGGCAGATCGTCCCGGTCGACTCGGAGCACTCGGCGCTGGCGCAGTGCCTGCGCTCCGGGACGCGCGGTGAGGTGCGCCGGCTGATCGTCACGGCCAGCGGCGGCCCGTTCCGGGGTCGGCGGCGGGACGAGTTGACGCAGGTCACACCCGAGCAGGCGCTCGCCCACCCGACCTGGACCATGGGGCCGGTCGTCACTATCAACTCCGCCACCATGGTCAACAAGGCGCTGGAGGTGATCGAGGCGCACGAGCTGTTCGATGTGCCCTACGCCGACATCACCGTGATGGTGCACCCGCAGTCGGTGATCCACTCGATGGTCGAGTTCGTCGACGGGTCGACGATCGCCCAGGCCAGCCCACCGGACATGCGGCTGCCGATCGCGCTCGGCATGGGCTGGCCGGACCGGGTGCCCGAGGCCGCCACCGCCGTCGACTGGACGGCCGCGCACACCTGGGAGTTCGCGCCGCTCGACGACGAGGCGTTCCCGGCCGTCGCGCTGGCCAAGGCCGCCGGGGAGACCGGGCGCTGCCGGCCGGCGATCTACAACGCGGCGAACGAGGAGTGCGTGGCCGCGTTCGTGGCGGGCCGGCTGCCGTTCCTCGGCATCGTCGACACCCTCGGTCGAGTGTTGGACGAGGCTCCGGACTTCGACGAACCAGGTACCGTCGAGGACGTGCTCGCGGCCGAGTCGTGGGCACGCGCGCACGCGCAGGAGATCATCGCGGGTTCGGTGGAAGGAGCTTGATGTCGTACCTGCTCGGGGTGGTCCTCTTCGCCCTGGCCATTCTCATCTCGGTGAGTCTGCACGAGGCGGGGCACCTGCTGACCGCCAAGATGTTCGGGATGAAGGTCACCAAGTACTTCGTCGGCTTCGGCCCCACCATCTGGTCGTTCAAGCGGGGTGAGACCGAGTACGGCGTCAAGGGCATCCCCCTCGGCGGCTTCTGCAAGATCGTCGGGATGACGCCGCAGGACGACGACGTCGAGCCGGGCGACGAGTCGCGGGTGATGTGGCGCTACCCGGTCTGGAAGCGGACGATCGTGATGGCCGCCGGGTCGATCACGCACTTCGCGCTCGCCCTGGTCACGATCTGGATCCTCGCCGTCTCCGCCGGCCTGCCCAACCCCGACTTCCCGACCACCGACGCGCAGGCCCGCCAGGAGCCCGCCGTCATCCAGCTCAGTGAGTGCGTCGTTCCGGAGAACGCGGTGCGGGCGTGCACCCCCGCCGACGCGGCCAGCCCGGCCGCCCAGGCACAACTGCGCAGCGGTGACCGGATCACCTCGGTCAACGGCACCCCGATCAACTCCTACGGCGACCTGCTCACCACGCTGCGCGGGCTCAAGCCGGGCGACACCGCGCAGATCGCGTACGTCCGCGACGGGCAGCCGGGCACCACCAGCACGGTCCTCGCGCAGACCCAGCGTCCGCCGCTGAACGACCCCAACGGCGCCGCCGGGCCGGTGGCCGCGCTCGGCGTCGGGCTCGTCCCCAGCACACCCACCCGCGTGACGTACGGCCCGGTCGGCGCCTTCGGCGCCACCGCCGACTTCACCGGTCAACTGGCCGTCGGCACCGCCCAGGCGCTCCAGCGTCTCCCGCAGAAGGTCCCCGCCCTGTGGACCGCCCTCACCGGCGGCGAGCGGGACGTCGACACCCCGATCAGCGTGGTCGGCGCCAGCCGACTCGGCGGCGAGGCCGTGGAGAACAACGCCTGGCTGGTCTTCTTCATGCTCTTCGTGTCGCTGAACTTCTTCATCGGCGTGTTCAACCTGCTGCCGCTGCTCCCGGTGGACGGCGGCCACATCGCCATCGCCTGGTTCGAACGGGCCCGCTCCTGGGTCTACGCGCGGATCGGCCGGGCCGACCCCGGCCGGGTGGACTACCTCAAACTGATGCCCTTCACGTACGCGGTGATCCTGATCGGTGGCGCGTTCACGCTGCTGACCATCGCCGCGGACGTCGTCAACCCGATCACGCTCTTCTCAAGGTGAGTGCCTGAAGTGACCGCTATCAGTCTCGGTATGCCCGCCGTGCCGCCTCCGCCGCTCGCTCCCCGTCGGGCCAGCCGCCAGATCATGGTCGGTTCGGTCCCGGTCGGTGGTGGTGCGCCGGTGTCCGTGCAGTCGATGACCACGACCCTCACCTCCGACATCAACGCGACCCTCCAGCAGATCGCCGAGCTGACCGCGTCCGGCTGCCAGATCGTCCGGGTGGCGGTGCCGTCCCAGGACGACGTCGAGGCGCTGCCCGCGATCGCCAAGAAGTCGCAGATCCCGGTGATCGCCGACATCCACTTCCAGCCCAAGTACGTCTTCGCGGCGATCGACGCCGGCTGCGCGGCGGTCCGGGTCAACCCGGGCAACATCCGGCAGTTCGACGACAAGGTCAAGGAGATCGCTCGGGCCGCGGGGGCGGCGGGGGTGCCGATCCGGATCGGCGTCAACGCCGGCTCGTTGGACAAGCGCCTGCTGGCCAAGTACGGCAAGGCCACCGCCGAAGCGCTTGTCGAGTCGGCGCTGTGGGAGTGCTCGCTGTTCGAGGAGCACGGCTTCCGCGACATCAAGATCTCGGTCAAGCACAACGACCCGGTCGTGATGATCCGGGCGTACCGGCAGCTCGCCGAGCAGTGCGACTACCCGCTGCACCTCGGCGTCACCGAGGCCGGGCCCGCGTTCCAGGGCACCATCAAGTCGGCGGTCGCCTTCGGCGCGCTGCTGGCCGAGGGGATCGGCGACACGATCCGGGTGTCGCTGTCCGCGCCGCCGGTCGAGGAGATCAAGGTCGGCAACCAGATCCTCGAGTCCCTCGGTCTGCGCGAGCGGGGCCTGGAGATCGTCTCGTGCCCGTCCTGCGGGCGGGCCCAGGTGGACGTCTACAAGCTCGCCGAGGAGGTCACCGCCGGCCTGGAAGGGCTCCCGGTGCCGTTGCGCGTCGCCGTCATGGGCTGCGTGGTCAACGGTCCGGGTGAGGCCCGAGAGGCCGACCTCGGCGTCGCCTCCGGCAACGGCAAGGGCCAGATCTTCGTCAAGGGGCAGGTCGTCAAGACGGTGCCCGAGGCGCAGATCGTCGAGACGCTGATCGAGGAGGCGCTGCGGATCGCCGACGAGATGGGCGCCGAGCTCCCCGAGGAGCTGCGCGGGCTGGTCACCGGCCCGACCGTCACCGTGCACTGATCTTCCAGGTGGAAAAGCGGCCGTTCCCCGTGCGGGGAACGGCCGCTGTGCGTTTGTGCTGATCTTGCGTTTTCGCGCTGTGCTGCTCGTGCTGTGCTGCGGCCTGGCGCTGTGGTGCTCGTGCGCTGGTCCGGCCTGGCGCTGCGGTGCAGGCCGGCGTCACTCGGATTCGGCGAGGATCGCGTACAGCTTGCGCCGGGTCTCGTCGAGCACCTGGGCGGCCCGCTCGCGCTGGTCGTCGGTGCCGTTCATCATCACCTGACGCAGCGCGTTCATCGCCTGCGCGCCGGAGTCGCGGATGTCGTGCCAACTGCTCACCGAGCCCTGGGCGACGTCCGCCCACGGCGGGGTCTGCGCGGCCTCGGTGGCCTCCGCCTGACCGGCCTCGGTGACCGTGAACCGCTTCCGCCCACCACCGGACTCCTCGGTGCTGGCGACGATCACGCCCTCGTCCTCCAGTAGCTGGAGGGTGGGGTAGATCGAGCCCGGGCTCGGCCGCCACGCACCGCCGGTGCGGGAGTCGATCTCCTGGATCATCTCGTAGCCGTGCATCGGCCGCTCGGTCAGCAGGGCCAACACGGAGGCTCGGACGTTGGGGCGTCGGCCCCGACCCCGTCCACGGCCCCGGCCGCCCCAGGGGCCGCCGTGTCCGTGCTCGTGGCCATGACCGTGTGGACCGGGCGGGACCGGCGGGAAGCCGAACCCCCGCATCCGGGCCTCGTGCATCGGGTGGTGCTGTCGGTGGAACCTCATCGGGTTCTTCCTCTCGTAGGACTATCGCTGATGCATCAACGATATATCGGCAATGCATCGCCGACAACCCCGATTTACCAAACCGTACGTACGTCTTGTTAGGGTGTCGGTCATGCGCCTGCTACCCCCACCGGGCCCGGCCCGGGTCCTCACCGTCGGCACCCTGGTCAAGACCGTCGGGCGGGGCCTCTGGCTCGTCGCCAGCGCGCTCTTCCTCACCCGGTCGGTCGGCCTGTCGGCGACCCAGGTGGGCATCGGGCTGACCATCTCGGCCCTGGTCGGCGTGCTGGCCAGCACCCCGAGCGGCTACCTGGCCGACCGCGTCGGCCCGCGCGGCGTGCAGGTCGGCGCGCTGTTCGCCGCCGGCACCCTGACCGTCGGCCTGATCGCCGTCCGGTCGTTCCCCACGTTCGTGCTGGTGGGGGCGGCCACCGCGCTCGCCGACGCGGTCGAGCGCGGCGCCCGCGGCGCGCTGATCGCCGGAGCGATCCCGGCCGACCAGCGGGTCCGCACCCGCGCCTACCTGCGAGCCACCACCAACGTCGGGATCTCCGTCGGCGCCGTCCTCGGCGGCTTCGCCATCGCCGCCGACACCCGAACCGGGTACGTCGCGCTGATCCTGGCCGCCGCCGTGGCGTCACTGGCCGCGGCGGTGGTCTTCCTCCGGCTGCCCGCCGTCGCCCCGGTCGCCGCCCCGGCGCAGGGCCCTCGGCTGGTCGCCCTACGGGACCGCCCGTTTCTCGTCTTCACCCTGGTCGACGGGCTGATGTCGATGCACTTCAGCCTGCTCACCATCGCCCTGCCGCTGTGGATCGCCGGCCACACCCGGGCCCCCATCTGGATGATCTCCGCGTTGACGTTGGTCAACACCGTGCTGGTGGTGCTCCTTCAGGTACGCGCAGCGCGTACCGCCGTCACCCTGCCCGGAGCCGCCCGCGCCGCCCGTCGAGCGGGCGTGGCCATCGCCCTGGCCTGCGTACTCTTCGCCGCCAGCGGCGCGCTGCCCACCGCCGGCGCGGTGGGCCTGCTCGGCCTCGGGGCGGTCGCGCACGTCACCGGGGAGCTGTGGCACTCCGCCGCCGGCTGGGGGATCTCCTTCGGGCTGGCGCCAGCGGACGCCCAGGGGCAGTACCAGGGGACATACGGCATGGGCTACGAACTGGGCAAGATGCTCGCGCCGGTGGTGGTGACCACCCTCGCGCTCGGCTGGGGCGTGCCGGGCTGGCTCGTGCTCGGTGCCCTGTTTCTCCTGCTCGGAGCCCTGGTGCCCCCGGTCGTCCGGTGGGCCGGGCGGACCCGGCCGACCAGTGGGCCCGCAGAACCGGGACCGGCCTCGGCACTCGACCGGCGGAGCGGGGGGTCGATCTGGCAGGCTGATAGTCGTGCTGACGGTGCCGGTACGCCAACTGGGGGAATCGGAGCGCCGCGCGGTCGAGCGACTGCTCGACCATGACCCGTTCGCGGGCGCGCAGGTCGCCGAGCGGATCGCCGCGCGCGGACTCTCCTGGTGGCGGGCCGAGGGCAGAATCCTGGGGTACGGGGCCCGCCGCAACCTCGAATCACTCTGCTGGCTCGGCGGCAACCTCACCCCGGTGCTGGCCAGCGAAGCCGCGGTGGCTGCCTTCGCCGACCTGCTCGCCGGCGAGGAACGGCTCTGCTCCTCCATCGTCGGCCGGGCCGACGCCGTCCTCGGGCTGTGGGACCGGCTCTCCGACACCTGGGGGCCAGCACGAGACGTCCGCCCCAACCAGCCACTGCTGGTCACCGACACGCTGCCACCCGTACCGGCCGACCCGGAGGTACGCCAGGTTCGTTCCGGCGAGGTCGACCGGCTCTTCCCAGCGGCGGTGGCCATGTACACCGAGGAGGTCGGCGTATCCCCGCTGGCCGAGGACGGCGGACGCAGCTACCGCCGGCGGGTCAACGACCTGGTCCGGACCGGTCGCGCGTACGCCCGCGTCGTCGACGGCAAGGTTGTCTTCAAGGCCGAGCTGGCCGTGGTGACCAAGCGGACGGCGCAGATCCAGGGCGTCTGGGTGGCACCCGAGTGGCGAGGCCGCGGAATCGCCACCGCCGCCATGGCAGCCGTGGTCCGCGACGCCCTGCTGCGGGTCGCCCCCACCGTCAGCCTGTACGTCAACGATTTCAACCTCCCGGCCCGCCGCGTCTACGAGCGCTGCGGCTTCCAACCGATCGGCACCCTGGCCACCGTCCTCTTCTGACGGGTCGGCTTCGGGTGCGCCTGCGGTGCGTCCCCCTGGTTCAGGCCGCTTGGCCGCTTAACCGCGGCCGCTTTGCCACTTGGCGATCGGCCGCTGGCTGCTGGCTGTTTTGTCGCTTGGCCGCTGGCGCTTGGCCGCTTGGCCGCTTGGCCGCTGGCGGCTGGCCTCTTGGCCGCTTGGCTCCTGGCCGCTTGGCCGCTGGCGAGGGCGCCGTGGGCGCCTTGCACTACCTGCTTGACGTGTCGGTTGGCGGGCAACGCCAGATCCGGCTGCGCTGCGGGTATGGGCATGCCGAACTGCCCCGGCGCAGGCGGAGGGCGTCGACCAACCAGCATCCGCTCGCAGATCTTGGACAGTTTCCGTTCTGCGCGAACGGAAACTGTCCAAGATCTCGCGGGCAGCCACCCACCGAACCGTGCCATCCGCCCCCGGCGGGTACGCGGCGGCGCGGCATCCGCGGTCAGCGACCAGCATCCACGTGCCTCCCGCGCACGGAAATGGAAGTGGACGTGCCGCTGGCCGGCACCCCGGATTGGGGGTGCCGGCCAGCGGTCGGTGTCGTTCTGTGGTCTTGCCGTGCGGTGGTGGTGCGGTGGTCAGCTGTTCCAGTGCTGGGCGACGAGGTCGGTGGCTTGCTGTTCCCACTGGGCGTAGGCGTCCGGGTAGGCCGATACCTGCACGGTCTGCGCGGCGTCGGTCAGCGGCATGTCCTGCCACCCGTCGACCTGCTTCAGCCCCTTGAGGAACGCGGTGGTGGAGTACTCGGGGTCGGTGATCTGCTCCGGCGTGCCCCAACCACTGGACGGGCGCTGCTGGAACAGGCCCAGCGAGTCGTGGTCGTTCATGTCGCCGAGGTGACCCAGGTTCTCCAGCTTCGACTCCTGCAGGCTCGTCGCGATCGAGATCACCGCGGCCCGCTCCGGGAGGCCGGCCTTCTTCGTGGCGGCGATGATCGCCTTGACGTTGGCGGTCTGCTCGTCGTTCAGGGTGATGTGGGACTGGTCGCCCTGCGGCTTCGGCGCGTTGGTCTGCACCGCCACCGCGACCGGCTTGGCGTCCACGGCCGGGTTGGCGTGCGCGGCGACCGGGCCGGCGAAGACACCACCGGCGAACGCGAGACCAGCAACAGACAACATGCTCTTACGGAAGATCGTGTTCATCAGGGGTAGCTCCTTCGGGGGTAGAACACCCCAACCGCCAAAAAGGGGGGAACGGCGGCGAGGGTGTGAGCACCTCGTCCGGCGCTGCACAAACAAGAGGGAAAGTCTTTGGGGGTTGACGCCTACCGGGCGTCGGGGTCGGCGACCTGGCGAGCGGGGGCTCGTGGCGCCGGGTCCCCGTGTAACGACCGGGGGCCGGGGGTCATTCCGGGGTTGGCCCACCTGCCGGGCACTCTCGTCGAGGCTGCGGCTGCGGTCGTTCGTCGGGACTACAACGACCCGGGGGCCGGGGCCATTCCCGGGGGCGGCCCACCTGCCGGCACCCTCATCGAGGCGGTGCCCGTCGGTCGTTCGTGCGGACTGCAACGACCGGGCGGAGGCTGGCATTCCAACCTGCGTGACCGCCCCGACGGGCGGGGGCTGGTTGGTGGTGCTGCGATCGTCAGGGTATGTAACGACCCCGGCCCGGCCACGATTCCAGCCCACGGGTGCACTCGGTCACCAACCACACCGCCCAGGGTCGGACAAAACACCCACACCGCGCCCGGCCGTGGCGTTGAATCGCCCCTCATCCGACGTGATCCACTCGGGTTCACGGAAGTCGGGGCATTCCGGACGCCCGGACACCCCGACTTCCTGAAACCCGAGTCGATCAAGAAGTTCGATGGCGGCACGACGTGGCGGAATTCGAAATAATCGGACAAAACCTTCGCCGAGCGTTCAGTCTAGCGTCCGCCGAGCCCTGTCGAGCCTTCGCCGGGCGCTCCGCCGAGCGTCCCCAAAGTGCTTCCGAGTCTGCCGTCGAGCGTGCCGCGGGGCGTCCCCCGGGCCGGGCCGCCGGGCGTCGCTCGGGCCGGGCCGCCGGGCGTCGCTCGGGCCGGGCCGCCGGGCGTCCCCGGGCATGCCGCCGGGCGTGCCGCCGGGTGTCCGCTGGGTGTGCCGTCGAGCGTGCACGTCGCCTGGGCGACGTGCGGTGCGGCGGGTGCGGGTGTGGGACGGGTTGTCGCCGTTGGCCGGCGGCGGGGCGGGGTCTGAGCCGGTGGCCGCATGTCTACGGCGCGGTCGGCGTCGCTCACCACACCGGCCGCTGGCTGAACTGCCGGACGCCCTGCTCAGGGCCGGAAAATCGGTTGAATTGGTGGGTTGGTGCCGGCAGGCTGAGGTCTCCGCCACCCACGTCCCGGAGGACTTTCCATGCGCCTGCTCCGTGATCTGTGGGGCACCTCGACCCGCCGTATGACGATCGTGGCCGTTCTGATCGTGTTGGGCGCCGCGGGGCAGGCGGGCGCGTCGGCGCTGGCCGGCGCGGTGCTGGTGCATCGTTCGGCTGGCTTCTTCGCCGTCCTGGCCGCGGCTCTGGTCGCCGTGGTCCTCAGCGACCTGGCGGTGAGTCTGCTGATGGCCGGCCTGACTGCCGACTGGTCGGCGGACGTGCGGCGTCGGCTCTGTCGCGTCGCGCTCGGGCAGGACTTGCCCACCCTGGAGACCACTCCGGTGGGCGAGTTGCTGGACCGGATCGACGGGGACGTCTATCAGGTGGCGTCGGCGGTTCGTAACCAGGGCACCCGGCTCGCCCAGGGCCTCTGCGTCGGTCTGTTGTCGATGGTCGTGGCGCTGTTCGTGTGGTGGCCGGCGGGGATCGCGATGCTGCTGCTCACGGTGGTGCTGGCGGTCGGTCTGCGTCGGCCCACGGCGCGGATCGGCCCGGCCCGGATGGCCGAGGAGGAGGCGTGGTCCGACCTGGCCGCCGTGATGGAGGAGGCGGTGCACGGTCAGGACGATGTACGCACCAGTCTGGCGCGGCCGTACGTGCTGCGGTTGTACGCCCGGCGGGCCGCTGCCGTGCTGTCCCGGGGCACCGTGGTCTGGGTGTTGTCCGCCCGGGTGGCGACGGTGGCCACCGCGACGATCCGGGCCGGCATCGGCGTGGTGGTGCTCGGCGGGGCCTGGGCCTTGGCCACCGATCGGATCGACGCCGCCCGGCTCACCGCCATCTGGCTGCTCGCCCTGGCCTTCGGGGCGACAGCGGAACACGTCAGCCGGATGGTGCCGGAGATCCAGGAGGCTCTTGGTGCGTGGGCGCGGGTGCAGTTGCTCTATCAGGCCCGGCAGGAGCCGGTGGGCGGGGCCAGCCCGAGCGAGGGTGACCTGCGCATTCGGGACCTCACGTTCGCCTACGGGGAGAGTGGCCGGGGGGCGGCGCTGCGCGGGCTCAGCCTCACCTTCGCCCGCGGTCGCTCGTACGCGCTGATCGGACGCACCGGGTCGGGCAAGTCGACGCTGGCGAAGGTGCTCACCCGGGCGGTCGACGTGCCGCCGGGCACAGTCTTCCTCGGCGGTACCGACCTGTGCGACCTCGACGTGGAGCAGTTGCGCCGCTGGGTGGCGTTGGTGCCGCAGCGTACGGAGATCCTGGCCGGCACGCTTGCCGAGAACGTGGCGCTCTTCGACCCGGAGTTGCTCGACGCGGCGGCTCGGGCGCTCGACGAGCTGGGCCTGGCCGGTTGGATCGCCGAGCTGCCGGACGGGTTGACGACCCGGCTGGGGGAGGGCGGGCACGTGCTCTCCGCCGGTCAGGAACAGTTGGTGGCGTTCGCCCGGATCCTGGTCCGGGAGCCGCACGTGGTGATCCTCGACGAGGCCACCGCGCGGCTGGACCCGGTCACCGAGGCGCGGGTGCAGCGGGCCACCGAACGACTGCTGCGCGACCGGATCGGCATCGTCATCGCACACCGACTCTCCTCCGTACGCCGCTGTGACGAGGTGGTCGTCCTGGCCGACGGCGCGGTGGTCGAGGCCGGTCCGCTGGAGACGTCGACGCGCTTCGCCGAACTGTTGGCGACCAGCCACGCCGCCGCGTACGCCACGGTGGTGCCGGCCGGTCGCACCGGCACCGACCTGCTGGTCGGCCCCGGGCCGACCGACCCCTGGCCGACCGAGCCGGCGCCCGCGCGGGGCGAGCCGGTCGCGGCGAACGAGCAGGCCGCCGCCTGGCCGACCGAGCCGACACCCACGCGGGCCGAGCGGGAGACACCGCCCGACGGCACGCAGGGCGCGGTCGGGCCGACCCGGGCCGACCCGCCGCCACTGCCGCCGGAGCCGCCGGCCCGGACGCTGCGGGAGATCTTCCGACTCTGCACCAACGATCCCCGGTACGGGGCAACCGCGATCGTGTTGTTCCTCGGGCTCAGCCTGCTCGGGCTGGACGGTCCGGTGCTGCCCTGGCTCTGGGCGGACCTGGTCGACGGGACCGGCAACCCGTACCTGCCGGCGGTGGGGATCGTCGCCGGGCTGCTTGTCACCCTGCCGCTGCCGTTCTACACCCATGTCTGGTTCCCGCAGTGGTGGGTGCGGCAGATGCTGCGGATCGGTCTTCGCCTGGTGCACGGTCAGACCGGGCCGCGCCGGGTCAGCTCACACACGCCCGCCGAGGTGGTGGCGCAGGGTGGGGACACCGAGCGGGTGGTTCAGCTCGCCGACAACGTGTTGGACCAGACCGTCGCGCTGGTGCTCGTGGTGGCCATGACGGCGGTCACCGGCAGCGTCGTACCCGGGTTGTTCTTCCTCGGCACGATGGTCGTCTCCGGGCTGGCCGCGACGTTGTTCGGGCCGAAACTGGAGCGGGCGGCCCGGGCGACGGTGGCGGCGCGGGCCTCCTTCGCCACGGCGCTGGTGTCGGCGCTCTCCGCGGCGCGGACGGTGAAGCTCGCCGGCGCGACGACGGCGGTGCTGCGCCACCTGGCGGGCCTGGACGTGCTGCGCAGCGACCGGCAGCGGCGGGAGATCTCGGTGCAGGTGTGGGCGCGTTCCACACCGTCGATGGCCAGCGGGCTGTTGCCGATCGGCGCCTGGGCGCTCTACCTGAACGGTTCGCTCTCCGCCGGGGCGGTGCTGGTGGCCGTCTCCACCCTGGGTGCGGCCCGCTGGTTCGCCTGGACGACGGCGTCGTTGATCTCGCAGCTGCCCTCGGCGCGGGTCTGGACCCGGCGCACGGCGGCGATGACCGGGGTGAGCGCGTACTCCGCGGGGGTGCCGGAGGTCGACCTGACCGCCGGGACGGCGCCCGCGCCGACCATGCCGCCCCGGCATCCGCTGCGCCGGCTGGAGCTGCGCGGCTTCGGGGTGGTGCACTCCGACGGGACGGTGGCCGTCCGGGACGTGGACCTGACCGTGCAGCGGGGGCAGTTGGTGCTTGTCGTCGGGCCGGTGGGGTCGGGCAAGTCCTCGTTGCTGCGGGGGCTGGCCGGGATCGTGCACCACACAGGCGAGCTGGCCTGGAACGGTGACCCGGTGACCGAGCCGGAGCTGTTCCTGCGCCCGAACCAGGTCGGTTACGTCGGTCAGTTGCCCCGGGTGCTCTCCGGCACGGTGGCCGACAACATCGCCCTCGGGCACCAGGTGGACGCGGCCGGGGCGGTCAGCACCGCCCAGCTCGACCATGACCTGGCCGCCGCCGGTGGTGGACTGGGCCTGCTCATCGGGCACAAGGGCACCCGGCTCTCCGGCGGGCAGTTGCAGCGGTTGGCGTTGGCCCGGGCGCTGGCTCCCCGTACCGAACTGCTGGTCGCCGACGACGTGTCGTCGGCGCTGGACGTCACCACCGAGCTCGCGCTGTGGCAGGCGTTGCGCGGCCACGGGGTGACAGTGGTCGGCTCGACCGCGAAGCGCGCCGCGTTGGTCCGGGCCGACCACGTGGTGGTGTTGCTCGGCGGCACCGTGGCGGCCCAGGGCACCTGGCAGGACCTGGAGGGCGACTGGTCGCACCTGGCCGGTTGACCGACGGCCGGTCGGCCGCTCACGCGGCGGCCGCCCGACCGGCCGGGGGTCAGGCGGCGCGGGCGTACTGGGCGGGCCCGGAGTACGCGACACCGAGCTTCGCGGCTGCCCGGCGCGGCCAGTACGGGTCGCGCAGCAACTCCCGGCCCAGCAGCACCAGGTCGGCCTCGCCGCCGGCGACGATCTGCTCGGCGTGCTCGGGCTCCACGATCAGGCCCACCGCGCCGGTCGGCACGCCGGCCTCGCGGCGGATCTGGGCGGCCAGCGGCACCTGGTAGCCGGGGCCGAGCGGGACGCGCTGGTCCGTGCTCACCCCGCCGGAGGATGCGTCGACCAGGTCGACGCCGACGCCGGCCAGCTCACCGGCGAGCACCACGCTGTCCTCGATCGTCCAGCCGCCCTCGACCCAGTCGGTGGCGGAGATCCGGGTCAGCACCGGGACGTCCTCGCCGACCGCGGCGCGCACCGCGCGGGCCACCTCCAGGGTGAGTCGCATCCGGGCGGCCCGGTCGCCGCCGTACGAGTCGGTGCGGTGGTTGGTGAGCGGCGAGAGGAACTCGTTGAGCAGGTAGCCGTGAGCGGCGTGGATCTCCACGGCGGCGAAGCCGGCGTCCAGCGCGCGTTCGGCGCCGGCCGCGAACGCCTCGACCACACCGGCGATGCCGGCCTCGTCGAGGCTGGTCGGCGTCCGGTAGCCGGCGATGAACGGCTCCGGGCCGGGGGCGACGGGCGTCCAGCCGCCCTCGGCGTCCGGCACGCCACCGCGCTCCGGCGCCCACGGCCGGTAGGTGGAGGCCTTGAAGCCGGCGTGCGCGAGCTGCACGGCCGGCACCGCGCCGTGGGCGGCGACGAACGCGGTCACCGGTCGCCAGGCGTCGACGTGCGCACCCGACCAGAGGCCGGTGTCCTGGGGGCTGATCCGGCCCTCGGGGAGGACGGCGGTGGCCTCGGTCAGCACCAGGCCGGCGCCGCCGACCGCGCGACTGCCGAGGTGGATCAGGTGCCAGTCGGTGGGCAGACCGTCGGGGTCGGCGGAGTACTGGCACATCGGCGCCATGGCGATCCGGTTGGGCAGGGTGACCCCGCGCAGGGCCAGGGGAGCGAACAGGGAACTCATGGGGTGATCCTCTCCGACACGGCGACGGGCCCCCGGGGAGAGGGGCCCGTCGTCGTACTGGTGAACCGTTCAGGCAGGAACGGGGCTGAGCTCGGGCCGGGGGTCGGCGACCGGCTCCGGCTCGGTCAGGTCACGCCGGCCGGCGGACTCGTACGCGGCGCGGTCGAGAGTGCCCTCGCGGGCGGCGACCACCGTCGGCACCAGTGCCTGCCCCGCGACGTTGGTGGCGGTGCGGATCATGTCCAGGATCGGGTCGATGGCCAGCAGCAGGCCGGCGCCGGCCAGCGGCAGGCCCAGCGTGCTGAGGGTCAGGGTGAGCATCACGATCGCGCCGGTCAGGCCGGCGGTGGCCGCCGAGCCGACCACCGAGACGAAGGCGATCAGCAGATAGTCGCCGACGCCGAGGTGCACGCCGAACACCTGGGCCACGAAGATCGCGGCGAGGGCCGGGTAGATGGCGGCGCAACCGTCCATCTTCGTGGTCGCGCCGAAGGGCACCGCGAACGAGGCGTACTCGCGGGGCACGCCGAGACGCTCGACGGAGCGCTGGGTCACCGGCATGGTGCCGACCGAGGAGCGGGACACGAAGGCCAGCTGGATCGCCGGCCAGGCGCCGGCGAAGAAGCGCAGCGGGTTGAGGCGGCCGGCGAGGATCAGCACCAGCGGGTAGACCACGAACAGCACGATGGCGCAGCCGACGTAGACGGCGGTGGTGAACTTCGCGAGGGGTGCCAGCAGGTCCCAGCCGTACGAGGCGACGGCGTTGCCGATCAGGCCGAGGGTGCCGATCGGGGCAAGTCGGATGACCCACCAGAGCGCCTTCTGGACGATCTCCAGCAGGGAGCGGTTGAGCGCCACGAACGGTTCGGCGGCCTCGCCGACCAGCAGGGCCGCGGCGCCGATGACGACGGCGAGGAAGACGATCTGGAGGACGTTGCCCTCGACGAACGCGCCGACCGGGTTGGTGGGCACGATGCCGGTGAGGAAGTCGGTCCACGAGCCGGTGTTCTTCGGCGGTGCCGCACCGCCCAGGTCGAGGGTCACGCCCTTGCCCGGGTTGGTGAGCAGGCCGAGGCCGATGCCGATGCTCACCGCGATCAGCGCGGTGATGCCGAACCACATCAGGGTCTTGAGGGCCAGCCGGGCGGCGTTGGCGACGCCGCGCAGGCTGACCACGCTGACCACGATGGCGGTGAAGACCAGTGGCGGCACGGCCAGCTTGAGCAGCTGGACGAAGAGGCTACCGACGGTGTGCAGGGTGCTGGTCAGCCAGCTCAGGTCGTTGGTGCGGGCCAGGAAGCCCAGCGCGACGCCGAGCACGAGGCCGAGCAGGATCTGCACGGAGAAGGGAATTTTGCGCAGGCTGAAGGGCATGGGGAGAGATCCAATTGTCCGGTCCGATCGGGGCAGGCGTAGGAACGCGGCTAGCCCGGACAGATGCCACTGGCCTGCAGTCGGAGATCGACATACAGGCGGACAGTGAGGCCCCAGACGTTGGTCATCGTTCGCCGACGATACGCCGATTCCCGCTCATCGGAAGGACCAGGCGGCGTGAGGCTCCTTACAGAGGGCCAGGGCGGTGGCGGTGCTCAGGCCCCACAGCACCGCCAGGGCGAGGATCAGCCGCTCCAGCACCCCCACCACCGGGCCCCGGCCGATCACGAGCATCGCCAGCCCCACCGTGGCGCAGAGCGGCAGGGACAGCACGGCGGCGGCGGCGGCCAGTCGACGCACCGTCGGGCCGGCCGGCCCGGAGACGGCAAGCGTGATCATGGCGAAGACCACCGCCGCGGTCGCCACGATGCTCGCGCCGCCGTGCACCAGGTCCGCCGTCGTCGCGCGCTCGAACGGCGGCAGCGGGCAGCCGTCGGAACAGGTCACCGCCCCGGACACGGCGGTGAACACGGCCGCGGTGGCGAGCAGCGCCGGGGCCGCCGCCCACACCCCGGGGGGCAGTGCCGCGCCGATCAGCAGCAACGCGCCGGCGAGGGCCAGGATCCCGATCCGGTACGTCGCGGCATGGGCGCTGCCGGCGATGCCCGCCTCGCTGACGTACCCGGTGAACCCTGGACCGGGACCGGTGACCACGGCGAGCGTCACCGCCACCGCGCCGGCCAGCGCGCAGCCGGCCGCGGCGGACCCGGCGACCCGGCGGGCGACGTCGCCGCGGGCCCTCGGCACGCTCGGGGCGGCCGGCCGACCCGGCTCAGCCACGCCCGTGCGGTGTGCGCCAGCCGGACTCGTCCGGCCCGAGTGGCACGATGCCGCTGGGATTGATCTCCCGGTGCGTGCCGTAGTAGTGCCGCTTGATGTGGTCGAAGTCCACCGTCTCGCCGAAACCCGGCGTCTGGAACAGGTCCCGGGCGTACGCCCAGAGCACCGGCATCTCGGTCAGCTTGTTGCGGTTGCACTTGAAGTGCCCGTGGTACGCGGCGTCGAAGCGGACCAACGTGGTGAACAGCCGTACGTCGGCCTCGGTGATCGCGTCACCCATCAGGTAGCGCTGCCCGGCCAACCGCTCGGAGAGCGCGTCCAGCCGGGCGAAGAGCGCCCGATACGCCTCGTCGTACGCCTCCTGGGAGGTGGCGAACCCGCACCGGTAGACGCCGTTGTTCACGTCGGCGTGTATCTCGGCCATCAGCGCGTCCATCTCGGGGCGCAGTTCGACCGGGTACAGGTCCGGCGCCCCCGCACGGTGCAGCGGCCGCCACTCGGTGGAGAGGTCGAGGGTGAGCTGCGGATAGTCGTTGGTGACCACCCGGCCGGTCAGGGTGTCGACGAGCGCCGGCACGGTCACCCGGCCGGTGTAGTCCGGGTCGGTGACCAGGTACGCCTCGGAGAGGAAACTCACGCCGAGGGCCGGGTCGAAGCCGTCCGGGTCGAGGGCGAACGCCCAGCCCCGCTCGTCCCGGATCGGGTCGACGGTGCCCAGCGAGATCGCGTCGTCCAGCCCGAGCAGGCCACGCACGATCCTCGCCCGGTGTGCCCACGGGCAGGCGCGGCACCAGATCAGCCGGTAGCGGCCGGCCTCCAGGGGCCAACGGTCCTGCTCGTCCGGGCCGCCGCCGGGTGGGGAGGTCGAGTCGGCGGTGACCCGACCGGTGAACCTGTTCGGCTGGCGGACGAACGCGCCACCGCCGCTGGTCTCTGCGCTGAACTGGGCCCGGGCCATGCCGTCAACCTATCCGCTGCCGGCGCGGATATCCTGGCGGCCGGCAGCCCTCGCGACCCGGTGGGCGTGCCCCACCCCCCGCCGTCTGCACCCCCTAAGGACTCGCGATGACCGTGGCATACCTGGTGGCCGGTGTCCGCACCCCGATCGGTCGGTACGCGGGCGCGCTGGCCGGCGTCCGCCCCGACGACCTGGCCGCGCACGTGATCCGTGAGCTGGTCGCCCGCCACCCGTCGGTGGACTGGGCCCGGGTGGACGACGTCGTGCTCGGCTGCGCCAACCAGGCCGGCGAGGACAACCGCAACGTGGCCCGGATGGCGGCGCTGCTGGCCGGCCTGCCCGAGGAGGTGCCCGGCAGCACGGTCAACCGGCTCTGCGGCTCGGGCCTGGACGCGCTCGCCACCGCCGCCCGATCCATCGTCGCCGGGGACGCGGAGCTGGTGATCGCCGGCGGGGTGGAGAGCATGAGCCGGGCGCCGTTCGTCATGCCGAAGGCGACGTCGGCGTACTCCCGCTCGGCCGAGGTGTACGACACCACCCTCGGCTGGCGGTTGGTGAACCCGTTGATGCGCGACGGGTGGGGGGTCGACTCGATGCCGGAGACGGCGGAAAACGTGGCCGCCGAGTACGGCGTCAGCCGGGCCGAGCAGGACGCCTTCGCGTACCGCTCGCAGCAGCGCGCGGCCAAGGCGCAGGCCGACGGCCGCTTCGCCGAGGAGATCGTCGCGGTGTCCGTGCCGGCCGGTCGACGGGAGACCCGACTGGTCGAGGTCGACGAGCACCCCCGGGAGACCTCTCTGGAGAAGTTGGCCGCGCTGCCCACCCCGTTCCGCGACGGCGGCACGGTGACCGCCGGCAACTCCTCGGGCGTCAACGACGGCGCGGTCGCGCTGCTGGTGGCCAGCGAGGCGGCGGTCTCCCGGTACGGCCTGACCCCGCTGGCCCGGATCGTGGGCGCGGCGACGGCCGGTGTGCCGCCCCGGATCATGGGGATCGGCCCGGTGCCGGCCACCCGCAAGCTGCTCGACCGCGTCGGCGTCGAGGTGAACGCGGTGGACGTGGTGGAGCTGAACGAGGCGTTCGCCGCGCAGTCCGTCGCGGTGCTGCGCGAGCTGGGGCTGCCCGTGGACGCCGACCACGTCAACCCGAACGGTGGGGCCATCGCGCTCGGGCACCCGCTCGGTGCCAGCGGCGCGCGGCTGGCGTTGACCGCCGCCCTGGAGCTGCGCCGTCGCGGCGGGCGCCGGGCCCTGGCCACCATGTGCATCGGCGTTGGTCAAGGCATCTCGCTGTTGCTGGAGTCAGCCGCCTAGAGTGGTCCACACCACACGACCCGCGGGTCGACCGGTGCCCACGCGTGCCCGCGGCACGCCCCGACGCCGGTGCCGTCCCGCGCCGCGGCGATGAACTGGGGAGCACGCTGATGCCGGACGGACTGCCGACCGAGATCGATCTGACCAGGCCGAGCGCGGCCCGGGTGTACGACTACTTTCTGGGTGGGGCACACAACTTCGAGATCGACCGGAAGCTGGCCGAGCAGATCGCCAGCATGACCCCGAATCTCGCCGCCACCATGCGTTCCGGCCGGGACTTCCTGCGCCGGGCCGTCCGGGTGCTGCTCGACGCCGGCATCGACCAGTTCCTCGACATCGGCTCCGGAATTCCCACCGTGGGCAACGTGCACGAGGTGGCGCAGGGGGTGAACCCCAAGGCCCGCGTGGTGTACGTCGACATCGACCCGGTGGCCGTCGCGCACAGCCGTGAGCTGCTCGCCGGCAACGACCTGACCGGGGTCATCCACGCCGACCTGCGTGAGCCGGAGCAGATCCTCGCCGAGACCCGACAGCTCGGGCTGATCGACTTCAGTCGACCGATGGGCATCCTGCTGGCCGGGGTGGTGCACTTCATCCCGGACGCCGACCGACCCGAGGCGATCCTGGCCACCCTGCGGGACGTCGCCGCACCGGGCAGCTTCCTGGTCATCTCGCACTCCACCTTCGAGGACCAGCCGCAGGAGATGCTGGACGCCCAGCGCCTCTCCGCCCGTACCGACACCGAGATCACCCTGCGCTCCCGCGCACAGGTCACCGGCTTCTTCGGCGACTGGACCGTCCTGGAACCGGGCGTGGTGCACATGCCGCTCTGGCGCCCCGACTCACCGTCCGACGTGGACGAGCGCCCGGAGCGGTTCGGCGCCTTCGGGGGCGTCGCCCGGTACGACCAGCCCGCCGGCTGATCCCGTGGCCGCCGTCCCCGACCCCGCCGGGGTCGCCGCCGGCCGGGCCGACCCCCAGGGGTACGCCGCCGACTGGGCCCGCGCGGTGCGCCGCCTCGGTTTCGTGCCGCTGAGCCTGGCGGAGACCGAGCGGCTGCTGTTGGTGCACACGATCCGGCTGGCCCAGGCGGTACGGGCGGAGCCGTTCACCGCCCGCCCGGCCGAGGAGGTCGGGCGGGCCCTGGTGGAGGCGCACCTCACCGAGCCGCAGGCCCTGGAGTGGACGCTGCACGCGCTCGGTGCCACCTTCGGGCGGCGGGTCCTTGGCGACGGCGACCGGCCGGCGGACCTCGCCGACCGGATCGCGGCGGTGCAGGGCGGCCTGGCCGCCGGGTTCGCCCGCGCGTTGCGCGACCGCACCTTCAGCCAGCAGGAGCGGATCGCCCGGTCGGCCTGGCAGGCGCGCGACGAGGTCGAGCAGGCGCTGCGTGAGAGCGAGGCGCGGTTCCGGGCGGTGTTCACCGGTGCCGCGATCGGGATTGGGATCGCCGGTGTGGACGGCCGGATCATCGACGTCAACCAGGCCTTCGCCGACATGCTCGGCTACTCGATCGAGGAGTTGCGCGAGATCAACGTCGCGGCGCTGTTCCACGCCGACGACGCCGCCGGGATGTGGGAGCTCTACCAGGAGCTGATCGAGGGCAAGCACGACGCGGTCCGGGTGGAGAAGCGCTACTACCGCAAGGACGGCAGCGTGGTCTGGACGGACCTGGCCGTTTCGCTGATCCGGCACGAGGGCCGGCCGCGATTCACGGTCGCGATGATCGAGGACATCACCGAGCGGTACGAACTCCAGCAGCGGCTGCGCTTCCAGGCGCTGCACGACCCGCTGACCGGACTGCCCAACCGGACGCTGTTCTTCGAGACGTTGGGACGGGTGCTCGACACCGCGGGCGTCGGGCAGCGGGTCGGGGTGTGCTTCCTCGACCTGGACGGCTTCAAGGCGATCAACGACAGTCTCGGCCACGACCTCGGTGACCGGCTGCTCGTGATGATCGGCCGGAGGCTGGCCGCGTGCGTGGCCGACCATGGCCACCTGGTCGCCCGGATGGGGGGCGACGAGTTCGTGATCCTCGTCGACGGAGGGGACGACACCGACGACGTGGTCGCCGTCGCGGAGGCCGCGCTGGCGGCCGTCGCGGCCCCGGTCCACGTCGGTGAGCACCAACTGGCCGTCTCGGCCAGTGTGGGCATCGTGCAGTGCCCCGCCTCGGAGACCACCGCGTCGGAGCTGATGAAGGCCGCGGACACCACGCTCTACTGGGCCAAGGCGGCGGGTCGGGGCCGGTGGGCGGTCTACGACCCCGAGCGCGGCGCCCGGGACATCGCCCGCTCGGCGCTTGTCGCCGGACTGCCCGCCGCACTGGACCGGGGCGAGTTCGTGCTGCACTACCAGCCGATCGTGTCGCTGCTGGAGGGCACCATGCTCGCGGTGGAGGCGTTGGTTCGTTGGGAGCACCCGGAGCTGGGCCTGATCGGGCCGGACCGGTTCATCGGCCTGGCCGAGGAGACCGGCCTGATCGTCCGGCTCGGCGAGTGGGTGCTGCGGCGGGCCTGCGCGGACGCCGAACGGTGGTGGCGGGAGTTCCCGGACGCCCGGCTGGTGGTCAGCGTCAACCTGGCCGCGCGGCAGGCCGACGAACCGGCCATCGTGGATACCGTCGCCGACGCGTTGCAGACCAGCGGGCTGCCCGCCGAGCTGCTCCAACTGGAGCTGACCGAGAGCGCCGTGATGGGCAGTGCCGGTGAACCGTTGCGCAGCCTGCACCGGCTCGCCGCGCTCGGCGTCCGGCTGGCCGTGGACGACTTCGGCACCGGGTACTCAAACCTGGCGTACCTGCGCCGGTTGCCGATCCACTGCCTGAAGCTCGCCGGCCCGTTCGTCGAGGGCATCCGCGCGGACGGCGCCGACGTGGCCGCCGACCACCGCGACGAACGGATCGTCGACGCGTTGGTCCGGTTGGCGCACGCGTTGGAGCTGTGGGTCACGGCCGAGGCGGTGGAGACCGACGTGCAGGCGGAACGGCTGCGGGCGCTGCGCTGCGACACCGGGCAGGGCCGGTACTTCGGCTCGCCGGCCCCGGCCGAAGCCATCACCTCCCGGCTGCGCAACGGCGGAGCGTTGGCGTGAGCGAGCGCGGCGGCGAGGTGGCGGCGTGAGCGAGCGCGGCGGAGGGGTGGCGGCGTGAGCGAGCGCGGCGAGCGAACCGGCAGGCACAACGGCGTGGCGCGAAGCGGAGTGCTGGCGTGAGTGGGGGACCGTTCCGGTCCGGATGGTGGCGACGGAGGGTGGCGGCGTGGACCTGACGGACTCGCAGACGGCGGTGACCGTGGTGGCCGGGCTGGCCATCCTGGCCGGGTTGGCCGGTGTGGTGGTGCCCGGCCTGCCGGCGCTGCCGCTGTGCTGGGGCGGCGTGCTGGTCTGGGCCGTCTTCGGCGGCGCCGGCCCGGGTGGCTGGGCGGTGTTCGCCGCAGCCACCCTGGTCGCCGCGGGTGGCACTGTGATCAAGTACGCGTGGCCGGGCCGGAACCTGAAGCGCACCGGTGTGCCGACGTCCACGCTGCTCGCCGGGGGAGTGCTCGGCATCATCGGGTTCTTCGTGGTGCCGGTCGTCGGGCTGGTGCTCGGCTTCGTGGCCGGGGTGTGGGCGGCGGAACGCCTACGGCTGGGCAGCAACCAGCTGGCCTGGCCGTCCACCGTGCAGGCCCTCAAAGCCGCCGGCCTGTCGATGCTTGTGGAGTTCCTGGCCGGCCTGGTAGTCGCAGCCCTCTGGGTAACCGGCCTCCTCCTAACCTGACCCACGCCCCTTTCCGCGTTGATCAAGAGCTTTCGGTCAGCTGGGGCCAGAAATCTGACGCAAATCTCTTGATCACGAGGGGAGGTGGGGCGCGGGGCACTTTTTGGGTACGGCGGATTGCCCGTACGTGAGAGAGAGGCGTGCCCCGCGCCACCGTGGTCGGGCGGTCCGAGCGCCCGGGTGGGCCCTGATCGGGCCTGGTCACCGGTCCAGGATGCGGGCCGGGGCGGCCGGACGGCAACGCAATTAGTCCGACGGCGGTGAGATTCCCACCGACTACGTATTGACCGCCTTGATCGGCCGGGACGACACTTTGCCCACTCGCACGCGGAACCACCTCAGGGAGGTGTGCAGTGGCCACGACCCCCGTGCCGACCGCCGAGCAACCAATGGACGAGGATGCCCGACGGCTCGCTGAACTCGGCTACAAACAGGAGTTGCGCCGCAAGTGGAGTGGCTTCTCCAACTTCGCCATCTCCTTCTCGATCATCTCGATCCTGGCCGGCTGCTTCACCACCTTCGGCCAGGCATGGAACAACGGCGGCCCGGTCGCGATCTCCTGGGGCTGGCCGCTGATCTCGCTGTTCATCCTGATCATCGGCTTCTGCATGGCGGAGCTGGTGTCGGCGTACCCGACCGCGGGCGGGATCTACTGGTGGGCGGCGACCATGGGCCGCCCGGTGCACGGCTGGTTCACCGGCTGGCTGAACCTGATCGGTCTGGTGGCGGTCACCGCCTCGGTCGACTACGGCTGCGCGACGTTCCTCAACCTCACCCTGTCGGCGCTCTTCGACGGCTGGGCCGGGACGCTGCGGCAGGCGTTCGTGCTCTTCGTGATCATCCTGGTGCTGCACGGGCTGATCAACATCTTCGGACACCGGATCATCGACGTACTCCAGAACGTCTCGGTCTGGTGGCACGTGGCCGGCGCGGCCGTGGTGGTGGCCATCCTGGTCTTCGTGCCCGACAACCACCAGAGCTTCCAGTTCGTGTTCACCGAGCGGTTCAACAACTCCGGCTTCGGGAACGGGGACATCGGCGGGCTGACGTTCTGGTTCTACGTGCTGCCGCTGGGTTTTCTGCTGACCCAGTACACGATCACCGGCTTCGACGCCTGCGCGCACGTCTCCGAGGAGACCCGGGGCGCCTCGCAGGCGGCGGCCCGCGGACTCTGGCAGTCGATCTTCTACTCGGCGGTCGGCGGCTGGATCCTGCTGCTGGCGTTCCTCTTCGCGGCCACCGACGTCGAGGCGGTCAACGCCGCGGGCGGCTTCTCCGGCGCCATCTTCGAGTCCGCGCTGACCCCGGTCTTCTTCAAGATCGTCATCATCATCTCCACCATCGGGCAGTTCTTCTGCGGCATGAGTTGCGTGACCTCGATGAGCCGGATGGCGTACGCGTTCAGCCGGGACCGGGCCGTACCCGGATGGCGGTTGTGGTCGAGGGTCGACCGCAACGGCACCCCGGTCAACGCGATCATCGGCGCCACCCTGGCCGGTCTGGTGTTGACCCTGCCGGCGCTCTACGAGAGCTCCGCCGGTATCCCGATCGCCTTCTACGCGGTCGTCTCCGTCGCGGTGCTCGGGCTCTACCTGTCGTTCCTCATCCCGATCGCGCTCCGGCTGCGGATGGGCGACCGGTTCGTTCCCGGGCCGTGGACGCTGGGCCGCAAGTACAAGCTGTTCGGCTGGGTCGCGGTGATCGAGATCGCGATCATCGCCGTCTACTTCGTGCTGCCGATCGTGCCCGCCGGGGTGCCCGGCAACGACGGGTTCACCTGGTCGGCGGTGAACTACGCGCCGCTCGCCGTCGGCGGGGTGCTGCTGGTGGTCGCCGTCTGGTGGTACGCCTCGGCCCGCAAGTGGTTCACCGGCCCGGTCCGTACCGTTGAGGAGCCGGCGGACGAACGACGGTCGGCGGCGGTAGACGGGTCGGAATGACCGGTGCCCCGCTGCGGATCAGGGCTGCGCGGCATCGACGGCGTGGGATCCGGCACGGCCGGCGGGCGGCGGCTGCCGCTCGCCGGCCGTGAAGCGCAGAACGCGGTCATCCGCTGGCGTCGGCGTGCCATTGGCGTCGCGGTTGCTGGTGGTCACCCAGAGCGAGCCGTCCCGGGCGGCGACGACGGTACGGAGGCGGCCGTAGACGCCCACGAGCTCGGCGACCGGGGTGCCGACCTGCCCGGACGCGCTCACCGGCACGGCCCAGAGCCGGGTTCCCCGCAGAGCGGCGACGAACAGGGTGCCGTTGGTGAACGCGGCACCACTCGGCGACGCCTGCGCCGGCGGCCAGACGACCACCGGGGCGCGGAATCGGGGGTCGTTGCTCGGGCCCTCCACGATCGGCCAGCCGTAGTTGCCGCCGCGGACGATGACGTTTACCTCGTCCCAGGTTGCCTGGCCGAACTCGGTGGCGAAGAGACGACCGCGCGGGTCCCACGCCAGCCCCTGCACGTTGCGGTGCCCGTAGCTGTAGACAGGCGAGCCGGGGAACGGGTTGTCCGCCGGGATGCCGCCGTTCGGCCGGATCCGCAGGATCTTGCCGTTGCGGCTGGCCAGGTTCTGCGCGTTGGAGGCGACACCGGCGTCACCGATGCCGGCGTAGAGCAGCCCGTCCGGGCCGAAGGCGATCCGACCACCGTTGTGCACCGACGCCCGCGTGAGCCCGCTGAGGATCACCTGCTGGGTCTGCGGCGCGCTGAGCCGGAATCGCGTGATCCGGATGTCGGAGGCGGTGGTGAAGCAGACGTACACCCACCGGTCCAGCCAGTAGCGGGGGGAGACGGCCAGGCCGAGCAGCCCCGCCTCGCCCCCCGCGACGACGCCGGGAATCTGGGCGACCTGCACGGGCGGCTGGCCTGGTCGTATCCGCACCACCGTGCCCCGGTCGCGCTGCGCCACAAGGGCGCTGCCGTCCGGGAGGAAGTCGAGCCCCCAGGGGACGTCGAGCCCCGTCGCCACGACCTCCGGGTCCGCGAAGTCGAAGCCGCCCGCACCCAGTGCGACAACCGGACCAGGCGCCGCCTGCACCTCCGCCTCGGCCTGCACCGTCGTGCCCAACCCGGTGACGAGGACCGCGACGGTCAGGATTGCTCGAAGACGCATGACAGCTCCTCGCGTGGTTTGCCGCCGACCGGGCCGGGGGCATTGACGGTGATCCGGATTGCCAGTAGACCTTGGTGATGGAGGCCCCCTGATGAGCAGAACGCCGTTTTCGCTGGAAGAGTTGCGGGTCGCCGTCCAAGCCGGTGAGATCGACACCGTGGTGCTGGCCCTGGTCGACATGCAGGGCCGCTTGCAGGGCAAACGGTTTCACGCGCCGTTCTTCCTCGATCAGGTGGCCGAGAACGGCAGCGAGGGTTGCAACTACCTGCTCGCCGTTGACGTCGACATGAACACCGTCGACGGGTACGCGATGTCGAGTTGGGAACGCGGCTACGGCGACTTCGCGATGGTGCCGGACTTCGCCACCCTGCGCCGGGTGCCCTGGCAGCCCGGCTCCGCCCTCCTGCTGGCCGACCTGACCTGGCTCGATGGCTCGGGTGACGTGGTCGCCTCGCCCCGGCAGATCCTGCGCCGGCAACTGGACCGGCTGGCCGAGCACGGGCTGACCGCGTACGCCGGCACCGAGCTGGAGTTCGTGCTGTTCCGCGACTCGTACGAGGACGCCTGGCAGCGTGGCTACCGCGACCTGACCCCGGCCAACCAGTACAACGTCGACTACTCGCTGCTCGGCACCGCCCGGGTGGAGCCGCTGCTGCGCCGCATCCGCGTTGAGATGGCCGGCGCCGGGCTCACCCCGGAGAGCGCCAAGGGCGAGTGCAACCTCGGCCAACACGAGATCGCGTTCCGGTACGACGAGGCGGTGGCCTGCGCGGACCACCACGTGATCTACAAGAACGGCGCCAAGGAGATCGCCGCCCAGGAGGGGCTGGCGATCACCTTCATGGCCAAGCCGAACGAGCGGGAGGGCAACTCCTGCCATATCCACTTCTCGCTACGGGACTCGTCCGGCTCGTCGGCGATGCTCGGCGACGGGCCGGCGCACCTGTCGCAGACCGGGCAGCGGGTGCTCGCCGGGCTGCTGGCCACCATGCGGGAATTCAGCCTGCTCTTCGCCCCGAACATCAACTCCTACAAGCGCTACCAGCCGGGGTCGTTCGCCCCGACCGCGCTGCGCTGGGGCGTCGACAACCGCACCTGCGCGTTGCGGGTGGTCGGGCACGGGCAGGGCATGCGGGTGGAGAACCGGGTGCCCGGCGCCGACGTCAACCCGTACCTGGCGATCGCCGGGCTGGTCGCCGGGGCGCTGCACGGCATCGACGGTGAGCTGGAGTTGGGCGCGGAGTGCACCGGCAACGCGTACGACGACCCGGAGGCCGAGCGCGTCCCCGGCACCCTGCGCGACGCCCTGGCCCTGTGGGAGGGCTCGACGGTGGCCCGGGAGGCGTTCGGCCCCGAGGTGGTGGCCCACTACGCCAACCAGGCGAGGGTCGAGTTGGCGGCCTTCGACGCGGCGGTGACGGACTGGGAGCTGACCCGTGGCTTCGAACGCCTCTGACTCCGCACCCCACCGCCGCGTCGATCGTGGAGTCGTGGTGGGCGGAAAGTCCGGCGAGACGCCTTTCGTGCGGCACCACAGCTCCATGATCGACCGGGATATCGAGGGGTGGGGCGTGTGACGGTTCTGGTGGACCCGGCTCGCGGGGTGGGTTTTCGGGAGGTTGCGGCGGCCACGATTGAGGACGTGGATGCGGCGATTGCCGCCGCCGCGGCGGCGTTCGAGACGTGGCGTCGGGTGGGGGCGGGGGATCGGGCGCGGTTGTTGCGACGGTTCGCCGCCGTCGTCGACGCCCGTCTCGACGAGTTGGCCGCGCTGGAGGTGCGCAACTCCGGGCACACCATCGGCAACGCCCGGTGGGAGGCGGGCAACGTCCGCGACGTCCTGGACTACTACGCCGGCGCGCCCGAGCGGCTGACCGGGCGGCAGATCCCGGTGCCCGGCGGGTTGGACGTCACCTTCCACGAGCCACTCGGTGTGGTCGGCGTGATCGTGCCCTGGAACTTTCCGATGCCCATCGCCGCCTGGGGGTTCGTTCCGGCGCTCGCCGCCGGCAACACAGTGGTGCTCAAGCCCGCCGAGTTGACCCCGCTCACCGCGCTGCGCCTGGCCGAGCTGGCCCGCGAGGCGGGCCTGCCCGACGGCGTCTTCACCGTCATCCCGGGCCAGGGCTCGGTGGTGGGGGAGCGGTTCGTGAGTCACCCGGCGGTTCGCAAGATCTGCTTCACCGGCTCCACCGAGGTCGGCACCCGGATCATGGCCGGCTGCGCCGCCCAGGTGAAGCGACTCACCCTGGAGTTGGGCGGCAAGAGCGCGAACATCGTGTTCGCCGACGCCGACCTGGAACGCGCCGCCGCGACCGCGCCGGGCGCGGTCTTCGACAACGCCGGCCAGGACTGCTGCGCACGGTCGCGGATCCTCATCCAGCGGTCGGTGTACGACCGGTTCCTGGAGCTGCTCGAACCGGCGGTACGCGCGGTACGCGTCGAGGACCCGTCCCGGGACACCGCCGAGATGGGTCCGCTGATCTCCGCCGCCCAACGCGACCGGGTCGCCGGTTACCTCGCCGGGGCGACTGTCGCCTTCACCGGCTCCTGCCCCGACGGCCCCGGGTTCTGGCACGCGCCCACGGTGCTGCTGGCCGACTCGCCGGCCGACCGGCACTGGCGGGAGGAGATCTTCGGCCCGGTCGTCTCGGTGCTGCCGTTCGACGACGAGGCGGACGCGGTCCGGCTCGCCAACGACACCGAGTACGGCCTCTCCGGCTCGATCTGGACCCGGGACGTCGGTCGGGCCCTGCGCCTGGCCCGTGCCGTCGACTCGGGCAACCTCAGCGTCAACTCGCACTCCTCGGTGCGCTACTGGACCCCGTTCGGCGGGATGAAGCGCTCCGGGCTCGGCCGTGAGCTGGGCCCGGACGCGCTGCACTCCTTCACCGACGTCAAGAACGTGTTCATCGCGACAGAGGAGTGACGCCAGTGCAGGGTCGGTTGCAGGACCGGGTGGCCGTGGTCACCGGAGCGGGCAGCGGCATCGGGTTGGCCACCGTGCGGCGGTTCGCCGCCGAGGGGGCCCGGGTGGTCTGCGTGGACATCGACGCGGCGGCCGGTACGAAGGCCGCCGAGGAGTGCGGCGGCGAGTTCGTGGCCACCGACGTGGCCGACGAGTCGGCGGTACGCGACCTGTTCGACGGGGTGGCCGACCGGCACGGCCGGGTGGACATCGCGTTCAACAACGCCGGCATCTCACCGCCGGACGACGACTCCATCCTGGACACCGGCCTGGACGCGTGGGAGCGGGTGTTGCGGGTCAACACCACGAGCGTCTACCTGTGCTGCAAGTACGCCATTCCGCACATGCGTCGACAGGGCAAGGGGTCGATCATCAACACCGCCTCGTTCGTGGCGTTGATGGGTGCGGCGACGTCGCAGATCGCGTACACCGCGAGCAAGGGCGGGGTGCTCGCGATGACCCGGGAGCTGGGAGTGCAGTTCGCCCGCGAGGGCATCCGGGTCAACGCGCTCTGCCCCGGCCCGGTGGCCACCCCGTTGCTGCTGGAGCTCTTCGCCGCCGACCCGGAGCGGGCCGCCCGTCGGCTGGTGCACGTGCCGATGGGTCGCTTCGGGCAACCGGAGGAGATCGCCGCCGCGGTGGCGTTCCTGGCCAGCGACGACGCCTCGTTCATGACCGCCGCGCAGTTCGTGGTCGACGGTGGGATCACGGGCGCCTACGTCACCCCGCTGTGAGCGCGAGGAGTGAGCCGGGTTTGCGAGCCCCGCAGTCGCGAACCGTGCCAGGCCTGACGAGGCCCCTGATCGGGGTCAGCGCGTACGTCGAACCCGCCGACTGGGCCGTTTGGCGGGGGGTGCGGGCGGTGCTGGTGCCGGAGGCGTACTCGCTGGCGGTGACGGCCGCGGGTGGCCGGGCGGTGGTGCTGCCGCCGGACGACGTGGACGCGGACGTGGTGGCCGTCCTCGACGGGTTGTTGTTGGCCGGTGGCGCGGACGTCGGCCCGGGGCGGTACGGCCAGCCGGCCGACCCGCGTACCGAGGACCGGCCGGACCGGGACGCGGGTGAGCTGGCCCTGTTGGCCGCCGCGCTCGCCGCCGGGCTGCCGGTGCTGGGCGTGTGTCGGGGGATGCAGCTGCTCGCGGTCGCGTACGGCGGCACCCTGCACCAGCACCTGCCCGACGTGGTGGGTCACGAGGCGCACCGCCCGGCGCCCGCCGTCTACGGGGCCCACGCGGTGCGGTTCGCGCCGGGGAGCCTGGCCGCCTCGGTGTTGGCGGGGGTCGACCAGGTCAACTCGTACCACCACCAGGCGGTCGCCGATCCGGGCCGGCTCACGGTGACCGGTTGGGCGGAAGACGGTGTGGTCGAGGCGGTCGAGGACCAGACCCGGCCGTTCGTGCTCGGGGTGCAGTGGCATCCGGAGAACGAGGCGGATCCCCGCCCGATCACGGCCCTGGTGCGGGCGGCTGACCGGGGGGTGTGACTGAGATCGCCCCCGCCCGTCGACGAGACCGGTGGGAGGATCGGCGGATGGGCAAGGTGTATCCGGAGATCGACGGTCGGCTGCGTGACTTCATCGTGGCCCAGCCGCTCTTCTTCGTGGCGACCGCCCCGTCCGGGGTCGAGGGGCACGTCAACGTGTCGCCGAAGGGCATGCGGGGCACGTTCGTGATCCTCGGCCCGCACCGGGTGGCTTACCTCGACTATCACGGCAGTGGGGCGGAGACCATCGCCCACCTGCGGGACAACGGCCGGATCACGCTGATGTTCTGCGCCTTCGACGGCCCGCCGAAGATCGTCCGGTTGCACGGTCGGGGCAGCAGCGTCGCGGTGACCGAGGAGGCCTTCGCCGAACGGCTCGCCGAGTTTCCGGCACCGCCGGACGTGCACGCAGTCCGGGCGGTCATCACGGTCGAGGTGGAGCGGGTCAGTGACTCCTGCGGATATGCGGTGCCACTGATGGACTTCCGGGCCGAACGCGATCTGTTACTCACCTCACACTCCCGCCGTAGCGCCGAGGATCTGGTCGCCTACCGGGCCACCAAGAACGCGGCGAGCATCGACGGACTGCCGGTCTTCTGACTCGTCAAAGCGTTCCGCTACCGCCGTTGCGACGCCGCCGTCCACCCGCACTGTCCGGTGCCCGACGGCTCCGGCGTACGTAACCAGCGTCCATCGCTCGTAATGCGTTACGTTGCTGGTCCGCTTGGGTACAAGTCGGAGCACGGCGGGTGAAGATCAACGGTCGAGGGGTACGGCCGGAGCGGGAGGCTGCATGAGCTCGGCCCAGGGGGGCGCGGACATCGGGCATGCCGCCCTGTCCGGCCGCGAGACCCCACCGATGCTGGCGGCCGCGTTCGCGGCCGGCGGCGAGATGGGCGAGCGGCTCGCCTCCTTCGACTGGTCCTCCGGCCCGCTGGGTGAGCCCGGTGAGTGGTCCCCGGCGCTCTCCAACGCGGTCGCGATGATGCTCGCCTCCAGCTCGCCGATCGTCATGTTCTGGGGCGACGAGCAGTTCGCCTTCTACAACGACGCCTACCGGCCGACCATCGGTGCCAAACACCCGGACGTGATCGGCCAGCCGGCCCGCTCGTACTGGGCGGAGACCTGGGCGGTGCTCGGCCCGCTGCTCGACAGCGTCCGGAGTACCGGACGCTCGTATCGGGGCGAGGACCACCCCTTTCTGCTGGACCGTTACGGCTTCGTCGAGCAGACCTACTTCAACGTCTCGTACGACCCGATCCGAGGTGACGACGGCTCGGTCAGTGGCGTCTACTGCATCGTCAGCGAGACCACCGGGCGGGTGCTCGGCGAGCGCCGGCTGCGGGCGCTGTCCGAGCTGGGTGCCGAGCTGACCGACATCGGCAGCGCCGCGGAACTGGGCCGGACCGCCGCCGAGGTGCTCGGCCGGCACCGGGCGGACGTGCCGTTCGCCTTGATCTACCTGGCTGACGACAGCGACCAGGTCACCCTGGCCGGCTGCGCCGGCACCACCCCGCCCAGCTCCGACGTCCCGTCGGAGCTGCTGGCCCGGTTGGCCGCCGATGGCGCGCCCGTCACGGTCGAGGTGGCCGCTCTGCTCGACGTCCTGCCGGTCGACGCCGCCGACCAGGCCCTCGTGCTGCCGCTCACGGCGACCAACCAGACGGTCGGCGCGCTGGTCGTCGGCGTGGCCCGCCAGCTGCCGCTCGGCGACGACTACCGCGACTTCCTCGGCCTGGTCGCCGCCCAGATCTCCCGGGCGGTCGGCACCCAGCGGGCGTACGAGCAGGAACGGGCCCGCGCCGCCGAGCTGGCCGCGCTGGACCGGGCGAAGACCAACTTCTTCGCCAACGTCAGCCACGAGTTCCGCACCCCGCTGACCCTGGTGCTCGGCCCGCTGGAGGACATGCTGGCCGACCCGGAGCTGCCCGCCAGCGAAACCGACCGGCTCAACATGATGCACCGCAACGCGCTGCGTCTGCTCAAGCTGGTCAACACCGTGCTGGACTTCTCCCGACTGGAGTCCGGCCGGCTCGCCGCCCGCTACCAGCCCACCGACCTCGCCGGTTACACCGCCCGGCTGGCCAGCACCTTCCGCTCGGCCACCGCTCGGGCCGGGTTGCGACTGGTGGTGGACTGTCCGCCGCTGCCGATGCCGGTCTTCGTCGACCGGGACATGTGGGAAAAGATCGTTCTCAACCTGGTGTCGAACGCGGTCAAGTTCACCTTCGACGGCGAGATCCGGGTGCGGATCCGGGCCGTGGAGGGCGCGGCCCGGCTGGAGGTGACGGACACCGGCGTCGGCATCGTGCCGGACGAGCTGCCGCACGTCTTCGAACGGTTCCACCGGGTGCCCGGGGTGCGGGCACGCACCCACGAAGGCACCGGCATCGGCCTCGCGCTGGTCCGGGAGCTGGTTGAGATGCACGGCGGTGAGGTCGGGTTGACCAGCCAGGTCGACGAGGGCAGCACCTTCACGGTGACCGTCCCGTTCGGCTCGGCGCACCTGCCGGCGGACCGGGTGGCGGCGTTCGACCCGCTGCCCGTGGGTGAGCCCGAGCAGGCCCGGCTCTTCGTGGCGGAGACCGCGCTGTGGGCCGGTGTCGCGCCGGCGTCCGACTTCGACCGTCCGCCGGCGAAGGGCACCTCGGCCGGCCGGATCCTGGTCGTCGACGACAACGCCGACCTGCAGGAGCACGTCAGTCGGCTGCTCTCCCCGACCTGGGACGTGGTCACCGCGAACGACGGGCTCGATGCCCTGCCGCTGGCCCGCGAGGGCGGGTTCGACCTGGTGCTCAGCGACGTGATGATGCCCCGGCTGGACGGGTTCGGGCTGGTGAGTGCGTTGCGCGCGGACCCGCGTACCCGGCATGTGCCGATCGTGCTGCTCTCCGCCCGCGCCGGCTCCGCGGAGGCCGTCGCCGGTCTCGCCGTCGGCGCCGACGACTACCTCACCAAGCCGTTCTCCGCGCAGGAGCTGATCGCCCGGGTGCGGGCCAACGTGGAGCTGGGCCAGCTGCGCGGGCAGATCATCCGCCGGCTCCGGGCGCTGGCCGACGCGGCGGTGGCGGTGAACACCGCCCGGTCGACCGCCGACGTGCTCCAGGTCGCCGCCCGGCACGCGTTGAGCCTCGCCGAGGCGGCACGGGTGGTCGTCACCGCTGCCGAGGCGCGCTTCGAGGCGGACGGCGGCGGCACCACCGCGGCCGACCCGTCCTTCGTGGCCGAGCTGACCGGCACCACCGGCAAGCAGCTCGGTGACCTGCAGGTCTGGCGGGCCGATGGCGACGAGGCGCAGGCCGACGACGCCGCGCTGACCCAGCTGGCCCGGCTCGTCGGGGTGCGACTGGAGAACGCCCAGCTCTACGAAGCCGAACACCGCATCGCCACCACCCTGCAGCACAGTCTGCTGCCCCGGTCGCTGCCCCAACTGCCCGGCGCGGTGGTGGCCAGCCGCTACCTGCCCGGCAGCGCCGACGTCGAGGTCGGCGGCGACTGGTACGACGCGATCGCGCTGAACGGCGACGAGCTGGTGCTGGTCATCGGCGACGTGGTCGGTAAGGGCGTCCGGGCGGCCGCGGCGATGGGGCAGCTGCGCAACGCGCTGCGCGCGTACGTGCTGGAGGGCTTCGACCCGGGTGAGTCGCTGACCCGGCTCAACCGGCTGGTCGGCTCCACCGAGGGCCGCTCCTTCGCGACAGTGGTCTGCCTGCTGTTCAACCCCCGCACCGGTCGGCTGCGGTACGCGAGCGCCGGTCACCCGTCCCCACTGTTGATCACCGGAGGCGACGTGGCGTTTCTGCACGATCGAGCGCTCGGTCCACCGGTCGGCGCTCTCCCCGGCGCGACGTACGAGTCGGTCGAGGGCGAGTTGGCGGCCAGCAGTCGACTGCTGCTCTACACCGACGGGCTGATCGAGGACCGTCAGCTCGGCATCGATGCCTCCCTGGCCCAGCTCCGCATCGACGCGGCCACCCCGAGTGAGCACGTGGTCGACCTGATCGACGCGGTCGTCGAGCGGGTCACCGGCCGGCCGCGCCGCGACGACGTGGCGGTCCTCGCCCTGGAGGCGGCGGAGCTGAACCGCTTCTCGCTGCGGCTACCGGCGGACCCGACCCGGCTCAGCGTGCTGCGAAAGCGGCTGGAGGACTTCCTGGTCGCGCACTCGGTCGGCGAGACCGACCTGTTCGACCTGACCGTCGCCGTCTCCGAGGCCGCCGCCAACGCCATCGAGCACCCGATCCAACCCGCCGAGGCCATGATCAGTGTGGAGGTGGCCATCGAGGGTCGGACGGTGACCGCCACGGTGCGCGACAGCGGGCAGTGGCGGGAGTCGACCGGCTCCGGCTTCCGGGGCCGCGGCCTGGCCCTGATCAAGGCGCTGGGCGACCTGTCGGTACGGCGTACCGATGAGGGCACCGAGGTGACGTTGCGCCGGCAGCTGCAGGACTGACCGCGCGCCCGGCGGGCGCCGACAGGCCTTGAGCGCCTGGCCTCCGCTCGGCTCGACGCCGGCCCTAGGCCGGTTCGAGCCAGCTCTGCCCGCCGAGGCCGGAGATCTCCAGCACGCGACGGACCTGCCGGGACGGACGAACGGTGAGCGTGCCCGGAAACTGCTGGGCGAGCCGGACCAGGGCGTGGATGGCGGCCGAGTCGAAGAAGGTGACCAAGCTCAGGTCGAGCGTGATCTTCCCGGCGGGCTCGCGCAGCGCCGTCTGGAGCATCGTGTCCGCGGTCGCCATGTCGACCTCGCCGGCCACCACGACGTGGAGGTGGTCACCGTCGATCTCGGCGCTGGCGGAGAAGACGGGCGGTGCTCCCCCTTGATCCACGCTGACACCATGGCACAGCCACCCTGGCAGGGCAACAACCTCCACCGGACGGCCGTGGCGCGGGTCACCAGCGGTCCCGGCGATAGGCTTGCGGCATGACCGTCCGTCCGCCGCTGACACCAGGCACGCTCACCCCGATGCGACCGGTGCCATCCCAGATCGCCCGACCGGAGTACGTGGGCAAGAAGCGCCCGCGGGAGTGGCGCGGCTCGCACGTGCAGACGCCGGAGACCATCGAGAAGATGCGGATCGCCAGCCGGCTCGCCGCCCAGGCGACCCAGCTCGCCGGCGAGCACTGCAAGCCCGGCGTGACCACCGACGAGATCGACAAGGTGGTGCACGAGTTCCTCTGCGACCACGGCGCGTACCCGTCGACGCTGGGTTACAAGGGCTTCCCGAAGTCCTGCTGCACCAGCCTCAACGAGGTCATCTGCCACGGCATCCCGGACTCCACGGTCCTGCAGGACGGCGACATCATCAACGTCGACGTGACCGCGTACATCGGTGGGGTGCACGGAGACACCGACGCCACCTTCTGCGTCGGCGAGGTCAGCGAGGAGGCCCGGCTGCTGGTCGAGCGGACCCACGAGGCGATGATGCGCGGCATCCGCGCCGTCGCCCCGGGGCGCCAGATCAACGTGGTGGGCCGCGTCATCGAGTCGTACGCCAAGCGGTTCGGGTACGGCGTGGTCCGCGACTTCACCGGCCACGGCATCGGCGAGGCCTTCCACAGCGGCCTCTACGTGCCGCACTACGACAGCCCGCGCCCCACGGACATCATGGAGCCGGGCATGACGTTCACCATCGAGCCGATGATCACCCTCGGCACCTACCAGTACGACATGTGGGACGACGGGTGGACCGTGGTCACCAAGGACCGGAAGTGGACGGCGCAGTTCGAGCACACCATCGTGGTGACCGACGACGGCCACGAGATCCTGACCCTTCCGTGAGCGCGAGGAACGCAGCGAAGCGGAGTCCCGCAGTCGCGAACGAAGGGCAAGCGCCGTGAGCGCGAGGAACGCAGCGAAGCGAAGTCCCGCAGTCGCGAACGAAGGGCAGGCGCCGTGACCGACACCCCAGCGGCGCTGCGCGAGGCGCACCACGCCGACGTCTCCGGCGGCTGGCTACGCCCGGCCGTCTTCGGGGCGATGGACGGCCTGGTCACCAACATCGCCCTGATCGCCGGCGTCGGCGGGGGCGGGGTGTCGGCCCGCAGCATCGTGCTCACCGGCAGCGCCGGCCTGGTGGCCGGGGCGATCTCCATGGGGCTCGGCGAGTACACAAGCGTGCGCTCCGCCAACGAGCAGGTCGCCGCCGAGGTGGCCAAGGAGCGACGGGAACTGGAACGGCACCCCGAGGCCGAGGCCCGGGAGCTGGCCGACGCGTGGGTGGCCCGGGGCCTGCCCCGGGACCTCGCCACCCAGGTCGCCGAGGCGGTGCGGCGCGACCCGGAGGAGGCGCTGCGGGTGCACGTCCGCGAGGAGTTGGGCGTCGACCCCGACGACCAGCCCAGCCCGTGGGCCGCGGCGATCTCGTCGTTCCTGTTCTTCTCGGTCGGCGCGCTGGTCCCGCTGTTGCCGTACCTGCTCGGTGCCACCGAACTGTGGCTGGCGCTCGCCGTAGGCGGGCTCGGGCTGTTCGCCGCCGGTGCCGTGGTGGCCCGCTTCACCCGCCGTCCCTGGTGGACCAGCGGGCTGCGCCAGCTGCTGCTGGGCGCCGCCGCGGCCGGCGCCACCTACCTGATCGGCTCGCTGATCGGCGTACCGGGCGGGCTGTGACGCACCTCAGGTGCTGAGCAGCTCGTCGATCGTGCCGTCGACCGCACGACCACGGGCGGCCAACTCCTCGGCCTGCCGGGCCAGCACCACACCCACCTCGGTCATGTCCGCCCCGGCCAACCCGGTACGTCGCACCGCGTCCCCCGGGTCACGGAAGTAGGTGCGGCTCAGCAGGCCGGTCACCGTGGCCGCCGCCAGCCGGGCCTCACCGAGCATCAGCAGAGCCTGATCGGTCTCGTACCACTCGGCGAGCCGGGCCGCCCGGGAGTGCGCCGCGCTGCCCCGGTACCACGCCTGCCGGGCCGCGTTGCTGAACTCCGCCGGCCGGGCCCGAGCCAACCGGCCCAGATGCTCGTCGCGTAGCGTCCGCAACCAGCCCGTCGGATCGTGCAACGCCTGCGTGGTGACGTACCGGTCGGCGGTCAGCGGCCAGAGCGGGGAGAGCACCCGGGCCTGGGCCAGGTAGTCCTCGGCGGCGGCCACGGTCAGGTCGACGAGCACCCCGTCCACCCGCCGGGTCGCCGGCGGCGGCCCGGTCCCGGGTCGATAGGTGACCACCAGCATTCCCGCCTCGCGGTCGCCACCACCGTCGTCGTCACCGTGCGCCAGGGGCCCGTGCACCGCTATCGCGAGCGCATCGGCCGGACACCGCCGCCGGACCGCCTCGGCGACCCGCTCCGCGACCGTCCACCGTCGATCCTCCAGACCCCGGTCGACACCGGCCCGCTCGCTCACGGGACCAGCTCTGCTCGCGGCTGCGGGGCTCGCAACCCCGGCTCACTCCTCGCGCTCACGGGACCGCCTTTGCTCGCGGCTGCGGGGCTCGCAACCCCGGCTCACTCCTCGCGCTCACGGGACCACCTCGCCTTGGCTACCGTGCGTCAGCCTAGCCAGCCGACGGCGGAGGGTCGGGCGCGGCGCGCCCGGTCGGGGACAGCCGGAAGATGTGGATCTCCCGGCCGCCGGCCCGCTGCACGTACGTGCGGTACGCGGGCCACTCGGTGACCAGCAACTCCCACAACCGGTCCCGTTCGGCGCCGGACGCCCGCTCGGCGCGCACCGCGACCCGCCGCCCCTTCACGTCCACCTCCGCGGCGGGATCGGCGAGCAGGTTCATCGCCCAACCGGGGTGCTGGGTCTGCCCCCAGTTGGAGCCGATCACCACGTACGCGTCGCCGTCGGGCACGAAGACCAGCGGATTGCTGCGGGGCTTACCGGAACGGCGGCCGGTCGTGGTGATCACCAGGGACGGGACCAGGCCCAGCGCGACCACCCGGCCCCGGGTGAGGCGACCGACCACCCGGTCGGCGGGGACCAACAGACGCGCCGCCGCGCCGAACCAACGATGATGACCGAGCCGACGGGTGACTCTTCCCAGCACTGACACGCCGATCAGTCTGCCGGCTGCCCGGCCCCGGCGGCAGCCCTGCGCGGCCCGCGTCCGGCGGATCGGTCAGTCCAGTCGTCGTTCGATTGGCAGCCGGGCCCGGGTGAACAGGCCCGCCCCGAGCATCGCCACCACCGGCACCAGCACCAGGACCCCGAGCGCGGGCCACGGCACCAGAAAGGGGTACGGATCGGGTATCGGCCAGGCGTTGGCGTACTGCCGGTTCACCGAGACCAGCACGATCGCGGCGGTGCCGAGGCCGGCCACGATGCCGAGCACCGAACCGAGACCGGCGATGACTCCGGCCTGGCAGATCGCCAGCAGCCGGCGTACCGCCGGGGCCGCGCCGACGGCCGCGAGGGTGGTCAGCTCGGCGCGCCCCTCGGCGGCGGCGAGCGCGGTCGCGATCCCGGCCGCCCCCACCGTGATCAGCCCGGCCGCCGCCGCGAGCAGCAGAAGCAGCGGCGAGACGTCACGTGGGCCGCCGCTGTACTCCACGCTCAGCGAGAACGTCCCGAAGGGCCGCAGGGCGGCGGCGAACCGTGCCTGTTGCTCCTCGTCGGGCGCTGTGGTGGTGCCGATCACCCAGCCGGTCGCGGACCAGCTCAAACCGAGTTGCCGGGCCGCGGCGGCGGACAGCAGCAGGCGGGACTGGCCGGTCGCCCGGGGCAGCGCGTACCCCGGCAGGTCGCGGACGGTGATCGGCAGGTCCGGCCCGTCCGCCACCTCCCTGACTCGGACGGTCACTAGGCCGTCGTGCAGGTAGCGCGGGTCGGTCACCACCACGCCGCCCGCGCGCAGCACCGCCGTGGCGGCGGCGGTCGTCGCCGCGTCCACGCCGGTGAGCAGGGGTAGTGCGGTTCCGTCGTCCACCCCGGCCTCCACGTAGCCGCCGAAGTAGTCCGCCTCTCGGATCCGGCAGCGTGGGTCGGCTCGGGCCTGCTGGCGCTGCGACTCGGAGAGTTGGTCCCCGGGCTGCCAGGGGCAGACCTCGTGCGGCGGGAGCACCGGCGCGATGTCGCAGTAGCCGGTGTCCGTGGCCCCGCAGGCCGGTGTCCGCACCGGGGCGACCGCGCCGGCCCCGAGTTGGTTCCGGGCCGCGTCGGTGATCTGGGCCAGTGTGGGCTGCCGGGTCGAGTCGTTCGGGTTGACCAGTACGTGGCCGATCGGCAGCGCCGGCCGGTAGGCGCGCGCGTCGCGGGCGCCGTCGCTGGCCAGGTATCCGCCGAGGGCGACGCTGCTGGCGACGGCGGCCATCACGGCGCAGATGGCTGGTGCCGCGGCGGCCCGGTTGCGGCTGGCGTCGCGCAGCGCGATCCGTGGTGCCAGCGGCAACACCCGGCCGAGTCGGGCCAGCGCCCCGAGCAGCGTGGGCGTGCAGCACACCAGGCCCAACTCACCGAGGATCAACCCGGTGAGGATCACCGCCGGGGAGGTTCGGGTGGCCCCGAACGCCGCCAGCCCGGCCCCGCCGACCACCAGCGCCAGTCCGAGGGCCAACCACCGGCCCCGGGACGTCGCGGGGGTGCGTCGCCCGGCCAGCCCGGCGCTGACGTCCTGGCGGGCGGCGGTCCAGGCCGGTGCCAGCGCGGCGAGCACCCCGGCCAACACCGCGACGCCACCGAGCAGGACCAGCGCGGTCGGCCAGCAGCGGTAGCCGCCGAAGCGGGCGCTGAAGACGTACTGCTCCATCAGCGGGCGACCGGCGAACGCCGCGCCCACGCCGACCAGCAGGCCGGCGGCGGCCCCCAACACACCCAGCACCACACCGTCGGCCAGCACGACCCGGCGGAGCTGGGCGGCGTCCCCGCCCGCCACCGCGACCAACGCCAGGTCCCGCCGCCGACGACGGACACCGACGGCGAAGGCCGGCCCGACCAGCAGGACGACCTCCAGCAGCCCGAGGCCGGCGATGAGGACACCGGTGCTCAGGTCGTTGGCGCCGTCCCGCGTGATCGACCCGAACCACGTCCGGTTCGCGGCGGTCCCGGAGCCGCTCGGCTGTCGGCTGGTGACCACCACCCCCCGGTCGTTGAGTCGGGACACCAGCGCTGCGTCCACCGCTCCGGGCAGGTCCGCCAGCCAGACGCTGTCCGGCTCCGGACCGCTCGCCGGCACGGCCCCCGGGTGCAGCGCCACCACCGGCCCGAGATCGTCGGGAAACTCGACCACCCCCACCACCGTGTACGCCCTGCTCCCGTCGGCGGTGGCCACGGCGTGGCCGAGGCGCAGGTCGAGGCGGCGCAGCGCCGCCGGACTGACCGCGACCTCACCGGGTTGCTGCGGCGCCCGACCGGCTCGGAACCGCACCAGCCCGCGGGCCAGCGGGTCGGTGAGGTCCAGCACCCGACCGTTCACGACCTCGTCGCGGCGCGGGCCGCGCAGGGTCAGCGGGACGCGCGGACGCAGCTCGGTGACCCGGCTGCCCGGCCCCAGCAGTGCGGTCAGCTGGGCAGCGGTGACCTTCCCGGGGAGCTCGCCGTCGCGGGTGTACCAGCCCTCACCCCACTCGTCCTGCCCCACCGGGGCGTTGGCGATCCACTGCAGCTGCGCGTCGGCCACGCCGAGCCGGCGGTCGACGCGTTCCGCCGGGGTCAGCTCGGCCATGTCGTAGCTCGCCGCCAGGAAGGCCAGCGCCGCGACCGGCATGGCGATCATCGCGAGCACCAGGGCGGTCCGCCGTCGGGACCGGCGTGACTCCCGCCGGGCGATCCGCAGCGCCGTCCGCCAGGAGCCGGTCAGCTCGGCGAACCGCCGTCGGCCGACCGGGGCGGGCGACGTGACCGGCCGCGGCGTCGCGGTGTCGGCCCGAGCGGCGGCCCGCGTCAGGCGGCGGATGGTCACCGGTCGCTGCCGGACAGCAACTGCTCGACACTGCCCAACGGTGCCGTCGTGTCGACCAGCACGCCGTCGCGGAGGAACACCACCCGGTCGGCCCAGCCCGCGTGCCGCGCCTCGTGGGTGACCAGCACTCCGGCGGCACCCGCGTCGATCCGGCGGCGCAGCAGGTGCAGCACCGCCTCACCGGTCTGGGAGTCCAGCGCCCCGGTGGGCTCGTCGGCGAGGACCAGCCGGCGTTCGCCCACCAGCGCGCGGGCGATCGCCACCCGCTGCTGCTGCCCACCGGAGAGCTGGTCCGGGAAGCGGTCACCCAACGCGGGCAGCCCCACCTCGGTGAGCGCGGCCTTGGCCAGTGCGCGGGCCCGACGTCCGCTGGTCCCGTCGAGTTCCAGGGGGAGCGCCACGTTCTCCAGTGCGCTCAGACTGCCCAACAGGTTGAGCTGCTGGAAGATGTAGCCGATCCGACGGCGGCGCAGCTGGGCCAGCCCGCGGCGGTCCAACGCCCCCAGCGGTTGCCCCTCGACCCGGACCTCGCCGCCGGTCGGGCGGTCCAACCCACCGGCGAGAGCCAGCAGGGTCGATTTACCGGAGCCGGACGGCCCCATCACGGCGACCAACTCGCCTGGCCGGACGACTAGACTCACGCCGCGTAGCGCGTGCACCGCCGCCGGCCCGGCGCCGTGGGTGCGGTGGACGGCGCGTAGGTCCAGCACCGCGTCGTCCGACCCGCTCACCGTCGCGCCTCCTCGCCGGCCCATCGAGCCGCGTCCCGCGCGTCGTCGTCACCGGATCGGGGAGCGGGAGGCGCCGGGCCGCTGGGTTGGTGCCGGACCAGACTGGTCTCGCAGTGGTCCAGCCAGCGCACCTCGGCCTCGGCCTGGAACACCATCGAGTCCAGCACCAGGCGCCAGGGGAGGTCCTCCGGCCGGTTGCTGCCGTACTTCAACCGGGTCAGCTCCTGCAGGGCCCGCATCGTCGCGCTGCGTTGGGCCTGCACCACCGACCGGACGTCGACCCCGGGTGTGGTCAGCGCCAGCGCCAGCTTGATCGCCAGCTCGTCGCGGGGTCGGTCGGTACGGCTGATCGGGGTGGCGAACCACAGCGCCAGGTCCGCCCGGCCGGCGTCGGTGATCTCGTACGGGCGCTGCCCGGCCTCGCTCTCCGGCAGCGGGCGCACCAGACCGTCCCGTTCCAGCCGGGACAGCGTGGTGTAGACCTGCCCGATGTTCAGCGGCCAGGTCGAGCCGGTCGACTCCTCGAACGCGGCGCGCAGCTGGTAGCCGTACATCTGGCCGCGTTCGAGCAGAGCGAGCAACCCGTGACGGATGGACATGGCAACGGAGTATGCATACCTGGTATGCGCACCGCAACCGGAGCGGACCGGTTCAGGCCGGTCGCCCGGGAAACGCGACAGTCAGCGGGGTCAGCCCGGCGGTCTTGCGCCACCGGGTGGCCCGCACGGCGTACTCGACCAGGGCGGCCAGCGCCTGGTCCCGGTCGGCGCCGGTGGTGGACGCCAGGGCGGCCCGCCAGTGCGCGGCCGTGCGCTCCTCCACCTCGGCGGCGAGTCGCAGGGCGCTCGCCCGGTCGGTGACCGGGAACGGCAGGGCGTAGCCGGCGCGGTCCGGCGGGACGACGCCGCCCGCCGTGGTGAGCTGCACCACGAGGGCGTCACGTCGGCGTCGGTGCGCGGCCTCCGCCTGGCGTGCCGCGTCCCGGGCCGCTCCGCTGAGCCGGACGCCGATTCGTCCGTAGGCGTAGATGGCCGCGTACTCGGCGGACAGGGCGGCGGCGAGCGCCTCCCCGGCGGACGGCTGCCTCACTTCAGTGCCTCCTGGTGAGTGGCCCGGGCGGCGACGATCGAGCCGAGCAGTGCCGCCCGCTCGGCGGGGGCCGCGGCGCAGGCGGCGGTGGCGGACTGCTGGGCGGTCTTCTCCAGCGCCCGCAGGGCGGCGCGCGCGCCGTTCGGGTCGGCCGCCGGGGCGGTGGTCGGGGCGGCGGAGGCCGCCGACGGCAGGGTCACGCCGATCAGCCGGGCCAGCTCGGTGGCGTGCGCGGTGTGCGTCTCGGCGATCGGGTTGAGCCGGTCGGCGAGCTCGGGATGGGCGGCCACGCTCGCCCGGTACGCGGCGGCCAGCGCGAGCGACTCGTCCATCGTCGGCCGCAGCGGGTCGGGCGTTGGGGCTGGTTGGTCGTCGCGGTCGAAAAGATCACAGCCGGTCAGTGGCGTCACGGTGCCGCCGAGCACCAGCAGCGCCCCGGCACTCAGGAGCTTTCGCCGGGAATGTCCGGATGCTTGGTCGCGCTGCGTCGTTCTGCCGATCCCCACCGGCCAAGTCAACACCATGCGCGCCGCTCCGGGGGTCATCGGCGTCGGTGCGCCGCCCGGTCCGCCACCGGGCAGGCGCGTTACGCTCTGCGCAACCACCGGCGTGTCCACTCCGGTGGCGTGCCGGCATGGCGGGACGACCGGTCACCGTCGACCAGGGAGAGGGTGCGGAGATGACGCAGCGTGGCCGTGCCACCAGGCCGACGGGTCGACCCCGCGGTGCCGCGGGTCCCCGCGGCGGTGACCTCGCCGCGCGGCGGGACCGACTGCGGGCCGTGATCGAACCGGTGGTCAACGGCGCCGGTTACGACCTGGAGGACCTGTCGGTTTCCCGGGCCGGCCGCCGGCACGTGGTGCGGGTGATGGTGGACACCGACGGCGGGATCGACCTGGACGCCGTCGCGGACGTCTCCCGCGCGGTCTCGGCCGCGCTGGACGCCGCGGAGGAGACCGGTGGCGACATCGTCGCCGGCGAGTACCAGCTGGAAGTCAGCTCGCCCGGCGTCGACCGGCCCCTCACCCTGCCCCGCCACTGGCGGCGCAACGTGGGCCGACTGGTCAAGGTCACCGTCCGGGGCGCGACCGCGCTGCCCGGCCAGCGGGGCGAGCAGCCCGCCGGTGACCGTCAGCTGACCGGCCGGGTGGTCGCGGCCGACGACGAGGGCGTGCACCTGGAGACCGACGACGGCCGCGCCGCCTGGGCGTACGCCCAGCTGGGCCCCGGCCGCGTGCAGGTCGAGTTCACCCGGCTCGCCGAGCTCGGTGAGCCGGACGACGAGTTCGACGACGCGGATGATTCCGACGAGATCGACGATTCAGACGACATCGACGACGAAGATGATGTGGAGGACGAGGAGAGGTGAACATCGACCTCGCGGCGCTGCGCGCACTCGAGCGCGAGCGGGAGATCCCGTTCGACACGATTCTCGCGGCGATCGAGACCGCGTTGCTGACCGCCTACCGGCACACCGACGGAGCCGAACCGCACGCCCGGGTGGAGATCGACCGTAAGTCGGGCGCCGCCCTGGTGTACGCGCAGGAGATGGACGACGACGGCAGCCTGGTGCGGGAGTGGGACGACACCCCGCACGACTTCGGCCGGATCGCCGCCATGACCGCCAAGCAGGTGATCCTCCAGCGGTTGCGGGAGGCCACCGACGAGGTGCACTTCGGTGAGTACGTGGGCCGCGAGGGTGACCTCGTGACCGGCGTGGTGCAGGCACACGAGACGCGCACCGAGAAGGGCATCGTCAGCGTCGACCTGGGCAAGCTGGAGGGCGTGCTGCCGCAGTCCGAGCAGGTGCCCGGCGAGCGGTACGCGCACGGCGAGCGGGTCCGCTGCGTCGTGGTGCACGTGGCCAAGGGCATGCGTGGGCCGCAGATCACCCTGTCCCGGTCGCACCCGGCTCTGGTCAAGAAGCTGTTCGCCCTGGAGGTGCCGGAGATCGCCGACGGCACCGTGGAGATCGGCGCGATCGCCCGTGAGGCGGGCCATCGCACGAAGATCGCCGTCCGCTCCACCACCCCCGGGGTGAACGCCAAGGGCGCCTGCATCGGCCCGATGGGTCAGCGGGTGCGTGCGGTGATGAGCGAGCTACACGGTGAGAAGATCGACATCATCGACTGGTCGGACGACCCGGCCACGTTCGTCGGTAACGCTTTGTCGCCGGCCAAGGCGCTGCGGGTCGAGGTGGTCGACCTGGCCGGTCGGGCCGCCCGGGTGACCGTTCCCGACTTCCAGCTCTCGCTGGCGATCGGTCGGGAGGGGCAGAATGCCCGACTCGCGGCCCGATTGACCGGTTGGCGGATCGATATTCGCTCCGATGCGGAGCAGACGGCGCCGGCGGCGCGTGGGGTAACTGATCACGTGCGGGAGCCGGGCGGCGCGATCTCGGGGAGCTAGGGGTAGACTTCCTCCAGTGGTACGACGCGCGCAGCCGGAGCGCACCTGTGTGGGTTGCCGGCAACGTGCGCCGGCCAGCGAATTGCTGCGGATCGTCGCGGTCAGAAACGAGGCTGGTCACAGCCTCCGGCCTGATCCGCTCCGCAGGCTGCCGGGTCGGGGAGCGAACATGCACCCGGATCCGGCCTGCTTCGCGCTGGCGGTGCGGCGCCGCGCCTTCGGGCGTGCGCTGCGCAGCACCGAGGTCCTCGACCACGGTGCGCTGGCGGAGCACGTCGATGCGCCAACCACTACGTCCGGTCAGCCCGACCGGGCGAGGGTCGCTAGCAGGGTAGGACGACCGACATGAGCACACGATGAAGTCCCTGAAATGACCAGGCTTCAAGTGCACGAGTGAGGTCGCTGCGGGTGCTGCCCGCACGACCTCGGAGTGAGGAGTGCAGTGGCAGGCAAGGCCCGCGTACACGAGCTTGCAAAAGAGCTCGGGGTCGAGAGTAAGACCGTTCTCGCCAAGCTGAAGGAAATGGGCGAGTTCGTGAAGTCCGCGTCCAGCACCGTCGAGGCGCCCGTCGCCCGGCGGCTGCGTAACGCATTCGTCGCGTCCGCCGGAGCCCCGGCTCCGGCCGCCCCGTCGGCGCCCGCGTCGACGCCGGCTTCGACCCCGACCCCGACGCCAACCCCGACCCCGGGCGCGCCCCGGGTCTCGGCCAAGCCGATGCCGCCTCGGCGGCCGGCCGCGCCGGCACCCGGTCCGAAGCCCAAGGGTCCGGTTCCCGGTGCGACGCAGTCGGCGACCCCGGTCGCCAAGCCGGCGAGTGCCCACGACATCGAGGTGGCGGCCGCGGAGGCGCGTGCCGCCGCGCTGAAGGCTGAGCAGGAGGCCGCGGTCAAGGCCGCGCAGGCCGCCCGCCAGCAGCAGCGGGAGAACCCCGTCCGCCGGGAGCCCCCGGCAGACGGCGGTAACCGCCCCGGCCCTCGGCCGGGTCCCGCGGCGATGCCGCCCCGTCCCGGTTCGCCGGCAGCTCGTCCGAGCACGCCGGCTCCCGGTCCGGGTGCCCGGCCGGGCGGTCGCCCGCCGGCGCGCGGTGCTGGTAACAACCCGTTCGGCATCCAGGGTGGCCAGCAGCAGCGGCCCCCGGCCGCCGGTGCGGGTGGCCCTCGGCCGAACAGCCCGGCGGGTATGCCGCCGCGGCCCAGCCCGAACTCCATGCCGCCGCGGCCCAGCCCGGCGTCCATGCCGAGCCAGCGTCCGGCTGCCGGTCGCCCCGGTCCCGGTGGCGCTGGTCGTCCCGGCGGTGGCGCTGGTCGTCCCGGTGGCGGCGGTGGCGGCGGCTTCCGTGGCGGTCCCGGCGGTGGCGCCGGTGGCGGCGGCGGTTACCGCGGCGGCCCTGGTGGCGGCGCGGGTGCCGGCGGTGGCGGTGGCTACCGTGGCGGTCCCGGCGGCGGTGCGGGTGCTCCCGGTGGCGGTTTCCGTCCGGGTGGTCCGGCCGGTGGCGGCGGTCGTCCGGGTGCGGGCGGTCGTGGCCGTGGCGGCGGTGCCGCGGGTGCCTTCGGGCGTCCGGGTGGTCGGCCGACGCGCGGTCGCAAGTCCAAGAAGCAGCGCAGACAGGAGTTCGACAACCTGTCGGCTCCGACCATGAGCTCGGGTGCTCCCCGGGGTCAGGGTCAGATCGTCAGGCTCTCCCGTGGCGCCTCGCTGTCCGACTTCGCGGACAAGATCAACGCCAACCCGGGTTCGCTGGTCCAGGAGATGTTCAACCTGGGCGAGATGGTGACCGCGACCCAGTCCTGTTCTGACGACACCCTGCACCTGCTGGGTGAGCACCTGGGCTTCGACATCCAGATCGTCAGCCCGGAGGACGAGGACCGCGAGCTGCTCGCGCAGTTCAACATCGACCTCGACGCGGAGGTGGCCGAGGAGCGTCTGGTCAGCCGTGCGCCGGTGGTGACCGTCATGGGTCACGTCGACCACGGTAAGACCAAGCTGCTCGACGCCATCCGTAAGGCGAACGTCGTGGCCGGTGAGGCGGGTGGCATCACCCAGCACATCGGTGCCTACCAGGTCCACGTCCCGCACGAGGGCGAGGACCGGGCGGTCACCTTCATCGACACCCCGGGTCACGAGGCGTTCACCGCCATGCGTGCTCGTGGTGCCCAGGTCACGGACATCGTGATCCTGGTCGTCGCGGCCGACGACGGTGTGATGCCGCAGACCATCGAGGCGTTGAACCACGCCAAGGCGGCCGACGTGCCGATCGTGGTCGCGGTCAACAAGGTCGACAAGCCGGACGCCAACCCGGACAAGGTCCGCCAGCAGCTGACCGAGTACGGCCTGGTCGCCGAGGAGTACGGCGGCGAGACCATGTTCGTCAACGTGGCCGCCAAGCCGGGCATCGGCATCGAGGAGTTGCTCGAGGCTGTCCTGCTGACTGCCGACGCGTCGCTGGAGCTGACCGCTCCGATCGACGGGCCGGCGCAGGGTGTGGCCATCGAGGCACACCTGGACAAGGGCCGCGGTGCGGTGGCGACGGTGCTGGTGCAGAAGGGCACCCTGCGGGCGGGCGACTCGATCGTCGCCGGTGGGGCGCACGGCCGGGTCCGGGCCATGCTCGACGAGAACGGCAACCAGCTCACCGAGGCTGGGCCGGCGCGTCCGGTCATGGTGCTGGGTCTGACGGCGCCGCCCGGCGCGGGAGACACGTTCCTGGCCGCGGCGGACGACCGCACGGTGCGGCAGATCGCCGAGCAGCGGCAGGCACGGCGGCGGGCGGCGTCCTTCGCCAACTCCCGTGGTCGGGCCACCCTCGAGACGCTCATGGAGCAGCTCAAGGAGGGCGAGAAGACCTCGCTCAACCTCATCCTCAAGGGCGATGTCTCCGGTTCGGTGGAGGCTCTCGAGGACGCGCTGTTCAACCTCGACATCCCCGAGGAGGTCCAGCTCAAGGTCCTCGACCGGGGCGTCGGCGCGATCACCGAGAGCAACGTCATGCTCGCGAGCGCCTCGTCCGAGCCGGTCACGATCATCGGCTTCAACGTGCGGGCCTCGAACAAGGTCCGTGAGATGGCCGACCGCGAGGGCGTGGAGATCCGGTACTACACCGTCATCTACCAGGCCATCGAGGAGATCGAGGCAGCGCTCAAGGGCCTGCTCAAGCCGGAGTACGAGGAGGCCGAGCTGGGCACCGCGGAGATCCGCGATGTCTTCCGCTCGTCCAAGATCGGCAACATCTCCGGTTGCATCGTCCGGTCGGGCATCATCCGACGCAACGCGAAGGCTCGCCTGCTTCGGGACGGGGCGGTCGTGGCGGACAACCTCACGATCACCTCGCTCAAGCGGTTCAAGGACGACGCCACCGAGGTCCGCGAGGGCTTCGAGTGCGGTCTGACCCTGGGTGGTTACAACAACGTCCAGGTCGGCGACGTCATCGAGACCTTCGAGATGCGGGAGAAGGTTCGCGCCTGATCCGGCAGTGACGCGCTGATCAAGGGGTTTACGCCGACTGGCGTAAACCCCTTGATCATGCGGGGCGGGTTGGCGGTATCGTCCGGGGCGATGTTCACCGGAACCGCGGTCTTCGACCTGCTGCTGCCGGGCGACTCCAGGTCGCTCAAAGCCAAGAGATCATATGTACGGCCGATCGTGGCGGCGCTACGCCGCTTCGAGGTGTCGGCCGCCGAGGTGGGTGCGCTCGACCTGCACGGTCGAGCGCAGCTCGCGGTGGCCGTCGTGGCCGCCGAGACGGCGCACGTCCGCGAGGTGCTCGACTCCTGTGAGCGCCTGGTGGCCGGTCGCCCCGAGGTCGAGTTGCTGTCGGTTCGGCGCCGGCTCTACGGCGTGGACGACGACTGAGCACGGTGCCGGCTGGTGCCGGGCGACCGGAGCGGCCCCGAAGGTAATGTTCGAGATGTTGGCCGGTCGGCCGGCGGCCTCCGGGCCGCCGGCTCGACCGGAAGCAGGACGCCGTGGAGGTGGCGAGATGTCTGATCCGGCCAAGGTACGCCGGCACGCGGAACGGGTGCGTGAGCTGGTCGCGTCGGTGGTGCGGAGCCAGATCAAGGACCCGCGGCTCGGGATGATCACGATTACCGACGCCCGGATTACCGCTGACCTGCGTGACGCGACGGTTTTCTACACCGTGCTCGGTGACTCGGTGGCCCAGGCGGACACCGCGGCGGCGCTGGAGAGCGCCAAGGGGCTGCTGCGCAGCACGGTCGGCAAGGCCCTCGGGCTGCGCCACTCGCCGACCCTCACGTTCGTCCTCGACGACGTGCAGGATCAGGTCAAGCACATCGACGACCTGCTCGCCGCCGCCCGCAACGCCGACGCCGAGGTGCAGCGGCTCGCCGCCCAGGCGAAGTACGCGGGCGAGGCCCAGCCGTACCGGGTGGATGACGAGGACGACGAGACGGACGAGGCCGACGAGGCCACCGACGTCAAGGAGACCCCGCGGGGTGGGGAATCGCGGTGACCAGCACCGCCAGTGCCCCGCCCGCCGGGGCAGCCGGGCTCGGTCCCGCCGAGGCGGACTGGGCCGCGGCCGAGGCGTTGGTGCGGGCTCTCCCGCCGACCGCCCGGACGCTGCTGATCTGCCACATCAACCCGGACGGCGACGCGCTGGGCAGCATGCTCGGCTTCGGTCTGGGCCTGCGGCAGTTCGGCGTACGCGACGTGCAGGCGACCTTTCCCGGGCCGCCGGAGGTGCCGGAGCCGTTCCGGGGGCTGCCCGGGCTGGACCTGCTGGTCCCGGCGGACGCCGCCGACCCGGCGCCCGATCTGGTGATCTGCTTCGACGCGGCCAGCGAGTCCCGCCTTGGCGAGTTGGCCGGGCGGCTGTCGTCGGCGGGTGCGGCGCTGGTGCTCGACCACCACGCCTCCAACCCCGGTTTCGGCACGGTCAACCTGGTCGACCCGGGCGCGGCGGCCACCTCGGTGGTGGCCGAACAGCTGCTGGCCCGGCTCGGGGTGGTGGTGGATCCGGCCATCGCCGAGTGCCTCTACGTGGCGCTGACCACGGATACCGGCTCGTTCCGGTTCGAGGCGACCACTCCGGCGGTGCACCAGATGGCCGCCCGGTTGCTGGCGACCGGCATCTCGCCCGGTGACATCTCCCGGCGGGTCTTCGACACCCGACCCTTCGGCGCGGTCCGCCTCTTCGGTGAGGTGCTCGGTCGGGCCCGGCTGGAGCCGGCCGCCGCCGGGGGCCGAGGGCTGGTCTGGACCTTCGCCACCCTGGACGACCTGGCCCGGCACGACCAGCGGCCGTACGTGCTGGAGGCGCTGATCGACTCGGTGCGCTGCACCGCCGAGGCGGATGTGAGCTGTATGGTGAAGCAGACCAGGCCCGCCGAGTGGGCCGTGTCGATGCGCAGCAAGGGTGCGGTGGACGTCAGTCGGGTCGCGGTCGCGCTGGGCGGTGGCGGGCACACGTTCGCGGCCGGGTTCACCGGTCGGGGCACCGTCGAGCAGGTGGTCGAGTCGATCCGCGGTCAGCTGGACGCCGCGCTGATCGGCTGACGTCGCCCTTCGAGCGCTATCGATCGGTCGGTCCGGAAGATCAGGGTCAGCTCCGGGGAGTGTTGGTCTTCCCGCGTTCCGTGATACCGGGAAGAATTGCGGGATGGAGCAGCCGCACGACCTCACCGTGGAGGCCCCCCGCGCCTGGGACCGGCCCGCCGTCTCCGTTCCCGTCCTCGTCTGCCTGTCGCTCGTCGGCGGCCGGTTCGCGTCCTTCTCCACCGAGGCGAATCTGCTCACAATCGGCACCGGTGGGGTGCTGATCTGGCTCGGTCTGAGCAACCGGGTGCCCCGCCGGCCGGCACCGCGCCGGCTGGGGGCGGGGGCGGCCTGGTGGGCGGTGCCGGTGGTGGTCTTCGGCGTCTTCGAGGGCGCGACCTTCGTGCTGGCCGCCGGCGATGACTTTCCCACCTTCTCCCGGTTGGCCGATCCTCTCCTGGAGGATCACCTGACCCGGTCGGCGGTCTGGTTCGCCTGGTTGGCCGCGTTCTGGGGCCTGGTGCGGCGATGATGCGAGCGCTCGCGATCGGCGGCTTCCTGGCCGCGCTGGTCCTCTTCGCGGTGGTCGAGTGGATGGCCCGGCGGGAGGGGTCCCGGATCCCCACCCTGGGCGAGGTCTGCGCCTACGTGATGCGCTACGAGGTCGGCCCGGTGCCGGTGGGCCGGATCGGTCTGTTCGGGTTCTGGTGGTGGCTGGGCTGGCACTTCCTGGCTCGCTGAGCCGGGTTGGCGACTGTCCAAATGGCGGGAACCGTAAGCAGTATGTGGACCTGAACGATAACTTGGGAGAAGGCCGGTGCCGCCTGGCGGTGCAGGTCATGGGCGGTGGCGCCACACCCCGTGCCGCCTCCCTCCAGGGTCGGATCGACCCGGGCTCACGCTGCCCAGTCGGCTGCTCCGGTAATCCCGGACCGCCGTGGGGCGCTCAGCACGACCGCCCGTGAGGGTCGCCGCGTGTCGGCGACTCGCGCCCTGGGAAGAGGAGCGCCACCATGCCGAACAAGCCCAAGCCCGAGACCACCACCGACGACGCCCGCGAGCAGGCCCGCCGCGCGCTGCAGACGTCGATGGACACCCGGCAGTGATCCGACCCGTCCGGCGGTAGGCACAGCGCGGGGCCGCGAGGACCCCCGCGTGCCACCCGCCGATGGGTAAGCGGTCTGCGGGATTGCGATCCTTACCGCAGCCGTGCCAGGATCGGCGGCGATGAGCCAGACCGCCGCCACCGCCCACCGACCCGCCTCGCCCCGGCGGATCGCCGGCCTCGCCCTGCCGGCCCTCGTGGTCCTCGCCGCCGAGCCGCTCTACGTCCTTGTCGACACCGCCGTGGTCGGTCACCTCGGTCGGGTGCCGCTCGCCGCGCTCGCCGTCGGCGGCACGGTGATGACGCTCACCGCCTGGGTGGGCACCGTGGTCGCCTACGGCACCACCGGGCGCGCGGCCCGCCGCTTCGGCGCGGGTGACCGGGCAGCCGCGGTCGCCGAGGGCGTCCAGTCGTCCTGGTTGGCGTTCGGTGTCGGTCTGCTGATCGCGATCGGCATGCAGGTCGGCGGCGGCGCGCTCGCGCGTACCCTCGCCGGTGGCGGTGGCGAGGTGGCCGACGCCGCCGCGCAGTGGCTGCGGATCGCGGCCCTCGGCGCTCCTGGCCTGCTGCTCGCCGCCGCCGGCAACGGCTGGCTGCGCGGTGTACAGGACACTCGCCGCCCGTTGTTCTTCGTGCTCGGTCCCAACCTGCTCTCCGCGCTGCTCTGCCCGCTGCTGGTCTACCCCGGCGGGCTGGGTCTGGTCGGCTCGGCGGTGGCGAACGTCGTCGCGCAGACGCTCTGCGGGGTGCTCTTCGCCGCGGCCCTGGTCGGCGAGCGGGTGTCGCTGCGGCCCCAGCCCCGCGTGATCCGCCAGCAACTGGTGCTCAGCCGGGACCTGCTGATCCGTGGGCTGGCGTTCCAGGCCAGCTTCCTGTCCGCGACCGCCGTCGCCGCCCGCTTCGGCGCCGCCGCCGTCGGCGCCCACCAGATCGCCCTGCAACTCTGGTTCTTCACCGCGCTGGTGCTCGATGCCCTCGCCATCGCCGCGCAGTCCCTGGTCGGTGCCGCGCTCGGCGCCGGCGACGACGCGGGGGCGCGGGCGCTCGCCCGCCGGATCGGGCTGCTCGGCGGCGTCTGCGGCGTGGGCTTCGCGCTGCTCGTCGCCGCCGGCGCCGGCGTCGTGCCGTCGTGGTTCAGCTCCGACGCGGGGGTACGCGAGCAGGCCATGGTGGCCTGGCCGTGGTTCGTCGTCATGCTGCCGCTGGCCGGGGTGGTGTTCGCCCTCGACGGCGTACTGATCGGCGCCGGCGACGTGCGTTACCTGCGCAACCTCACCATCGTGGCGGCGCTCGGCGGCTTTCTGCCGGCCATCTGGCTGGCGTACGCGCTCGATCTCGGGCTGGGCGGCATCTGGGCCGGGCTCACCCTGTTCGTGGTGATCCGGCTGGTCGCCCTGCTGCTGCGACTGCGCAACGGCAGTTGGGCGGTGACCGGCGCGGTCCGCTGACCGGGTCGCCGGGCCCGCCGGTCAGCAGCGTGTGGTGGTCGGCACGGGGGCGTCGAGGTCGAAGATGGTGCCCGGGTCGCCCGCGGGTATCCGCTTCCCGTGCAGGTCAGCCAACCAGTACTGCTCCCGGACCCAGCCCTCCCGCAGCTGACCGCAGTCCGCGTTCCAGGTGATGGCCTCCGCCGAACCGATCCACAGGCCCGTGGAGGATGCCTGCACGTCGCCCGGGTGCGGCACCTGCCACACCACGCGGTCGCGCAATGCCACGACGCTGGCGCCGGCGGGCGCCCGCAGGTCCACTTTGAAGGGGTACGCCCACACGAACTCCGTGGACACCTCCAGCAACCGGATGCCGTTCTCCTTGGTGGCCCGGTAACTAACCCGACCGTCGGCTCGGGCGCCCGGCTCCCACTCCGACGGCGATGCCATTCGGGTCGCGTACCGCAGGAAGGTGTTGCTGGTGAAGTCCGACCGGAGCCGCTCGCGAGCGTCCGGGGCGAGCAGCGCCAGGAACGGTTCGGGATCACCCATGAACATCGAGGTGTCGAGCCGGCTCTTGATCAATGCCTTGCGCACCGACTCCAGCGCCGTCCGCACCTGGGTCGCGGTGAACGGGCCGGTGCCCTTGGCCGCCGGCATCCGCACGGCCTCCTCACCCGGCGCGAAGGAGGCCGCGGGCGACCCGGCGAATAGGTCGCGTGGCTCGCCGACTCTGCTGAGCGGCGGTGTGGGGCTCGCCGTGGGGGTGGCCGCGGCGTCTGCTTGGACGCCATCGGCTACCCGACCGACCAACACCACCCCGCCGATGACCATCAGCAGTGCCAGCACCAGCCCGAGGCCGAGCAGGAGCGCCCCGTTGTGCCGGGCCGAGAAGAAACGGACCCGGTCCCATCCGGTGGGTTGGTGCTCGGTCTGCGATGCCCGTAGCCACTCCGGTAGTTGCACCGGGTTGACCTCCGCGACCGCCGCGGGCGGCGGTGGTGGGTCGACCGGCTCCGGCGACGTGTGCTCCATGGTTCCTCCATCAGTATTCGCTGCTGGTGGCCAGCGCGAGCAGGTAGTAGGTGCCGGTCACCAACGTGGTCCCGAGGACGACGGCCACGACGAACGACAGCACGGCGACGAGGTGCGGGTGCGACTCGCTCCATCTGGTCCGGCCGAGCCAGTGCCACACCGCCCGGCGGGCGGTCCGTAGCGCAGTCCTGGTCTCGAGGCGACGGCAACGGGCGGATGATCTTCGCATCCGGGAGGTCGGTCAGCTGTCCCCGCCTGACAAACCGCCGAATGGACGCCTCGTCCCGACAAACCGGCTCAGCCCTCGCTGCGGAGGCTGGGGTCACGCCGGGCGTGCCCACGCACTGCGGAGTACGGGCCATCTGGCAGGCTTGGCCGACGTGAGCACCGATGGTCTGATCGTGGTCGACAAGCCCGGCGGCATGACGTCGCACGACGTGGTGGCACGCATCCGCCGACTGGCGAAGACCCGACGGGTCGGGCACGGCGGCACCCTCGACCCGATGGCGACCGGCGTGCTGGTGATCGGTGTCGGCCGGGCCACCCGGCTGCTGACCTACGTGATCGGCGCGGGCAAGAGCTACGCCGGCACCATCCGGCTCGGCCAGACCACCGTCACCGACGACGCCGAGGGCGACGTGACCGCCACCGTGCCGGCCGGGCAGGTCACCGACGACGCGATCCGGTCCGCGCTGGCCGGGCTGAGGGGCGAGGTCGACCAGGTGCCGAGCGCGGTCAGCGCCATCAAGATCGACGGGCAGCGGGCGTACAAGCGGGTCCGCGACGGGGAGAGCGTTGAGCTGCCGGCGCGGCGGGTCACCATCTCCCGGTTGGAGGTGCTCGCGATCCGCCGCACCGAGCCGGACGTGGTGGACGTGGACGTGGACGTGACCTGCTCCTCCGGCACGTACATCCGGGCCATCGCCCGGGACGCGGGCCTGGCGCTCGGCGTCGGCGGGCACCTCACGGCGCTGCGGCGCACCGCGGTGGGTGGTTTCACCCTGGCCGAGGCGGCGACCCTCGACGAGTTGGAGCAACGCGCCCCGGACGTGGTGAACCTGCCGCTGGACGCGGCGGCCGACCGGTTCTTCGCGCGCCGGGAGGCCACCCCCGACGAGGCCCGGGTGCTCGCCCACGGCGGGCCACTGGACCCGGCCGGCCTCACCGGGCCGTACGCCGTCTTCGGGCCGGCCGGCGGCCTGATCGCTATCGTCAGCGAGCGGGACGGACGGGCTCGGGCGGAGATCGTGCTCGCCCCGGCCTGACAGCGGGGCGCAGGTCCGCCGGCCCGCAGCCGGCGGTGTCGACCCGCCGGCCGGCGGGACAGCAGAGAGGAACGGCATGCAGCGGTGGCGGGGCTACGACGCGGCGCCCGGCGGGTGGGGACGCTCGGTGGTCACCATCGGCGTCTTCGACGGCGTGCACAAGGGGCACCAGGCGACGATAGGGCACGCCGTGGCCCGGGCCCGCGAGCTGGGCGTGCAGTCGGTGGTGGTCACCTTCGACCCGCACCCGGCCGAGGTGGTCCGCCCCGGTTCGCACCCGGCGGTGCTCACCGAGCCGGCCCGTAAGGCCGAGCTGATCGAGGCGCTCGGCGTGGACGTGCTCTGCGTGGTGCCCTTCACCCCGGAGTTCTCCCGGGTGCCGGCCGAACAGTTCGTGCACGACGTCCTGGTGGAGCACCTGCACGCGGCGTTGGTGGTGGTCGGCAGCAACTTCCGCTTCGGGCACCGGGCCGCCGGCGACGTGGAGTTGCTGGAACGACTGGGTCAGACGTTCGGCTTCGGCGTGGAGGGCGGTCCGCTGGTCGCCGAGGCCGGCACCGTCTTCTCCTCCACGTACATCCGGTCCTGCGTCGACGCGGGCGACGTGGGCGCGGCGGCCGCCGCGCTGGGCCGCCCACACCGGGTGGAGGGCGTCGTGGTCCGCGGTGACCAGCGGGGCCGGGAGCTGGGCTTCCCCACCGCCAACCTGCTCTGCCACCGGTACGCGGCGGTGCCCGCCGACGGCGTGTACGCGGCCCGGCTGATCCGCCGCGGCCAGCACGAGCCGCTGTTGGCGGCGGTGTCCGTGGGCACCAACCCGACCTTCTCCGGCCGGGAGCGGCGGGTGGAGGCGTACGCGCTGGACTTCTCCGGCGACCTGTACGGCGAGCGACTGGCCCTGGACTTCGTGGCGCACCTGCGTGGTCAGATCCGGTACGACTCGATCGAGCCGTTGATCGCCCAGATGAATCAGGACGTCGAGCGCACCCGGCGCGTACTGGCCTGATCGTGGTGGGGTGACCGGCCGCCACCGAGGCCCTTCGCCGGGCGTTACCGGCGAGTGCTGGTAGTCTTGCCGGGACGTCGGGTGACCGGCGTGGGGCCTCGCGTGCCTGCTCGACGCCGCGGGTGCGAGGTACCGGTCCGTTCCCGGTCCATCGGGACGACGGACACCCACTTGATCAACCCATCGAAACAGGGAGAACATGGCGCTCGATCAGGAAGCCAAGGCCAGCATCCGCGCGGAGTACGCGACCGCCGAGGGCGACACCGGTTCGCCGGAGGTCCAGGTAGCGGTCCTCACCAAGCGGATCGCCGAGCTGACCGAGCACCTGAAGGTGCACAAGCACGACCACCACAGCCGCCGTGGGCTGCTGCTGCTGGTCGGCCGGCGCCGTCGGTTGCTCAACTACGTCCAGAAGAAGGACATTGCCCGATACCGGTCGCTCATCGAGCGGCTCGGTCTGCGCCGGTGACGTGACGGGGGAGTGGCCGGACGGCCGCTCCCCCGTACCGCGTCCCACCTGAGGAAACACGGGCCGCGCGACCACACGAGAGGGAGCCGGTCAGCGTACCGGTCTCCGGTAGTGGCCCCCGGGAACCCGGCATCATGCCGGCCACCCGGGCGCTTCGATCGAAGACCGGCCGGCTGAGCAGCTCCCCGATGTCGTGGGCCCACGACGCGAAGGAGCACGACAGCACATGACCGAGACCAAACTCGGCACCGAATCCCGCACCGCCGTGATCGACAACGGGTCCTTCGGCACCCGCGAGATCACCTTCTCCACCGGTCGGCTGGCTCGCCAGGCCGCCGGTTCCGTCATCGCCCAGCTGGGCGAGACGGTCGTTCTCTCCGCCACGACCGCCGGTAAGCACCCGAAGGAGCAGTTCGACTTCTTCCCGCTGACCGTCGACGTCGAGGAGCGGATGTACGCCGCGGGCCGCATTCCCGGCTCGTTCTTCCGCCGTGAGGGTCGGCCCAGCGAGGACGCGATCCTCACCTGCCGGCTGATCGACCGGCCGCTGCGCCCGTCCTTCGTCAAGGGCCTGCGCAACGAGGTCCAGGTCGTCGAGACCATCCTCGCGCTCGACCCGCAGCACCCGTACGACGTCGTGGCGATCAACGCCGCCTCGATGTCGACCAAGCTCTCCGGCCTGCCGTTCTCCGGCCCGATCGGTGCGACCCGCGTCGCCCACATCGACGGCCAGTGGGTCGCCTTCCCGACCCTGGAGGAGCTGGCCCGCGCCACCTTCGACATGGTCGTGGCGGGCCGCACGCTCGAAGACGGCGACGTCGCGATCATGATGGTCGAGGCCGAGGCCACCCCGAACGCCGTCGCCCTGATCTCGGCCGGTGCCACCGCCCCGACCGAGGAGGTCGTCGCCAGCGGTCTGGAGGCCGCCAAGCCGGCGATCCGTGAGCTGTGCCGCGCGCAGAGCGAGCTGGCCGAGGTCGCCGCGAAGCCGGTCACCGAGTTCCCGGTCTTCCTGGACTACCAGGACGACGTGTACGACGCCGTCGCCGAGCTGGCTCGCGCCGACGTGGCCGAGGCGATCACGATCGCCGGCAAGGCCGACCGCGAGGAGGCCCTGGACCGGGTCAAGGCCCGGGTCGCCGAGGAGCTGGGCGCTCGGTTCGAGGGTCGGGAGAAGGAGCTCAGCGCTGCCTTCCGGTCGCTGACCAAGTCCGAGGTGCGCAACCGCGTGCTGCGCGAGCAGGTCCGCATGGACGGGCGTGGCCCGCGCGACATCCGGGCGCTGACCGCCGAGGTCGGCGTGCTGCCCCGGGTGCACGGTTCGGCGCTGTTCGAGCGGGGCGAGACCCAGATCCTGGGCGTCACCACGCTGAACATGCTCCGCATGGAGCAGATGGTGGACACGCTGTCCCCCGAGAACCGCAAGCGCTACATGCACAACTACAACTTCCCGCCGTACTCGACCGGTGAGACCGGCCGGGTCGGCTCGCCGAAGCGTCGCGAGATCGGCCACGGCGCCCTTGCCGAGCGCGCGCTGATTCCGGTGCTGCCGTCGCGCGAGGAGTTCCCGTACGCCATCCGGCAGGTGTCGGAGGCGCTCGGCTCCAACGGCTCCACCTCGATGGGTTCGGTCTGCGCCTCGACGCTGGGCCTGCTCTCCGCGGGTGTCCCGCTGAAGGCGCCGGTCGCCGGCATCGCCATGGGCCTCATCTCCGACGAGGTCGACGGCAAGACCCAGTACGTGACGCTTACCGACATCCTCGGTGCCGAGGACGCGTTCGGTGACATGGACTTCAAGGTCGCCGGCACCCCGGAGTTCGTCACCGCGCTCCAGCTCGACACCAAGCTCAACGGCATCCCGTCGGACGTGCTGGCCGCCGCGCTGCAGCAGGCCAACGAGGCCCGGCAGGTCATCCTCGGGGTCATGAAGGCGGCGATCGAGGCTCCGGCCGAGATGTCCGACTACGCGCCGCGGGTCACCACCGTCAAGATCCCGGTCGACAAGATCGGCATGGTGATCGGCCCGAAGGGGCAGACCATCAACGCGATCCAGGACGAGACCGGCGCCGAGATCTCCATCGAGGACGACGGCACGATCTACGTCGGCGCCACCAACGGCCCGTCGGCCCAGGCGGCCGTCGACCGGATCAACGGCATCGCCAACCCGACGTTGCCGAAGCAGGGCGAGCGGTTCCTCGGCACGGTGGTCAAGACCGCCGCGTTCGGCGCGTTCATCTCGCTCCTGCCGGGCCGTGACGGCCTGCTGCACATCTCCAAGGTGGGCGACGGCAAGCGGGTCGAGCGCGTTGAGGACTTCCTCAACGTCGGTGACCGGGTCGAGGTCGAGATCGCGGACATCGACGCCCGCGGCAAGATCTACCTCGACAAGGTCCGCCCGGAGGGCACCGAGGCTCCGGCCGCCGGTGAGGCCGCCGCAGGCGACCGGCCGGCTGGTCGGGACCGGGGCGACCGGGCTCCGCGTGACCGCGGCGACCGTGAGCGTGGCGGCGACCGTGGCGGGCGTGGCCCGGAGCGCGGCGGCGAGGGCGGCAACGGCGGCGGCGGCGAGGGTGGCGAGGGCGGCGAGCGTCCGCGTCGTCGGACCCGGCACAGCTGACCGTCGTACACAGCATCACCCACCCCTCGTCGAACCGGGAGCAAGTCGTGAGTCGGGCCATCAGCGCGCCGTTTCCACCGGATCGACGGGGGGTGGCCTCTCGGGACACCGGGGCGGGCCGCTCCGGCGGCACCGCCCGCGCGGTGACCCGGACGCTCAGCGACGACCCGCTGGGCGGCACGGTACGACGTACCGTGCTGCCCAGCGGTCTGCGCGTCCTCACCGAGGCGATCCCGGCGATGCGCAGCGTCTCGTTCGGCATCTGGGTGGCGGTCGGCTCGCGTGACGAGACCGGCCCGCAGGCCGGTGCCGCGCACTTCCTCGAGCACCTGCTCTTCAAGGGCACCCACAAGCGCACCGCACTGGAGATCTCCTCGCAGATCGAGGCGGTGGGTGGCGAGACGAACGCCTTCACCACGAAGGAATACACCTGCTACTACGCCCGCGTGCTGGACGAGGACCTGCCGCTGGCGATCGACGTGATGTGCGATCTGGTCGCCGACTCGCTGCTGGAGCCGGCCGACGTCGAGACCGAGCGTGGCGTGATCCTGGAGGAGATCGCCATGCACGACGACGAGCCGGGTGACGAGGTGCACGACCTCTTCGTCCAGGCCGTCTACGGCGATCACCCGCTGGGTCGGCTGATCTCCGGCACCGCGGAGACCGTCACGCCGATGACCCGCCGGCAGATCCAGAGCTTCTACCGGGGCCGCTACACCGCGCCGCAGATCGTCATCGCCGCCGCCGGCAACCTCGACCACGCCGCGGTGGTCAAGCTGGTCCGGCAGGCGGTGCGCGGTACCCCACTGGACAGCGACCCGGCCAGCCCGGCGCCGCACCGGGCGGCGACCCCGGCGGTACGCACCAAGCCGGCGACCACCCTGGTGGAGCCGAAGGAGACCGAGCAGGCGCACGTCATCATCGGCTGCCCCGGCATCGACCGGCTCGACGATCGACGGTTCGCCCTCGGGGTGCTCAACAACGTGCTCGGCGGCGGCATGTCCAGCCGCCTGTTCCAGGAGATCCGCGAGCAGCGCGGTCTCGCGTACTCGGTCTACTCCTACGCCAGCCAGTACGCCGACAGCGGCCTGTTCGCCGTCTACGCGGGCTGCGCGCCGGGCAAGGTGGACGAGGTGCTCGCCCTGACCCGCGCCGAGCTGGCCCGGGTGGCCGCCGAAGGGTTGACCGAGGCCGAGGTGGCCCGGGGCAAGGGGATGAGCAAGGGCTCCTTCGTGCTCGGCCTGGAGGACACCGGCTCCCGGATGAGCCGGCTGGCCAAGGGTGAGCTGCTCTACGGCGACCTGATGCCGGTCGACGAGCTGCTCCGCCGGGTCGACGAGGTCACTGTGGAAGACGTGAACGTTCTCGCCGCCGAGCTGCTCAGCCGCCCGATGTCGCTGGCCGTGGTGGGCCCGTTCGGCGCCGGCGACTTCGCGGTCTGACCCGCTCGACGGGCCGCCGCCCGTGTCGACTCATCGACGTCGTTGCTCGCCTTCGATAGGCTGCGACGCGTCGAGACGAGCTGCGGGGGCTGGCGTGGACGTACGAATCGTGGTGTCTGGTGAGGACCAGCTGGCCGCACTCGAGTCACTCCAGGAGTGGCTCGTCGACAACGGCGAACTCCGCGGCCGGGTCACCGGGCACGAGTCTCCGCCGCCCCCCGGCGCCCTGGGCCCGGTGCTCGACTCGCTCCTGTTGGCGCTGGCCCCGGGCACCGTGGCGACGGCCCTGGCCACCACGCTGATCTCCTGGATCCGGCACCGCGGTGGCGCCGTACGTGTCGAGATCGAACTGCCTGACGGTCGGCGGGTGAAGCTCGAAGCGGACCGGGTCCGCGAGCTGACCGATGCCCAGGTGCGCGCCCACGTGGTCGATCTGGTCGCCGTGCTGACGTCCGACGCGGAGGTCCCGGTGCCTTCCAGCCCCGCCACGGTCCCGGTGGGCACCGACGCGGTCGCACCCCCGGCCAGCCGGGCCGGCGTCGACGGGCCGCCCGTGACGCATGGGTGATCTCACCGGCCGGGGCGTACGGGTCCTGGTGATCGGCACCGAAACCCACCACGGGGACGGGCTGCCCTCGGTGCCGGTGGTGGGTCGTACCTTCACCGCGTTGGTTGAGCGCCTGCGCACGCGGTGCGGGGTGCCGGCAGGGCAACTGCGTGCGGTGCACGACCCACCGGACGCGGTCACCATCGCCCGGGAAGTCACCACGGCCGCGCAGCAGGCCACCACCATCCTGCTGATCTACTTCGTCGGCCACGGTCTGCGTGGGCCCGGCGGCGAGCTGTACCTGGCGGCCAGCGGCACCGACCGACTCACCCCCGGTCTCGCGGCGCACCAGGCGTACCCGGTCTCGGACCTGCGCGAGGCACTGACGGCGTGCCAGGCGCCGTCCGTGGTCGTGGTGCTGGACTGTTGCTTCTCCGGGCGGGCCCGCCTGGATCCGCCAGTCGCCGATCCGCTCGCCGGGCTTCCCCCGGTGCACGGTGTCTACCTGCTGAGTTCCGCCGAGCAACTCGCGTCGGCCGACCCGGAACGCGAGCACACCGCCTTCACTGGCGAGCTGATCGGGTTCCTCGACCAGGGCGACCCGTCCGCCGGACCGCAGCTGACCCTTGACGACGCGTACCACCATCTCTTCGACGTGCTGCGGGCGCGGGGCGAACCGCTGCCCCGGCGTCAGGAGGCCGGGCACTCCGGTCGGCTCGTCCTCGCCGACAATCCGGCGTACCGCCCGGTCACCGACCCCGATGGCGTTCCCGTCGCACAGTCCAGCGGGCCGAGTCCCTACCGGAGCCTGGATTCGTTCCGGGAGAGCGACGCGGACGTGTTCTTCGGGCGGGAGTCGGCGACTGCCGCGCTGGTTAACGCGGCGGCGCGGCGGCTGACCGACCCGGGCACGCTGCTGGTGCTCGGGCCGTCGGGGAGCGGCAAGACGTCACTCCTGCACGCGGGTCTGCTGGCCCGCGTACGGCGGGACGGGCTGGCCACCGACGACGGTGAGTCGCCGGTGTGGCCGTTGATCCTGCCGGTCCTGACGCCGGGCGCCCGGCCGCTCGTGGCGCTTGCGCGAGCCCTCGGTGACGATCACCCGAATGCGGGTGGCTCGTTGGCGGAGCGGCCGGCGGCCGGCGTCGAACTGATCGAGGCCACGGCGCAGCGACGGACGGTGCTGCTCCTCGTCGACCAACTGGAGGAGTTGTTCACCCTCGACGTCGGCGACGAGGCCCGGGCGGCCTTCGCCGGCTGCCTCGCGGCGCTGGCCGCGCCACGCCCCGACGGCACCCCCCACGCCGTCGTGGTGGCCGTCCTGCGGGCCGACTTCTACGGTGTGGCCAGCGAGGATCCGGCTTTCGCCGGGCTGCTGGCCGGTGCGCGGGTGGTGGTCGGGCCGTTGACGGGCACCGAGCTGCGCCGGGCGATCGACGGCCCGGCCGCCCAGACCGGTCTGGAGATCGGCGACGGCCTGGCCGAGCTGGTGCTGCACGAGCTGGGCGCCGGTCGGCCCCGGGGCCCGGAGCCGGGCGCGCTGCCGTTGCTGTCCCACGTGCTCTGGGAAACGTGGCGGCGGCGCACCGGCAACCGGTTGAGCGTCGCCGGCTACCGGGACAGCGGCGGGCTCAACGGGGCGATTGCCAAGACCGCGGAGGACACGTACGACGGACTTGACGCGCCGCAACAGGCTGCCGCCCGCACGCTGCTGTTGCGTCTGACCCGGGTGGGGGAGGGCGGCACGGACACGGCCCGGCCGGTGCCGCGTACCGAACTGCTGCACGGGCTGGGCGCCGCCGGTCCGCTGGTGCTGGAGCGGCTCGCCACTCGCCGGTTGGTCGGCATCGACCCGGAGGGCGTGGTCCGGGTCAGCCACGAGACGCTCCTGCACGCCTGGCCCCGACTGCGGTCCTGGATCAACGAGGATCGGGCCCGGTTGGTGGCCCGGCAGCAGCTCTCCGACGCCGCCCAGGTGTGGCAGACCGGCGGACGTGACCGGGGAGACCTCCTGTCCGGGGCGCGGCTGACGGTCACCCGCAGGTTCCTTCCCGAGGACGAGGCCGACCGGTTGAGCCCGGTGGAGCGGTCCTTTCTGGCGCGAAGCCTGCGCCTGCGGTGGTTGCGGCGCGCCGCGGTCGGGGTGATCGCCGTCCTGGTGCTGCTCCTGGGCTCGGGCGCGCTGGTGGCGGTGCAGCAGCGAGCCCGGGCGGAGCGGCTGGACGCGCAGATCGCCTCCCGCCGACTGGCCGCCCAGGCGAACGCGATGCGGTCGAGCAGGCCGGAGACGGCGCTCGCCCTGAGCCTGACCGCGTACCGCACCGCTGTCACGCCGGAGGCCCGGCAGGCGTTGTACGCCTCCTACGCCGAGCCTCGTCCGGAGCTGCTGACCGGCCACGAGAAGCACGTCTTCAACCTGGCCTACACGCCGGACGGTCGTACGCTGGTCAGCTCGTCCCACGACTGGAGCATCCGGCTGTGGGACGTCGCGGATCCCCGGCATCCCGCCCCGAAGGGCGTCATCCCGCGTTCGGGCAGCACAGCCATCGGGCTGACCCCCGACGGCCGGCTGGTGGTCGGCGGGTCACCAGAGAGACTGAGCCTGTGGGACATCACCGATTCGGCCCGACCGGTCGAGGTGGCCAGCGTGCCCACCCCGCGGTCTCCCACCTACTCGGTGGCCGTCGCGCCGGACGGCCACACGGTGGCTACCGGCGGCGACAACGGAACGCTCCGACTCTGGGACATTCGGGATCCGACCCGACCGACAGTGATCGGCAGCCGCACGATGGGTGCGTCCGGGCTCCGCGGGGTGGCGTTCAGCCCCGATGGCCGGACCCTGGCCGTCGCCCACCTGATCGCCGACGACAGGGAGCGGGGCAGCACGGTGTCCCTGTGGGACGTCCGTGATCCTCGACGGCTCTCGCAGTTGGTCGAGTTGCCGGTGCTGACGGCCGACGCGGTCGCCTTCAGCCCGGTGGGCACGGTGCTGGCCGCCGGTGGCGCCCAGGGAGTGGTCAACGCGTGGAACGTGGCCGATCCCCGCCATCCCCGTTCGCTTCAGGACCAGACGCTCGGCAACCCCGCGCACGACGGCTCGATCTTCTCGCTCTCCTTCCGGTCCGACGGCACGGTGTTCGCCACCGCCAGCACCACCGGCGAGGTGAACCTGTGGCGGATCGATCGCGGCAGCGCCAGCGGCTCCGTCAACCGGTGGGCGACCCTGCCGGGTGTCGATCCCAGCGGGTCGGTGGCCTTTCGACCGGATGGGCGCGGCCTCGCCAACGGCACCGACGGTGGCGCGATCCGGGTCTGGTCACCCACCGCGCCGGTGCTCACCGGCGACCTCAACCCGGTGGGGGCTCCGGTGCCGGGCAGAGCATTCGGGTTCGCGGGTCGATACGTGCTCACCAACGTCGAGCCTGACGGGCCGGCGGGGGCACGACTCTGGGACGTGGGGGTCCGGCCACCCGTCCTGGCCGGCCAACTGCCCAAGGGTTGGAACGCGGCCCTGTTCCTGCCCGACGACCGGACGGTGATCAGCCGAAACGCGGACGGCAGCGGCTTCCGACTCTGGGACGTCACCGACCCGCACCGACCGATACCCGCCGCCGACCTGCCCCGGCCGACCCTCACCAGCGGCGAGTTCACGCTGGTTGCCAGCCCGGACGGGCACCACCTCGCCGCGGGTGACAGCCACGGCCGGACGATCCGGTTGCTGGATGTCCGCGACCCGCGGGCGCCGGTCGAGGCCGCCCGCTTCGACAACACCGAGGTCGCCCAGCACCTGTGGTTCCTCGACGATGGTGTGCTGGCGGTGTGGGGCGCCAAGGACATCCAGCTGTGGGACGTGCGCGACAGGTCCCATCCGGTGCCGGCCGGTGTGCTGAACGACGCCGCCGGTGCGGGCGGTCTGCTCTACGAACGTCGCAGGAAGGTCGCGTTCGTCGACGACCGCGACACGAACAACCAGGCGGTCAGCCGGCTGTGGGACCTGAGCGACCCGTACCACCCCAACCGCCGGGACGGCACCATCCCTCTGGACGATGCCGACGCCGGCCTCATGGTCACCGACCCGAACACGGTGGTCGTCGACACGGAGACCGGCACCGTGCAGACCTGGGACATCACCGACCTCGACCACCCGGTCGTCGGGCCGGCCCTCGCCAGCGATGTCGGTCTGCGCGAACTGGACATCAGCCCGGACCGGAAGACCCTCGTCGGCGCCTCCACCTCCAGCTACACCGGTAGCGACTTCGAGGTCTGGCGACGCGAGGATCCGGATGGCCTGTTCAGCCGGTTCGCCGTGGTGCCCGGCGACTTCGCGGAGTTCACCCCGGACGGGCGGTCGGTGCTGGGACAACTGCCGGACGCGGGACCGTACAGCGTCTTCACCCGGGACGGTGGGGTCGCCCTGTGGGACCTGGAGCCGGACAGGATCCAACGGGAGCTGTGCGAGTCGCCACCCACCACGCTGTCCGTCGTCGAGTGGCGGCGGTATTTCCCCGGCCTGTCGTGGCGGTCCCCGTGCCCCTGATCGGGCCCCTCCTCGTCGTGCCCGGGACGGGTGACCGTCGGGTGCCCGACGAGCCGGCCCGGGGATGGGACACGTCCCGATTGGGATAGGTTGTGCCCGTGACTGACGAGCAGGAGAAGACCCCGGCCCAGCAGCTGCGGGTCGGCGTGCTGGGTGCCCGCGGCCGGATGGGCATCGAGGTCTGCAAGGCGGTCGACGCCGCCGACGATCTCGAACTGGCGGCGGCGATCGACCAGGGTGACAGCCGCTCCGCGGTCTCCGGTGCGGAGGTGGTCGTCGACTTCACCACGCCGGACGTCGTCATGGACAACCTCCAGTGGTGCATCGAGCAGGGCATCAGCGCGGTGGTCGGCACGACGGGCTTCACCGAGCAGCGGCTGGAGCAGGTGCGCGGCTGGCTGGCCGACAAGCCCGAGGTGGGCGTCGTCATCGCCCCCAACTTCGGCATCGGCGCGGTGCTGATGATGCAGTTCGCCGCACGCGCCGCCCGACACTTCGAGTCCGTCGAGATCATCGAGCAGCACCACCCGCGCAAGCTGGACGCGCCGAGCGGCACCGCCACCCACACCGCCCGGCAGATCGCCCGGGCCCGGGCGGAGGCCGGCCTCGGCCCGGTGCCGGACGCCACCAAGGACGAGGTGCCGGGCGCGCGCGGTGCCGAGATCGACGGGGTACGCGTGCACGCGGTGCGCGCCACCGGCCTCGTCGCCCACCAGGAGGTGCTCTTCGGCGGCACCGGCGAGACGCTGACCATCCGGCACGACTCGTACGACCGGGTGTCGTTCATGCCGGGCGTGCTGCTGGCCGTCCGCGCGGTGCGCAACCGCCCCGGCCTCACCGTCGGCCTGGACGCCCTGCTCGACTGACCGGTCTGGGTTCTTCCGGGGCCGAAACCTGGTCGCAGGTCGGGTCCGGCCGCCCCTAGGCTGCCCCGATGATCGATGGTGGACATGGTGACCGGGCCGGGCGGCGAGTGACGCTGCGGCCGGTCGACGACCACAACTGGCGGGCGGTGGCCGACGTCGCCCCGCGCGACGACCAGCGCCGCTTCGTGGCCGCGCTGGGGGCCCGTTACCTGCTGCTCAGCGCGCGCTCCGAGGTGTGGAACTCGCTCGCGGTGTACGCCGACGAGACCGTCGTCGGCCACGTCATGTGGGGCGTGGACGACGACGGTTCGCACTGGATCGGCGGAATGCTGATCGACGCCGCCGAGCAGGGCCGGGGCGTCGGCCGGGCCACCGTGCAGACGCTGGCCCCCTGGCTGGCGGCGCGCGACGGCAACCCCCCGGTCCGCCTGTCGTACCACCCCGACAACACTCCAGCGGCAGCCCTCTACACCTCCCTGGGCTTCCACCCCACCGGCGCGCTGGACGACGACGAGGTAATCGCCGAACGAACCCCCTGAGCCCCGCGATCTTGCACTTCCTGCAGCGACATAACGAACATTCGACCCATTCGGACAGTCGAAACTGCAAGATCGCCGGGGCGTCCGGCCTGGCCTGTGTCGATCATGGAGTTGTGGTGCCCCGCATAAGGGGCGCATATGGAGCTACCGCCCACCACAACTCCATGATCGACGGGCGAGACGAGGCGGGGTTGGGGCGGGGCGGGGCGGGGTTGGGGATTAGTGGGGGAGAGGGGTTGGGGGGCGGCGTTGGGTGGGGAGGGTTGGGGTTGGGGTCAGCGGGGCGGGGAGGCCGGTGACGGTGGCTTCGCCGGTGCGGTCGACCGTGACGTGCACCGGATTGCCAGCCACGCGGAGGTTGTCGACCGCTACGGCACCCAACTCTGCTCCCGCCAGGGGCGCCAGTCGGACCGTGCCGCCCGGTACGTCCGGGTAGAGACCCGTGGCGGCCTGGAGCAGCAGCACCGCGCCCGCCGCGGCCCAAGCCTGCGGCCGGCACGAGGCCGGGTACGGCACCGGGCGGTTCACCGCTGCCCGGTCGTCGCCGCCGTACAGCTCCGGCATCCGGTAGTCGAACGCCTCGGCGGCGCTGAGCAGCCCGTCGGCCAGGCCGAGCGCGGCCTCGCGGTGCCCGGCGCGGGCCAGCCCACCGAGCACGATCGCGGTGTCGTGGGTCCAGATCGAGCCACAGTGGTACGACAGTGGGCTGAAGCCGGCGTCGTCGGTGGACATGGTCCGTAGCCCGAACCCGGCGGCCATGCTGTCGGTGGTGAGCAGGTGGGCGACCTGGGCCTCTTCGTCGCGGTCGAGCAGGCCGGTGCCGAGCAGGTGGCCGATGTTGCTGGTCAGTGAGTCGACCGGGCGCTTGTCGCGGTCGAGGGCCAGCGCGGGTTGCGGTCCGTGGCGACCGTCGACCCAGAAGCTCTTGCGGAACCGGCCCACCAGCGCGGCGGCGTGCTCGCGCCAGCGGTCGGCGCCCGGTCGGCCGAAGGCGTCCAGCAGGGCGGCGCCGTTCACGGCGGCCTCGTGCGCGTACCCCTGCACCTCGGCCAGCACGATCGGCGCGGTGGCCAGGGTGCCGTCGCGGAATCGGACGGCGTCACCGGAGTCCTTCCAACCCTGGTTGGACAGTCCGTGCCCGGTGGTGTCGACGTACTCGACCAGGCCGTCACCGTCCGGGTCGGCGTGTTCGCCGAGCCAGCGCAGTGCTGCCTCCAGGTGCGGCAGCAGGGGTTCGATCTGCTCGGCGGGCATTCCCCACCGCCACGCGTCGTGCAGCAGGTTGACCCAGAGCATGGTGGCGTCGACGGTGCCGTAGTACGCCGGTGGAAGGCGCAGGCCGTTGTCGGGCAGGGCGAACGCGTGGCGGCGCAGCTCGTGCAGGATCTTGCCGGGGGCCTCGCCGGTCGTCGGGTCGATCCGGGTGCCCTGCCGGCGGGCGAGCACCCGCAGGGTGCCGGCGGCCAGGTCGGTGCCGAGCGGCAGCATCATCCGGGCGGCCCAGAGGCTGTCCCGGCCGAACAGGGTGAGGAACCAGGGCACCCCCGCGCCGAGGAACACGTCGCCGGGTGCGCCGGTCTCGGCCAGTCGGAGGCCGCGCAGGTCGTCCAGGCCGCGGTCGAGCAGTCGGACCAGCCGTCGGTCGTCGGCGGTCACCTCGGGTCGGGACCACTCGGGCTCGCCGGCCGGGCCGACGACGACGGCGCGCGGGTCGTCGACTGTCAACTGCCAACGCAGCACGGTCTCGCCGCCGGGGGGCAGGTCGACCGGCCAGACCAGCCGGGGCGCGGTGGCCCGCTCGCCCTCGGCGCGTACGTCGGCGCCGGGCGCGGTGACGGTGACGGTGATCCCGGTGCCCGACCAGGTGAGCGTGCCCGGCTGGCCGGTCCTGGCCGCCAGCGCGTCGGTGGCGCCACCGGACTTGACGACCTCGATGGGTGCCAGGTCGCAGCCGAGGTCGACGGAGACGGTGGCCCGTACGCCGACCGTGGCGGTGGAGACGATCCGCAGTTCCTCGGTGAGGCCGTTGCGGGTGGCCCGGCGGACCCGGTCGACGCGGACGGTGGGGTCGGGCGTGGGGTCACCGAGCCAGCGGGCCAGGCTCACGAAGTGTGCGCCGTGCGGGCCGTCGTCGGTGTGGGTCAGCCCTTCCAGCTCCCGCTTGTCGACCCGCAGCTCGGCGCGGGAGAGCACCCGGGCATCGGCGTGGAAGACGCCCTGGACGCCGGTCGGGCGGATCTGCCCGGTCGCGTCCCCCAGCGCGCTGGTCGGGGCGAAGAGCACCCCGACCAACTCGTGCAGGAGGGGTTGCAGCTGGCGTTCGATCACGGTGTGGCTCCAGATCCTCGGGGTGCGGGGCGGACGTCTTGACAACGCGCCCCTGGCGGTGCAAAGTGCGAAACATTCCAGAAACTTGAACGATCCAATCCTGCCTTATCCAAATTGGATCGTTCAAGATGGCGAGAGGGATTAAGTGGCCGAAAAGGTGACCATCGCGACGGTGGCCCGGCACGCCCGAGTCAGCCGGCAGACGGTGTCCAACGTGCTCAACAGCCCGCACATCGTGCGGCAGGAGACCCGTCAGCGGGTCGAGGACGCGATCAACGCGCTCGGCTACCGGGCCAACCAGGCCGCCCGACAGATGCGCACCGGCCGGTCCCGCCTCATCGCCGCCCGGATCGACCCGACCCGCGACGGCATCAACGGCTCCGTGCTCGACCGCTTCCTGCACGGCCTCACCGAGACCGCCGACGCCGCCGGCTACCGGGTGCTGCTCTACACCGCCACCGACGACGACCGGGAGATCGCCACCTACGGTGACCTGCTCGGCACCTACGAGTTGGACGCGTTCGTGTTGGTGGGCACCAAGTACGGCGACCCGCGTACCGAATGGCTCGCCGATCGGGACGTACCGTTCGTGACCTTCGGTCGCCCATGGGACGCGCTCGACGCCCACCCCTGGGTGGACGTGGACGGCGCCGCCGGCACCGCCCAGGCCACCCGGCGTCTGCTGGACGCCGGCCACCGGCGGATCGCCTTCATCGGCTGGCCGGTCGGCTCCGGTGTCGGCGACGACCGGCGTGCCGGCTGGCGCGACGCGCTGCACGCGGCCGGCGTCGACCCGACCGGGCTGCACCGGGAGACCGAGGACGGCATCGCCGAGGGCGAACGCCTGATGCGTGACCTGCTCGCCACCGACGCGCCGAGCGCCGTGGTCTGCGCCAGCGACTCGCTCGCCCTCGGGGCCCTCCAGGCGATCCGCGGCGTGGACCCGCCCGTGTCGGTGATCGGCTTCGACGACACGCCGGTGGCCGCAGCGGTCGGGCTGACCAGCGTCAGCCAACCGCTCGGCGAGGCCGCCGCCCGCTGCGTGGACCTGCTCACCGGGGTCCTCGACGGCGACCACGAGACCCCCACCCCCGTGCTGCTCCAGCCCTCGTTGGCACTGCGGCACACCGCGTAGTCCCACCCCCCACCAGGAGAAACCCATGGCACCCCGAACAATCACCCGGGCAGCGGTGGCCGGCCTCGCCGCCGTCGCCCTCCTCGGCTCCGCCGCCTGCGGCAGCGGCTTCGACGACTCCTCCGGCGACACCGCCCAGTCCAGCGGCCCGGCCAGCCTGCAGATCCTGATCGGCTCGTCCGGTGAGGCCGAGACCAAGGCCGTCCAGGACGCCGCCGCGAAGTGGGCCGGCAGCTCCGGCAACACCGCTACGGTCACCCCGGCACAGGACCTCACCCAGCAACTCGGCCAGGCCCTCGCCGGCGGCACCCCGCCGGACGTCTTCTACGTGGACGCCGCCCAGTTCGCCAACTACGCCAGCGTCGGCGCCCTCGAGCCGTACGGCGACAAGGTCAGCAACTCGGGCGACTTCTACGAGAGCCTGCGCACCACCTTCACGTACGACGGCAAGCTCTACTGCGCGCCCAAGGACTTCTCCACCCTGGCCCTGCAGATCAACACCGACCTGTGGACCAGGGCCGGGCTGACCGACGCCGACGTGCCGACGACCTGGGAGCAGCTCACCGCCACCGCCCAGAAGATCAAGGCCAAGGGGCAGGTGCCGCTGGCCCTCGGTGACACCCGGGACCGGATCGGCGCCTTCATGGTGCAGAACGGCGGCTGGCTGGTGAGCAAGGACGGCAAGCAGCCCACCGCCGACACCCCGGAGAACCTCGCCGCCCTGCAGTACGTCAAGACCATGCTCAGCACCGGCCTGGCCAAGTACCCGAAGCAGCTCGACGCCGGCTGGTCCGGTGAGGCGTTCGGCAAGGGCAAGGCCGTGATGACCATCGAGGGCAACTGGATCAAGGGTGCCCTGCAGAACGACTTCCCGAACGTGAAGTACAAGGTCGTGGCGCTGCCGGCCGGCCCCAAGGGGCAGGGCACGCTCTCCTTCACCCAGTGCTGGGGCATCGCCGCGAAGAGCAAGTACAAGGATCAGGCGATCAAGTTCGTCGAGGCGATGACCAGCGGCGAGCAGCAGATGACCTTCGCGAAGGCGTTCGGTGTCATGCCGTCCCGCCAGTCGGCGCGCGACCAGTACACCGCCGCCTTCCCGGCCGACAAGGTGTTCATCGACGGCGTCGCGTACGCCCAGGGCCCGGTGAACGCCCCGAAGATGGACAGCGTCCTCAAGGACCTCGACACCGGTCTGCAGGGGCTGGCCAACGGCGACCCGAAGACCGTGCTGCAGAACTTCGACAAGAACGCCAAGGCGGCGCTCGGCGGCAGCTGAGGTGATGGCGGGGGCCCCGACGACCACCGGGGCCCCCGCCGCACGTCGGCCGGAGAGAGGAAGGGAGGGAAGATGGCAACCGAGACACTGACCGCCCCGGCGACCGCCCGCGGGGCCGGCCCCCGTCGAGGCCGGGGCGGCATCCGGAGCAACGAGAACCTCGCCGGCTGGCTCTTCGTCGCGCCGGTGATCGTCATTCTGGGGCTGTTCCTGCTGCTGCCGATCCTGATGGCGCTCTGGGTCAGCCTGACCGACTGGAACGGTCAGGGCAGCCCGTTCACCGGCGACGTCCCGTTCGTCGGCGCGCACAACTACACCCAGTTGTTCACCGAGGACGGACTGGCCCGCCGCGACTTCATGACCAGCATCCGCAACAACATCTACTACGTGGCGATCGTGGTGCCGGCGCAGACCGTGCTCGCGCTCGGACTCGCGTTGGTCGTCAACAACCGGATGCTCAAGGGCAAGAGCTTCTTCCGCAGCGCCTTCTACTTCCCCTCGGTGACCAGCTCCGTCGCGATCAGCGTGGTGTTCCTGTTCCTCTTCGCCAACTCCGGCGCCGTCAACGCGCTGCTCGGCGTCGTCGGGATCGACGGCCCGGAGTGGTTCGCCGATTCCCGGGGCGTGCTGCACCTGCTGTTCGGCGCGGTCGGCGTCGACTCGCCACCGGCGGCACTGGCCGACGGCGGCCCGTTCGGGCTGAGCTGGTGGGACTGGCTGGCCGGCCCGAGCGTGGCGATGGTCTCGATCATCACGCTGGTCGTCTGGACCACCTCCGGCACCTTCATGCTGATGTTCCTGGCCGGGCTGCAGAACGTGCCGGTCACCCTGGACGAGGCGAGCACCCTCGACGGCGCGTCCCGGTGGCAGCGCTTCCGGTACGTCACCCTGCCGATGATCAGGCCCACCACCTTCCTGGTGCTCACCCTCGGCATGATCGGCTCCTGGCAGGTCTTCGACCAGGTGTACGTGATGAGCCAGGGCGACCCGGCCAAGACCACGCTCACCCCGGCGTACCTGTCCTACCGGACCGCCTTCCGGGACTTCGACTACGGCTCCGGCGCCGCGATCTCGTTCGTCCTGTTCCTGATCATCATCGTGCTCACCCTGATCCAGCGCCGGGCGCTGGCCGAGCGGGACACCGACCGGCCGCGGCGCGGCCGGTGGCGTCGGCGCGTACCGGAAAGGTCCTGAGATGGCCGTGCTCACCGAGCGCCCGGCGGCGGCGCCCGAGCGGCGTCGCCAGCGCGCGGCCCGCACCCTGGCCACCCGTTTCCTGGGGTACGCCACGCTTGTCTTCTTCGGGTTGGTGTTCCTCTACCCGTTCGTCATCCAGCTCGGCAACGCGCTCAAGACCGAACCCGACGCGGCGGCGAACCCGCTGTCACCGTTTCCGGACCCGCTCACGCTGGCCGGCTTCGAACGGATCTTCGCCGGCACCAACTTCCCCCTGTGGCTGGGCAACTCGCTGCTGGTGACGGTGCTGGTCACCATCGGCCGGGTCTTCTTCGACTCGCTCGCCGGGTACGCGCTGGCCCGGCTGCGGTTCCGGGGTCGTGGCGGCCTGTTCGCCGCCGTCATCGCGGTGATGGCGGTGCCCGGAGTGGTGCTGCTGATCCCGAAGTTCCTGGTACTCAACCAGCTCGGCCTCTACAACAGCTACGCCGGTCTGGTGGTGCCGCTGCTGGCCGACGCGGCGGGCGTGTTCATCATGAAGCAGTTCTTCGAGTCGATCCCGGTGAGTGTCGAGGAGGCCGCCCGGATCGACGGGGCGAGCATCTTCCGTACCTTCTGGTCGGTGGTGCTGCCGATGGCGAAACCGGCGCTGATCACCCTCACCATCCTGTCGTTCCAGGGCTCCTGGAACGAGTTCCCGCACAGCCTGGTGTCGGTGCAGGACCCCGACCTGTTCACCCTGCCGCGCGGGTTGGCCGACCTGGTCAGCGGCTCGCTCGGCAAGGGCACCCAGTACCCGCTCAAGCTGGGCGCAGCGCTGCTGGCCACCATCCCGGTGGCGATCATCTTCGTGGTGTTCCAGCGGTACTTCGTCCGCGACGCGAACGACGGCTCGGACAAGGGCTGACCGGCCCGGTGTGGCGGCCCGGCTGGGGCCGCCACACCGGTTCACTCGGCCGGCACCTTCTCGGTCGGCACGCCCACGTGCAGGCGCACCTGCGGCACCAACATGTCGTCGACGTCCAGCGCGCGGGCCGCGCCGTCGGGCTCCCACCCGGTGCTGGTGAGGAACTTGCGGGTCGCCTCGTCACCGTCGAACGCCCAGGCCACCGCCCGACTCATTCCGTCCTCCCGCCACAGGTCGACGGTGGCGGCGAGCAGCCGACTGCCGTGCCCCCGCCGGCCCCAGCGGGGCTCCACCAGCAGGTCGGTCACCGCGGCCACGTCCGGGCCGAGCGCGTCGGCCGGCTCGCCCGGGGCCAACGCCTCGCCGTCGGCCGGGCCGGAGGCGGCGAACCCCACCAGATACGATTGCTCGGCCTGTTCGACGGCGACCAGCACCCGGTGCGCGCCCGAGGGCGGCTCCAGCACCGCGGCGCTCCACCGCCGGGCGAGGAACGCCTCGTCCAGGTTGTCGAGCACATGCCGAGGCAGGATCCGGCGGTACGCGACCCGCCAGGTCGCGAGCTGGATGCGTGCGATCTCGCCGGCGTCCTCGGGACGCGCCGGGCGGACGTACCCGAGAGCCATGGGACGGAAGCCTACGCAGGGCGGGGGAGACGACGGTGGCGCAGGGTGCCAACAGGACGGTCGGGCAGGTATCCAGCGTGGTCGGGCTCGCGGCCGCGGTCACGATCTTTCTCTCGATGGCGGCCGTCCGGCATGGCTTCTTCGACCTGAAGGTCTACTACGGCGCGTTGACGTGGTGGGTGCACGACGGCGGGGAGATCTACGACTACCTCAAGCCGGGCACCCAGTACGGCTTCACCTACCCGCCGTTCGCCGCGCTGGTCATGCTGCCGATGGCATACCTGCCCTGGTCGGCCGCGATCGTGGTGAGCGTGCTCGCCAGCGTGGCCACCACCACGGTGCTGATCTGGTGGCTTGTCGACCCGATCGCCCGCCGCGCCGGCTGGACCCGGTGGTACGCCCTCGCGGTGGCGCTCTGCCTGGCCGCCGCGTTCGAGCCGATGCGGGAGACGGTCAACTTCGGCCAGGTCAACACGTTGCTGCTCTTCCTGGTGGCGGTGGACCTGCTGCGGCTGCTGCCGGCCGGCAACCAGTGGACCGGGGTGGGCATCGGCCTCGCCACGGCGATCAAACTGACCCCGGGCGTGTTCATCGTCTACCTGCTGGTGACCAGGCGGTGGCGGGCGGCGCTCACCGCCAGCGGCACGGCCGCCGGGGTGTCACTGCTGGCCGCCGCGCTCTTCCCGGACGCGTCTCGGGAGTTCTGGACCGAGGCGCTGTGGAACACCGGGCGGGTGGGCGAGCTGGCCTTCGTCTCCAACCAGTCGCTGCGCGGGGTGGTCGCCCGGCTCGATCCGGAGCACCCGAACACCCTGCTGTGGCTGTTGCTGGTGCTCGGCACCCTGGCGCTCTGGGCCTGGCGGTCGAGGACGGCCGTCGCGGCCGGTGACGAGGCGACCGGCCTGGCGCTGACCGGCGCGGTGATGTGCCTGGTCAGCCCGGTCACCTGGGTGCACCACCTGGTCTGGCTGCTCCCCGCGTTGATCCTGCTGGTCGACAACGCGATGGCCGCGCCGGCCGGCCGCCGCCGGCGGGTCCTGCTGGTCGCCGCGATCATCGGGTACGCGCTGCTGATCAGCCGGACCGTCTGGTTCTGGGAGAAGGACTTCACCGGGGTCGACGGCTTCCTGGGCAGCAACGCCTACGTGTGGGTCAGTCTGGCGCTGCTGGCCTTCCTGCCGATCCGCCGGTGGCTGACCCCGGGCGGGTCAGCGGTCGAGGCGTCCGGCGTACCGCAGCTCGACCAGCCCGACCGGCGGGCCCCCGCCGGCCAGCGGCACCTGGTAGGTCGACCGCTCACCGTCCGGTGACAGCCCGACCCGCTCGTAGAACCGGCGGGCCCGCCGGTTGTCCGCCAGCACCCACAGCCGGTAGTCGGTCCAGCCTCGCTCGGTGAGCCCGGCACGAGCGGCGTCGAGCAGGACTCTGGCCGTCCCGTCACCCCAGAACGCCGGCTCCACGTAGAGCGCCAGCACCTCGCCGACCGTCGGGTCCAGGTCGTCGCGGTCCTGGTTGCGGCGGTACGGCCCGAACGTGGTGAAGCCGATGACCGACCCGTCCACCTCGCCCAGCAGGGTGGTGAACGGGTGCTCCGGATCGGCGGTGCCGAGGTCGCGACGACGCTGCGCCCAGGCCACCACGTTGAGCCGCCCCAGCACCTCGTCCGGCATGACGCCGGCGTAGCCGGCCTGCCAGCCGTGCACGTGTACCCGGGCGACCGCCTCGGCGTCGTCCGGCTCCTCCCGACGGATGGTCAGCATTGCACCGTTCTATGCCCCGTTGGTCGTCACGTCCAGCTTCCCGCACCGGCGTCGTACCGATGAATTAAGGTCGCCGACGATGACCGCACCGGAATCACTCTCGCTCGCCCAGGCCCGCCGCGTCGCGCTCGCCGCCCAGGGCTTCGCCGACCCGGCGCCGACGGGCGTGCCCACCCGCCGGCACCTGCGTCGGGTGCTGGGCCGGGTCGGGCTGATCCAGATGGACTCGGTCAACGTGCTGCAACGCGCGCACTACCTGCCGCTCTACAGCCGGCTCGGGCCCTATCCGACCACCCTGCTCGACCAGGCCGCCTACCGGCGCCCACGCGAGCTTTTCGAATACTGGGGCCACGAGGCGTCGCTCGTCCCGGTCGAGCTGCACCCGATGCTGCGCTGGCGGATGGCCCGCGCGCACAGCGAATCCTGGGGCGGCATGCGACGGATCGCCCAGGAACAGCCGGAGCTGGTCGCCTGGGTCCGGGACGAGGTGGCCGCCTGCGGGCCGCTGACCGCCGCCGAGATCGAGCACGACGCGCCCCGGGAAACCGGCAACTGGGGGTGGAACTGGTCGGCGGTCAAGCGGGCGTTGGAGTTCCTGTTCTGGGCCGGGGAGGTGGCCGCCGCCGAGCGCAGCACCTCCTTCGCCCGCCGCTACGACCTGCCCGAGCGGGTGCTGCCCGCCGCAGTGCTGTCCGCGCCCACCCCGACCGACGCCGAGGCGTACCGCACGCTGGTGGCCCTCGCCGCGCGGTCGCTCGGGGTGGCCGCCGAGCCGGAGCTACGCGACTACTTCCGGTTACCGCTGGCCGGCGCCCGGCAGGCCGTCGCCGAGCTGGCCGAGGCCGGTGAGCTGGTCCCGGTCACCGTGGCGGGCTGGCGACAGCCGGCGTGGCTGCACGCGTCCGCCCGGTTGCCCCGCTGGGTGCGGGGCAACACACTGGTCAGCCCCTTCGATCCGCTGATCTGGGAACGTGCCCGCACCGAGCGGTTGTTCGACTTCAGCTACCGGATCGAGATCTACGTCCCGGCGCCACAGCGGGTCTACGGCTACTACGTGTTGCCGTTCCTGCAGGGCGACCGGTTCACCGCCCGGGTCGACCTGAAGGCCGATCGGAAGGCCGGGGTGCTGCTGGTCCCGGCCGCCTGGCTCGAACCCGGCGCCGACCCGGGGGAGACCGCGGTGGCACTCGCCGCCGAGCTGTACCGGCTCGCCGGCTGGCTCGGCCTGGACGCGGTGGCACCGCCCGCGGCCGGCGACCTGGCCGGTCCGCTCACCGCCGCGTTGGCCGGCGTGTCCGGTGTACCGTGAGCGCGTGACGAGCGCTCCCGGACCGGTCGACCAGCCGCAGCCCACCCCCGTGGTGCTCCACACGGCGTCGGCCGAGGGTGCGCCCGGCGGCGCGGGTCCCGACGACTTCGGTCCCGGTGGCGCGGCTCCCGGCGGGTTCGGTCCTGCTGGCGTGGCTCCCAGCGGGTTCGGTCCCGGTGGCGCGGGCCCCGGCGGGTTCGGTCCCGGTAGCGCGGGTCCCGGCGGGTTTGGTCCCGGTGGCGCGGGCCCCGACGGGTTTGGTCCCGGTGGCGCGGCTCTTGGTGGCGCGGCTCCCGGCGGCTCGGGTCCGGAAGGTTGGCCGACGGCCCCGCCGGGTGGCTACGCGGCGCCTGAGCCAGACCGGCTCACCCGGTTCGTGCTGCGGCTCTACGAACGTTCCCCGCGCTGGGCGGTGCCGCTGGCCGCGCTCGGGTGCGTCGCCATCGGCATGAGCTACGCGCTGCTCAGCAACCCCACCCATGCCGACCCGGACGCCGCGCCCACCTGTCTGCTCAAGTTGACCACCGGGCTGGACTGCCCGGGCTGTGGTGGCACCCGAGCACTCTGGTACGTGCTACACGGCGACCTCCCGGCTGCCGCCCGGCACCACTTCGTCTTCATCTTCGCGTTGCCGTTCCTCGCGTACCTCTTCGTGGCCTGGGCGGGAAGCCAGGCGTTCGGTTGGCGCCTGCCCGAGCTGCGGATCAGCTCGAAGGTCATCGGCGGTTTCCTGGCCGCGTGGCTGGCCTTCTCGGTGTTGCGCAACCTGCCCTGGGCGCCGTTCACCTCGCTCTACGTCTGACCCCCGCCGCGCCGCTCGGCGGAAGGGCGCCTCGGCGGGAGTGCGTGTTCGGGCGTGCGGTGTTCCGGCGTGCCGCTCGTGCCGCTCGGCGGGCGTGCCGCTCGGCGGGCGTGCGGTGTTCGGGCGTGCCGCTCGGCGGGCCTGCCGCTCGGCCGGCATGCGGTGTTCGGGCGTCCTCTCGAGCTGACTCGTTTGCGACATCACCAGGCTCCTCCGCCGACCGCTGCCGGTGCACCGTCCCCTGCTCGGGGCTGCTCTCGTCACGCGACGGCGCGCCAGGCCTCGGCCGTAGCTGCCGAAAGTCCTGCGACGCCCGCCACCCCCAAGATCGACTCGGTTTTCAGGAAACCGGGTCGTCCGGCCGCCCCGGACACCCCGACTTCCAGGAACCCGAGTCGATCAACCCAGCGAGTGGCCGCGCGCCCGCGCCCTCGGCGCACGACGGCCGGCGCGCCTCGCCCCAAGATCGTGCTCGATCCTGGATGTAGTGGTGTCGGGCTTGGCGGATGCCACTACATCCAGGATGTTGCGCGATCTTGCGGGCGGAAGCGGCTGACGGGTCGTTCGGACGCGTGAACGCGTGGACGCCCCGGGGCGGGGGCGACGCTCCGCTGCCTGAGTGATCGACATTGCACGGGGCGCGCCTGAGTTGGGCCGGGCGGTGCCGCACTACTACAGTCCCAGGAATGCCGGACATGGTGCAGCCCCAGGTCAAGTTGATCGCGTGGACCCAATTCGCGGCCCCGGACGACGTGCCGTGGTCGACCGACGCGGAGGGTGGCCAGGCGCTCGCCGAGTTCGCCGGCCGGGCCTGCTACCAGTCGTGGAAGAAGCCGAACCCGGCGACCGCCACCAACGCCGGCTACCTGGCGCACATCCTCGAAGTGGGCCACCTGAGCGTGCTGGAGCACGGGTCGGTCACCTTCTACTTCACCGGGGTGTCCCGCTCCTTCACCCACGAGCTGATCCGGCACCGGCACTTCTCGTACTCCCAGCTGTCCCAGCGCTACGTCCCCGAGCGGGACGCGGCCATGGTCGAGCCGGCGGTCATCGCCGACGACCCGGAACTGCACAAGAAGTTCGTCGAGGCCGCCGAGGCGAGCGTTCGGGCGTACACCGAGTTGCTGGAGGGCCTGGAGCAGCGCTTCTCCGACGAGCCGAACCCGACGCTGCGCCGCAAGCAGGCTCGGCAGGCGGCCCGGGCGGTGCTGCCCAACGCCACCGAGACCCGGATCGTGGTCTCCGGCAACTACCGGGCCTGGCGGCACTTCGTCGCCATGCGGGCCACCGAGCACGCCGACGTGGAGATCCGTGAGCTGGCCGTGGAGTGCCTGCGCCAGCTCCAGGGTGTCGCCCCGAACGTGTTCGCCGACTTCGTGATCTCCACGCTGCCGGACGGCACCGAAGTGGCGGCCAGCCCGCACGAGGCGTCCTGAGCCCTTCCCCGGCAGGCCCCGGCTGGTCGTCCGCTAGGTTGGAGGGTATGACGCACGACCACCTCGACGCCGCGGCCCGACCGGCGTCCCGCCCCTTCGGCCGGCTGCTCACAGCCATGGTGAGCCCGTTCACCCCCGACGGTTCCCTCGATCTCGACGGCGCCGCCCGGCTGGCGAGCCACCTGGTCGACGAGCAGGGCAACGACGCGCTGGTGGTCAACGGCACCACCGGCGAGTCGCCGACCACCAGCGAGGCGGAGAAGGAGCAGCTGATCCGGGCCGTGGTGGAGGCCGTCGGTGACCGCGCCAAGGTGGTCGCGGGCGTCGGCACCAACGACACCCGGCACACCATCGAGCTGGCCGCCGCCGCCGAGAAGGCGGGTGCGCACGGCCTGCTGGTGGTCACCCCGTACTACAACAAGCCGCCGCAGAGCGGGTTGCTGCGCCACTTCACCGCGGTGGCCGACGCCACCGGCCTGCCGGTGATGCTGTACGACATCCCGCACCGCTCGGGCGTGCCGATCGACACCGAGACGTTGGTCCGGCTCGCCGAACACGGCCGGATCGTCGCGGTCAAGGACGCCAAGGGCGACCTGACCGCCACCAGCTGGGTCACCAGCCGGACCAGCCTCGCCTTCTACTGCGGCGAGGACGCCCTCACCCTGCCGGCGCTGGCCGTCGGCTCCGTGGGCGTGGTCGGCACCTCGACGCACTTCACCGGGGCGCTGACCGCACAGATGATCGAGGCGTACGACGCGGGGGACATGCCGACCGCGCTGACCCTGCACCGGCGGCTGCTGCCGCTGTTCACCGGCATCTTCCGTACCCAGGGCACCATCCTGGTGAAGGCGGGCCTGGCGTCGCTGGGCCTGCCGGCCGGCCCGGTGCGACCCCCGCTCGTGGACGCCACCGACGACGAGATCGCCCAGCTGCGCGCGGACTTCGCGGCAGCGGGCCTGGAGCTGCCCGAATGAACGAACGACACGATGGACGTCGAGTAACGGCGTCGCAGAATGAGGTGGACGCGTGACCGAGGCGCACATCGAGGCGGAACTACCCCCGCCGCTGCCGGAAGGTGGCCTGCGGATCATCCCGCTCGGCGGGCTCGGCGCCATCGGTCGGAACATGACCGTCTTCGAGTACGACGGCAAGCTGCTGATCGTCGACTGCGGGGTTCTGTTCCCCGACGTCGAGCAGCCGGGTGTGGACCTGATCCTGCCCGACTTCGGTCCGATCCTGGACCGGCTGGCCGACGTCCAGGCGATCGTGCTGACGCACGGCCACGAGGATCACATCGGCGCGGTGCCGTACCTGCTCGCCCACAAGCCCGACATCCCCCTGGTCGGCTCACAGTTCACCCTCGCCCTGGTCGAGGCCAAGTTGGCCGAGCGGCGCATCCAGCCGTACACGCTGACCGTGCGGGAGGGCGGCCGCGAGCGGCTCGGCCCGTTCGAGTGTGAGTTCTTCGCGGTCAACCACTCGATCCCGGACGCCCTCGCGGTGGCCATCCGCACCCCCGCCGGCCTGGTGCTGCACACCGGCGACTTCAAGATGGACCAGCTGCCGCTGGACGGCCGGATCACCGACCTGGCCGGTTTCGCCCGGCTCGGCGCCGAAGGCGTCGACCTGCTGCTGTCCGACTCCACCAACGCGGAGATCCCCGGCTTCGTCACCCCGGAGCGGGAAATCGGGCCGGTGCTCGACTCCATCTTCGCGAAGGCCAAGGGCCGGATCATCGTGGCCTCGTTCGCCTCGCACGTGCACCGCGTGCAGCAGGTCTTCGACTCCGCCGCCGAACACGGCCGCAAGGTCGCGCTGATCGGCCGGTCCATGGTCCGCAACATGGGCATCGCCCGGGACCTCGGCCTGCTCAACATCCCGGCCGGCCTGGTCATCGGGATCGAGGAGGCGACCACGCTGCCGCCGGAGCAGATCGTGTTGATGTCCACCGGTTCCCAGGGTGAGCCGATGAGCGCGCTGGGCCGGATGGCCAGCGGCGACCACCGGCACATCACCATCGCCCCCGGTGACACCGTCGTGCTGGCCTCCTCACTGGTGCCCGGCAACGAGACCTCGGTCTACCGGGTGATCAACCGGCTCGCCCGCGCCGGCGCCGTGGTCGTGCACAAGGACGTGGCCAAGGTGCACGTCTCCGGGCACGCCCCCGCCGGGGAACTGCTCTACCTGCTCAACGTGGTCCGGCCCAGCAACCTGATGCCCGTGCACGGCGAGTGGCGTCACCTGCGCGCCCACGCCCGGCTCGGCATCGAGTCCGGGGTCGCCGCCGACCGCGTGGTGATCTGCGAGGACGGCGACGTGGTCGACCTGGTCGAGGGCCGCGCCAGCCTGGTCGGGCACGTGAAGAGCCGGTACGTCTACGTGGACGGCCTCGCCGTCGGTGACGTCAGCGAGTCGCTGCTCACCGAACGGCGGATCCTCGGTGACGGCGGTTTCATCGCCACCACCGTGGTCGTCGACTCGGTCACCGGCAAGGTGGTCGCCGGCCCGACGCTCTCCGCGAAGGGTTTCTCCGAGGACCCGGAGGCGTTCAACCCGGTGGTACCGCTGGTCACCGAGGCGCTCAACCGGGCCGCGGCGGACGGCATCACCGACCCGCACCAGCTCCAGCAGATCGTCCGGCGGACCGTGGGGCGCTGGGTCAACGACAAGTACCGTCGTCGACCGATGATCGTGCCCACCGTCGTCGAGGTCTGAGCAACGTCCGCTGACGCCGGTCCACCCGAACGGGGGTGGGCCGGCGTCCGCCGTACCCGGGAGGTCAGGGCAGCGCGGCGACGGCCTCGGCGTACGCGACGCCGGTCGCGATGGCGGCGTCCATGAGGACCCGCAGCTGCGCCGGGGCGACCCCGTGCGCCAGGTCGGTGGCCACGTCGCCGGCCAGCACCAACTCGTCGCCGAGGTCGTGTGCGTACGCCTTGGGTAGCAGCCGGTCGTGGTTCCACGCGTTGCAGAAGGCGTACGCCTCGGCGCGGCGGGCCGCCGGCAGCCGGCGGTTGGCCATGGCGCGCGCGTGCAGCACCTCACCGCGCTCACCGGCCCGCCGGAACTGGATCACCGCGCCCTCCCAGTGGCCGACCACGGTCTCGCCCTCGTCCACCAGGTACCGGTCGCCGCGCCCGTCCAGGATCGCGGTGATCATGGTGAGGGAGAGCGCGGACAACTCGCGTTCGCCCAGCTCGGCCTCGGCGTCGGAGCGGTAGGTGTCAGGTTCGTCGAGCCCGGGTTCGTCGGCTTCGTCGTCGTCGGTGGGCAGCGCAACCGACGCCGCGAGCGGCCGCTCGGCCAGCCAGGCGGCCATCCGCCCGGAGTGGTGCCCGGTGCCGTTGCGCGCGTCGAAGCTGCCGGCCAGCTCGCTGGCCACCCCAAGCAGCAGCGCCCCGAGCGCGGCGACGTCCACCTCGGTGGCGGTCCGCTCGCCGTACGCCGGGCGGGGCATCGTCCGCCCGCCCAGCCCGGCCTCCACGGCCAGCCCGCAGACCAGTGCCCCGGCGGCGGCGAACTCCATGGCGGCGAGATCGTCGGTCGGCCGGTCCAGCCGGGGCAGCTGCTCGGCCAGGATGGCCAGCCCGCGTTCCAGGTGCCCGCCCAGCGCGCAGAACCGCAGGTGCGCGGCGAGGTGCGGGAACGCCGCCCGTTCGCGCCGGTGCCGGCGGTATGCCCGTACGTGTGCCGCCGCCGCCCGCGCCGGATCGCCGGTGCGCAGTGCCGGCAGCAGACCGGCGACCAGGTCCCGCTCGGGTTGGTCGGTGCAGGACTGCGGGTCGCCGTCGGATCCGGCCAGCTCGGTGAGCGCGGCGGCCCACTCGCCCCAGCCGGCCAGCACCTCGGCGCGCCGGGCCGAGACGCAGCCCGGGCAGCCGCCGGCCGGGCCGGGCCGTTGTCCGGACCATCGCTCGTACCAGTGCCGGGCGGTGGGCTCGTCGCCCAGGTGATCGGCGATCCGGCAGTGCAGCTCCGCGACGGTGGGTGTGTCCGGGCCATCGGTGCCGACCCGGTGGGCCAGGTCGTGCAGCAGGGACCGGGTCTGGTCCAGGCCGACCCGGGGGGTGCCGAGCAGCGCCTCCACCGCGTACCGCTGGTAGCGCAGCAGCAGCCCGGTCTCCGTGTCGGTGAGCAGGTCGGGCCGGTGGTCGGCGGCGGCCCGGCAGCGCCGGACCGGCTCGACCAGACGCCACCGCTCCCCGTGCAGCAGGTACGCCTCGATCAGCGCGAACCGCGCGTCCATCCCGGACCGCACGTCGCCGGCCGCGTCGGCGCGCTCGGCGAGGCGTTCCAGGGCCACCTGCCGGGCCGGGCCGTCGGGGAGGTCCCGGGCCTCGGCGAGCGCGGCCTCCAACGCCGGTACGCGGCCGCGCGCGAGGCGGTCACCGGGACCGGCCGGTGGCGTGCCGGTGCGGCTGGCGGTGAACTCGTCCCGGCCGGTCACGATGGCACCGCGCCGGGCAGTCGACGGACCGCCACGGCCAGCTGGCAGCCGGTGGAGATGCCACAGTCGAGCAGTTGGTCGAGCTGGTGTGGGGTCACGCCGCGTTCCAGGTCGGTGATCACCTCTCCGTACACCCGGGCCCGACCGTCGTCGTCGACGTGCACGAACGCCTTCGGCCAGAGCCGGTCATGGTTCCAGGAGTTGCAGAACGCGTACAGGTCGGGCACCCGTTCGATGCCGAAGGTCGGATCGACCATGGTGCGGATCTGCAGCAGCTCCCCGTCGCCGCCGACGCGGAGGAACCAGATCAGGTTGTCGTCGAAGTGGCCCACCAACTCGTCGTCCGGGGTCAGGCCGACGGACCGGCCGCGGGCAGCGAGCACCGCGGCGACCAGTTCGCCGGTCAGTGGACGCAGTGCGCCAGGGTGCCCGGCCAGCGGATCGTCCGGATCGCCCTCGATTTCCGGCGACGCCATGGGGCATCCCTTCTGAGGCGGATATCACGACCGGCGGTGGGGTTCGTGTTACGACGCGCGGACACGACCCGGAAAAGCGGGGATCTGCCCGGCCCCACCGTTACCGTGACTCTATGGCGGGCCGTACCTCTCAGGCGAGCCGGCGGCGCGGCGCGTCGCCGCGCGGTGGCACCAACAGTCGTGCCCGCCAACCGGCGAAGAAGACCACCCGGGCACCGGTCCGACGTCGCACCACGCCGTCCCGGCCCGGCCCGGCGGTCTACGTCGGTCGCGCGGTCGGTGCACTGTGGATGGGGCTGGCGCACGGGATGGGCTGGGCCGTGCGTGCCGCCGGTCGGCAGGCCGCCTCGGCCCGTGACCTCGACCCGGAGCACCGTCGCGACGGTGCTGGGCTGCTCATGTTCGGGCTCGCACTGCTCTCCGCCGTGGCGCTCTGGCTGTCCGGAGCGGGGCCGGTGGGCGCGCGACTGGCCGACACGATCCGGCTGTTCCTGGGTGCGATCTCGGTGGTCGTACCGGTGCTGTTGATGATCGGGGCGTGGCGGTTGATGCGTCAGCCGGCCGATCCGGAGCACCGGGGCCGCGGGCTGATCGGCTGGGGCTCGCTGCTCGTGTCGACCGCGGCGCTGCTCCAGATCGGTCAGGACCCGGCCGACCCGCTGCAACGTGACTTCGCCGGCGGCCTGGTCGGCGCGGGCGTCGGCGGGCTGCTGGAGCGGGCGGTGACCGCCTGGGTGGCGGTGCCGCTGCTCATCCTGTTGCTGCTCTTCGGCCTGCTCGTGGTGACCGCGACGCCGATCAACAAGATCCCCGAGCGGCTGGGCCTGCTGGCCGGTGGGCTGGTCGGCGCACCGGAGGCCGACGAGGAGGTCGACGAGCCGGCGGCCAAGCCGGCGCGCAAGCGACCGGCGAAGCGGATGCCGGCGCCACTGGACCCGGACGACTTCGAGGACCTGGACGGCGCGGACCTCCAGGAGACCATGGTGCTGCCGCGCAAGTCCCCGGCGAAGGTGCCGGCGAGCCGCAAGCCGCCGGTCGAGCCGCCGGAGCACTCGCCCGCCCCGACCCGCGCCGAGCAGCTCGCGTTGACCGGGCTGGCCGGGGACTACACCCTGCCGCCGGCCAACATGCTCAGCGCCGGGGCCGCCGCGAAGACCCGCAGCAAGGCCAACGACGAGGTGATCGCCGCGCTGACCGGCGTGTTCGACCAGTTCGATGTGGACGCCGCGGTCACCGGTTTCACCCGTGGCCCGACCGTCACCCGCTACGAGGTGGAGCTGGGGCACGGCGTCAAGGTCGAGCGGATCACCCAGCTGTCCCGCAACATCGCGTACGCGGTGAAGTCGCCGGACGTACGGATCCTCAGTCCGATCCCGGGCAAGAGCGCTGTCGGTGTGGAGATCCCGAACGCCGACCCGGAGAACGTCGCCCTCGGCGACGTGCTGCGCTCGCGGGCGGCGACCAGCGACCACCACCCGATGGTGGTGGCGCTCGGCAAGGACATCGAGGGTGGCTACGTGGTGGCCAACCTCGCCAAGATGCCGCACATCCTGATCGCCGGTGCCACCGGCGCGGGCAAGTCGAGCTGCCTCAACACCCTGCTGGTGTCCATCCTCACCCGGGCCACCCCGGACGAGGTGCGGCTGCTGCTGATCGACCCGAAGCGGGTCGAGATGACCGGCTACGAGGGCATCCCCCACCTGGTCACCCCGATCGTGACCAACGCCAAGAAGGCGGCCGACTCGCTGGACTGGGTGGTCCGCGAGATGGACATGCGCTACGACGACCTCGCCGCCAACGGGGTCCGGCACATCGACGACTTCAACCGCAAGGTCCGCAACGGCGAGATCAAGGCTCCGCCGGGCAGCGAACGCGAGATGCGTCCGTACCCGTACCTGTTGGTGATCGTGGACGAGCTGGCCGACCTGATGATGGTCGCGCCGCGCGACGTGGAGGACTCGGTCGTCCGGATCACCCAGCTGGCCCGGGCCGCCGGCATCCACCTGGTGCTGGCCACCCAGCGCCCCTCGGTCGACGTGGTGACCGGTCTGATCAAGGCGAACGTGCCGTCCCGGCTGGCGTTCGCCACCTCCTCCCTCGCGGACTCCCGGGTCATCCTCGACCAGCCGGGCGCGGAGAAGCTGCTCGGCCGTGGTGACGGCCTCTTCCTGCCGATGGGCGCCTCGAAGCCGGTCCGCATCCAGGGCGCCTGGGTCACCGAGCGCGAGATCGCCGATGTGGTGAAGTTCTGCAAGGACCAGCGTGAGCCGGAGTTCCGCAAGGACGTGCTTGCCCCGGCACAGGAGAGCAAGAAGAAGATCGACGAGGACATCGGTGACGACCTGGACCTGTTGGTGCAGGCGGTCGAGCTGGTGGTCACCTCGCAGTTCGGCTCGACCTCGATGCTGCAGCGCAAGCTGCGGGTCGGTTTCGCCAAGGCGGGCCGCCTGATGGACCTGATGGAGACCCGGGGAGTGGTCGGGCCGTCCGAGGGGTCGAAGGCGCGCGACGTGCTGGTCAAGCCGGACGAGCTGGACGAGGTTCTGGTCGGGCTGCGCGGCGACGGGGACTGACCACCGCCGACCCCGGACGCACGACGGGCCCGCCGTTATCCGGCGGGCCCGCGACGAGGGGAGTGGTCAGTTGTTGATCAGCGCGCCGATGATCACCAGGCTGATGATCGCGGCGACGACGCTCGCCGCGGCGGCGTACCACCCCAGCGGCTTGTCACCGAGCACCGCGCCGACGACGCCCGCGATGACGCCGAGCACGCCGAAGATGATCGGGTTGAGCAGCAGGGCCAGGACCGCGAAGACGAAGCCCACGATGGTGAGGATGCGCGCGGCGTTGCTGCGGGGACGGGCGGTGCTCGGCATGTCGGCCATGTCTTCCTCCGGGTGAGAGCCTGTCGTGACGAATCGATCACTACCCACTGTGGGCGCTGGTCACGCCTGCCGACGGGGCATCTCAGTGGAAGATCTTCAACCCGATCACGCCCGCGACCACCAGCAGGAGGCAGAGGATTCGGGGCAGGCTCGCCGGCTCGCCGAGCGCCAGCATCCCGACCAGTGCGGTGCCGACCGCGCCGATGCCGACCCAGACCGCGTAGCCGGTGCCGACGGGGATGTTCCGCAGCGCGTACGACAGGCCGGCCATGCTCAGGAGCAGGGTCACCACGAACACCACGGACGGGACCAGCCGGCTGAAACCGGCGCTGCGGTCCAGGGCGATCGCCCAGGCCGTCTCCAGCAGTCCCGAGATCACCAGTACGAGCCAGGCCATCAGTCACCTCACCGGAAGCGCCCGGGGCCGCCGCGCCGGGACGAGTCGAGTCTGCACGTCACGCGGGGCGTCTTGGCCTGACCGGGTACGCCCACCACTCGTCCGGAGCGGCCACGAGCATCCGGCCACCGGTGCCGACGCTAGCACCGAGCCCGGCGGCGGGGCGGTGACCACCGCCACGGTCCGTTGACCTCTACCTGACTTCAACTTGCAGTATCGCCAGCATGACCATGCTCTACGCCGACCCCGAGGTCGCAGCCGCGCTGGACGCCGCCACGACGGTCGACGCCATGCGCGCCGCCCTCCTGGCCGCGTACGAGGGACGGCTGATCGCGCCGCCCCGGGCCGCCGCACCGCTGAGCGGCGGGCGGATGGTGCTCACCGCCGGGCACCTGGTCGGCGAGTGGTACGGCTTCCGCTCGTACGACACCTTCGGCCACCCGCAGGGCGACCAGCTGGTGGTGCTGCACGACGCCCGGACCGGGGCGGTCCGGGCGGTCGCGGTCGGAGAGGAGCTGGGTTCCCGTCGTACCGGAGGGTTGGGGGGTGTCGCGGTCGACGCGCTGGCCCGTCCGGACGCCGCCACCCTCGGGGTGATCGGCTCCGGCCGGCAGGCGTGGACCCAGGTCTGGGCCGCCGCCGCGGTCCGCCCGTTGCGCGAGGTGGTGGTGCACAGCCGCTCCGCCGCTCGCCGCGAGGCCTTCGCCGCCCGGGTCCGGGCCGAACTGGGCGTGCCGGCCCGCGCCGTGGCCGACCCGGGCTCGGCCGTCGCCGGGCGGGACGTGGTGGTGCTGGCGACCACCAGCCCGACCCCGGTGCTCCGCGCCGCCGACCTCAGCCCCGGCACGCACGTCAACGCGGTCGGCTTCAAGCAGCGCGACCGCAGCGAGTTCGGCACCGACCTGCTGGACGTCGCCGACCTGTTGGTCACCGATTCGTCGGCCCAGGCGGCGGACTACCAGCCGCCGATGCTCGCGGCCACGCCCCCGTACGCCGGGCGGTTGGGCGACCTGGGCGGCATCCTGGCCGGCGCGATTCCCGGCCGGACCACCGCGGACCAGATCTCCGTCTTCTGCTCCACTGGCCTGGCCGGCACCGAGGTGTTCCTGCTCGACGCGCTGACCCGGGTGGCCGCCGCGGCGCGCTGACCCGAATGACGTTCGGCCGCGTGTCCACCGTCTCCGCAGCCCGCGTGCGTGGGCTTACCCGGCCGGCCCGGTACCCTCGGATGGTGTCTGCCACCTCTCCTTCTCCCGCTGACCACGCCGAGGGCCGTCGCGTCGCCCTGCTGACCCTGGGCTGCGCCCGCAACGAGGTCGACTCGGAGGAGCTGGCCGCCCGCCTGCACGCCGACGGCTGGCAGGTGACCACCGACGGCGAGGGCGCCGACGTGGTGGTCGTCAACACTTGCGGTTTCGTGGAGAAGGCCAAGCAGGACTCCATCCAGACTCTGCTCGCCGCCGCCGGAACGGGCGCCAAGGTGGTCGCCGCGGGCTGCATGGCCGAGCGGTACGGCCGGGAGTTGGCCGACAGCCTGCCCGAGGCGCAGGCGGTGCTGAGCTTCGACGACTACCCCGACATCGCCGCCCGGCTGAACGCCGTCGTCGCCGGCGAGCAGATCACCGCGCACACCCCGCGCGACCGGCGCGAGCTGCTGCCGCTGACCCCGGTGCAGCGGCGCGACAGCACAGTGTCGCTGCCCGGCCACGGCACCGTGACCCGCACCGTCGTCGACACCGACGAGCACACCCCGGCGCACCTGCGCCAGGTGCTGCGCCGGCGGCTCGACACCGGCCCGGTGGCCTCGTTGAAGCTGGCCAGCGGCTGCGACCGCCGCTGCGCGTTCTGCGCCATCCCGGCCTTCCGGGGGGCCTTCGTCTCGCGTACCCCGGACGAGCTGCTCGCCGAGGCGGAGTGGCTGGCCAAGACCGGCGTACGGGAGCTGGTGCTGGTCAGCGAGAACTCCACCTCGTACGGCAAGGACCTGGGCGACCCGCGCGCCCTGGAGAAGCTGCTGCCGCAGCTCGCCGCGGTGACCGGCATCGTCCGGGTGCGGGCCAGCTACCTTCAGCCGGCCGAGACCCGGCCGGGGCTGGTCGAGGCGATCGCCACCACCCCGGGCGTGGCACCGTACTTCGACCTGTCGTTCCAGCACTCCAGCGAGCCGGTGCTGCGCCGGATGCGGCGTTTCGGCTCCACCGACCGGTTCCTGGAGCTGCTGGCGAGTGCCCGCGCCCTGGCCCCGGACGCGGGCGCCCGGAGCAATTTCATCGTCGGTTTCCCCGGCGAGACCCGCGCCGACGTCGACGAGCTGGTCCGGTTCCTGACCGAGGCCCGGCTCGACGCGATCGGCATGTTCGACTACAGCGACGAGGACGGCACCGAGGCCGCCGGCCTGCCCGGCAAGGTCTCCGCCGCGACCATCAAGCGGCGCTACGACCGGCTCAGCGCGCTCGCCGACGAGCTTTGCTCGCAGCGGGCCGAGGACCGGCTCGGCTCGACCGTCGAGGTGCTTGTCGACTCGATCGAGGACGGCGTGGTGGAGGGCCGGGCGGCCCACCAGGCGCCGGAGGTGGACGGTTCCACCACCCTGGTCGCCCCGGCCGAGGGCGGGGTCGACCTGGCCGCGCTGCGCCCGGGCGACCTGGTGCGCGCGACGGTGACCGGCACCGAAGGGGTGGACCTGCTCGCTGTGCCGGATGAGATGATCTCGGCGGCGCCCGGCGCGGCACGGTGACGGCGGGCCCGAGCGGAGCGGGGGACCCAGGTGGTGCGGTGCCGGGAACGCCACGGCGGCCCGAGCGGAGTGCGGCGGTGACCGGGGCGACGGAGTCGACGCCGGGCCGGGTGGTGGCCGTGGTGCCGGTGGTCAACGCGGCCAACGCGCTGACCGCCCTGCGGCTGGTGCTGGTGCCGGTCTTCGCCGCCTCGGTGATCATGTCGGGGATGACCCACGCCGGTTGGCGGATGGCGGCCTGCCTGATCTTCGCGGTGGCCTCGGCGACCGACCTGGTGGACGGCTGGATCGCCCGCCGCTTCGGGCTGGTCACCTCGGTCGGCAAGGTGGCCGACCCGATCGCCGACAAGGCGCTCACCGGCGCCGCGCTGGTGCTTCTCTCCTGGTACGACCGACTGCCCTGGTGGGTGACGGCGCTGATCCTCGTCCGCGAGCTGGGCATCACCGGGCTGCGGTTCTGGGTGATCCGGCACGGCGTGATCGCCGCGAGCCGCGGCGGCAAGGTCAAGACCGCGCTCCAGATCCTGGCCATCGCCTGGTACCTGTGGCCTATGCCGGCCGGGCTCGCCGCCGTCGGCCCCTGGATCATGGCCGCCGCCGTCCTGGTGACGGTCGCCACCGGCTTCGACTACATAGCCCAAGCCCTACGCCTCCGCCGCCCCCGCTAACCCCACCCCTCTCGACCCCGGCCCTCCGGGCCCCGGGGGTCTCCTGCCGTTGATCATGAAGTTATTGCCATCCGGGGCGGCGTGTCGTGACGCCAACTTCATGATCAACGCGATTGGGGTCGGAGGGTCGGGGGCAGTTGGGTTGGGGATTGCTGGGTGGGGAAGGACTGGTTTGTGCGGGGGCGGGGTGTTGGCGGACGGTGCTGAGGCGGGTGGTGCTGAGGTGGGCGGTGTCGGTGTGGGTGGCGCGGTGAATGGTGCGGAGGTGGGCGGTGCCGAGGTGGGCAGTGCGGCGGCGGCGGTCGTGCACCGGCTGGCCGAGCGGCACGAGACCCTGGCCACCGTCGAATCGCTCACCGGCGGGTCGCTGGCCGCTTCGATCGTGAACATCGCCGGGGTCAGCGGGGTCTACCGGGGTGGCCTCGTGGTCTACGCCACCGAGTTGAAGGCGACCCTGGCTGGCGTACCCGCTGACCTGCTGTCCGAGCGGGGGCCGGTGGACCCGGAGGTGGCGGCGGCGCTCGCCGAGGGTGGTCGGCAGCGGTGCGGCGCGGACTGGGGGCTGGCCACCACCGGGGTCGCCGGCCCGGAGCCGCAGGACGGAAAGCCCGTTGGTCTGGTCTACGTCGCGGTCGCCGGCCCGAACGGCGGTGAGGTCCGCCAACTCGACCTGGGCGAGGGGCGGGACCACGTCCGCGCGGCGGCGGTGGTCGAGGCGCTGCGGCTGCTCACCGAGCGGCTCGTCGCCGCGACATCGTGAACGCCAAAGCCACGCCACTGCGCCACGACGACCACGGCCAAAAGCCACCCGAGCCGCCGCCACACGGGCGGCGGCGCGCCCCGGTGAGCCCGTCCCGGCGAACCGACGGGCGGGGCGGGATGTCGCCCGGGCCCGCAACGGGTACGGTTGCGGGAAGGCTCCGACGTTCGGGGTCGGCGCGGCCAGCCGCGACCGGCTGCCCAGCGGCGGGCGCGAGGTATCCCTCAGGGGGAGGTGCGATGATCCTGCTACGCCGGGTGATCGGTGACGCACTGCGAGCGCGCCGGCAGGGCCAGCAGCGCACGCTGCGTGAGGTCTCCACCGCCGCCAACGTCAGCCTCGGCTACCTCTCCGAGATCGAGCGGGGGCACAAGGAGCCGTCGAGCGAGCTGCTCGCCGCGATCTGCGACGCCCTCGGGGCCCGCCTGTCCGAGCTGCTGCGTGAGGTGAGCGACACCGTGGCGCTCGCCGAGCAGATGCCCGGGGTGCTCGTCTCGATGCAGGACGAGCCGGCCGACGCCGCAGCCAAGAGCACCAACCGGGGGGTCCGTCAGGTCACCTCCGACGGCAAGGTCGCTGTCTCGGTCCGTCAGGACTCGCCGCTCAAGGCCACGCTGCGCAGCACCCGGGTTCGCCCGAGCGAGCGCGACCGGGACGTGGTCTGCGCCGCCTGAGCCGCCCATCCGGTTGACCATGGGCGGTCTGGCCCCGGCCGCGTAGGGTTGCTCGCAGGAGCCGCCGGTGCTGTCGACCGCCCGGTACGGATGCCTCGTTGGCGTTCGGCTGGGACGATGGAGACCGGCCGGTCACGGTCGGTCGGTTCAGCCGGCCCGGCCGTGGTGGAGCGACGCTACTGAGGGGATACCACGGAGATGGCGAACCCGTTCGTCAAGGGTTGGAACTACCTGATGGCGCTCTTCGGTGCGAAGATCGACGAGCATGCCGATCCCAAGGTGCAGATCCAGCAGGCCATCGAGGATGCCCAGCGGCAGCACCAGGCGCTGGTTCAGCAGGCTGCCGCGGTGATCGGCAACCAGCGTCAGCTGGAGATGAAGCTTTCCCGGCAGATGTCCGAGGTCGAGCGGTTGCAGGGCAACGCCCGGCAGGCCCTGGTCCTCTCCGACCAGGCCCGGGCCAAGGGCGACGAGGCCGAGGCGGCGCGGTTCGAGCAGTCCGCGCAGACGCTGGCCAGCCAGCTCGTCTCCGCCGAGCAGGCCACCGAGGACCTGAAGACCCTGCACGACCAGGCGCTGGGCGCCGCCGCCCAGGCCCGCCGAGCGGTCGAGAACAATTCGATGATCCTCCAGCAGAAGCTCGCCGAGCGCACCAAGCTGCTCAGTCAGCTGGAGCAGGCCAAGATGCAGGAGACGGTGGCCCGCTCGCTGGAGTCGATGTCGTCGCTGACCGCGCCGGGCACCACCCCGTCGCTGGACGAGGTGCGTGACCGCATCGAGCGGCGGTACGCCAACGCGATGGGTCGCGCCGAACTGGCCGGCAACTCCGTCGAGGGCCGTATGTTGGAGATTCAGAAGGCCACGATCGACTCGGCCGGCTCGGCCCGGCTGGAGCAGATCCGGTCCAGCATGGCGGGGGAGCAGCTCGGCGGCGCGGCCCAGCGACCGGCCGTGCCGCAGGCCGAGAAGACCGGCCCGGCCAACGACCCGACGGCCGCCGCCCGGCTGGACGAGCTGCGCGCCAGCATGGCCCGCGAGCGGGGCACCGGCGACCCGACCGCCGCCGGCTGAACGACCGGATCGAGGGGGTCACGGTGGCAGACGAACGGACACGGTACTTCCGGAGGCTGGGTCGGCTTCGCCGGTCGGCCCGACGGTGGAGCGTGCTGGCCGGTGGGCTCGGCGGCGCGGCGGTGGTGCTGACTCCGTACGCCGGCCTTGGTCTGCCCGACGCGGCCTGGGCCGGCGCCGCGGGCAGTGCGGTGGCGCTCGCCGCCTGGCGTTGGATCGACGTGCGCGCCCTGGCCGCCCAGCCGGCGCCAGCCGCGCTCGACCCGGCCGAGGCGGCGGCGCGTTCGCGGGCCCGGTTGATCGCCGCCGTCGAGCGGCTGCCGGTCGGCCCGGGTGTGCTGGCCGAGGTGCGCCGGGTCCGTTCCCGGATCGCGCTACGTGGCACCAGTGCCGGGGAGCAGTGGGCCCGCCTGGACCGGGCGGCGCTCACCCTGGCCGGGATGGCCCCCCGGCTCACCGGGCTGGCCGAGCCAGCGGTGCTGGAGGCCGCCGCCGCCGACCGCTCGCTGCGCGACCTGGCCGCCCGGGTGGCCAGCGTCGAACGCGCGCTGCGGCTGGCCCCGACCGACGCCCGGCCGCCGCTGGCCGAGGCGCACGCCGCGCTGACCGCCCAACTGGAGGGCGGGGTGGCGGCGTACGAACGGCTGGTGGTCGCCGCCGCCGGCTACCTGGCCGAGGACGCCCGACCGGAGACCGCCCACCCGGCCGCCGACCGGCTCACCGAGGCGACCGACCTGCTGCACGGCGTCGCCGGGGCCCTTGCCGAGCTGCGCGCCGTCGGCACCCCCCTGCGCGCGCCGACGCGCTGACCGCGCGCCTGGCGGCGCTCAGACGGCGCACCCGCCGACGCGCGGACCGCGCGCCCGCCGAGACCGCGCCGCGGCCGGCCGGTCACGGCGGTGTCGTCACCAGGACCGGACCGGTGTACGCCGAGGTGCCCACGACGTTGAACGACCGGATCCGGTAGTGGTAGGTCACGCCCCGGGCCAGCCCCGTGTTGGTGAAGCCGCGGCCCGTCACCGTGAAGGTGGCCACCTCCCGGTCGAAGGCAGGGTCGAGCGCCCGCTGCACCGTGAACCCGGCCCCCGGGCCACCGGGTGTGCTCGCCACCCAGGCCAGGGTCACCGTGGCGGTGTCCGGTCCCGGTGCGCTGGCGGTGGCGCTCACCCCGCTCGGGGTGTCGGGTGCGGGTGGCGAGGTCACCGCGGCGACCGTCGACCACGCCGAGGCGGCGCCCAGGTAGGTGGTCCGCACCCGGTAGTAGTACGTGGTGTCCGGTGCGACCGCCGCGTCCAGGTGGTTGTCGCCGACCCCGATCGCCGTGGTGCCCGGGCCGCTGGTGAACGTCGGGTTGGTGGCCCGCTGCACGTCGATGCCGGTGGCGAACGACCGGTTCGTCCAGCGCAGCGCCACGCGCAGCGGCGCGGCCGGTGGGAGCGTCGCGACCAGACCGCTCGGCGCGGCCAGGTGCACCGCGGCGGGCACGCCGTTCGACCAGGACGAGTAGCTGACCGCGTTCTCCGCCCGGATCCGGTAGTGGTAGGTCACCCCGGGGGTGACGGTCGCGTCCGTGTAGCGGGTGGCGGCGGCCGCGACGGTGATCGTGGTGACCTCGCCGCCGAAGGTCGCGTCGGTGGCCCGTTGCAACAGGTGGCTGGTGGCGGGTGGCCGCCCGCCGTTGCTGGTCCACGCCAGCGTGATGGCGGGCAGCGCGGTGGCCGAGCCGGACGCCGGTGTGGCGGTCAGTCCGGTCGGCGCCTTCGGTGCCACCCGCAGCACCAGCGGCCGGGACATCCCGCCGTCGCGGTGGCCGGCGAGCTGACTGTGCCAGCGGTACTCCCAGCCCAGGTTGACCAGTTGGTTGACCACCGTGGCGGGTCGCCCGTCGGCCGGGCTGACCGGAGTCGACCCGGTCCGCGCTCCAGCCGGGCGACCCGGGTCGAGCAGCCGGACGCTGTCACCCAGCTTGAACGGCAGCACCGGCGCGACCGGGCGCAGCGCCACCACCACGTCCTCCCGGGGGTTGACCCGGATGATCTCCTTCCAGCCCAGCTCCGTGCCGTGCGGAAGGCGCAGCGTGCCGTCCCAGCCAACCCGGTTGATCACCTGCACGTCGCAGCCGCCGACGTGCAACGGCTCGGTCTGCCGGACGTTGCCGCTGATCCGCCAGAGCTGCGTGCCGTCGGTGGGGGCGCCCACCGGCACGGCGGGATCGGTGGCGAAGAGCACCTCGGTGGCCGGGTCGGTCGCACCGAGCGGCAGCGTCGGCGGGTTGAGCGGCCCGGCGTGCGGGTGCCCGACACCGAGCCGGCCCGCCAGCCGACCGTGGTCCGGCTCGAAGATCTGCTGGGCGGCCTTGACCGCGATCGGCAGGGTCACCGGGCCGGTACCGGCCGTCGGCGTGAACGTCACAGTGCTGGCGTGCACCGGCACCGTCGTCTGCGCCGGAGTCCGGGTGCCGAACGCCGGGTCGTACGCCGGCTGCGGGACGATCGGCGGGCGCTGGCTGGCCGCGTACGCCAGGGGTAGCCGTTCGCGCAGCCGGCTCAGGTCGTACGGCGGCGCGGGCGTCCCGGTGACCCGGAACTGGAGCAGGGTCCGGGTGTTCGGGCCGTACCCCGGTTCGGTCGGGGGCGGGCCACCCTCGGCGCTGCGGTCCGGGGCGTCGGTGTGCTGGTCGTAGCGGGGGTCGAAGCCGGGCAGCGGGGCCGGAGCGTCGTTGTACAGGATCAGCGTGCTGCCCGGCGGCACGGCGGAGAAGTCGACGAGCACGTCGGCCCGTTCGCCCGGGGCGAGCAGCAGGGTGTGCCCGTCGACGTTCAGCACCGTCGGGTCGAGCCGGTCGTAGCGGTAGCCGATCGGTCGGTTCGGCAGCACCACCGGCGCGGGCAGGAGGCCGGTCTCGTTGCCGATCTGGACGAACTCCGGGCCGGCGGCGCGCGGGTCCGGCACACCGCCGTCGCGTCCGTCGGTCGGCCACCCCGCCGGATGGTCCGCCGCCCGTGCGGCGGGCACCATCGGCACCTCACCGGCGTCCGGGTCGGCGAGTGCCCCGTCGGCCGTCCACATCGGCGCGTCGGAGCAGGCGCGGTAGAGCTGGAGGTTGAGGCTGCGGTCCAGGCAGGCGTTGAGGACCCGGAACCGGTACGCGCGCGGCCGCACCTCCAGGTACGGGTAGGCGACGCCGTTGACGAGCGGGGTGTCGCCGTACGCCGCGGGGACGGCGGACGGGTGCGGCACGCCGGGACTCGACGGCGGCTCGTCCGGCGCGCCGACCGGGTCGTGGTACGGGTTCGGCACCCAGCCGTCGGTGCGGGCGTCGTCCGGGGTGGAGCTGCGGGACCAGGGGCCGTAGTCCCACCGGCCGGTCGGGTTGCGTCCGCCGGACCGGTACGGGTTCTGCCGGGGTTGGTATACGTGCGGGTGCCAGAGGCTGCCCCGGGCGCCCCAGCGTTCCCGGTCCCAGGTCGGGTCCTCGGCGGCGAGTTGGGTGTCGTCCGGGACGAACGTCTTGTCCTCGATCACCAGGGGCACCTGGTCGGCCGGCAGCACCGCGTCGGCGACGAGCTGGTCCTCGGCCGGGTCGGTGAGCAGGTAGAGCCCGAGCTGTCCGCCGTAGACGGTGAGCCGGGCCAGGCCGAGGGTGTTGTCGTGGAACCACAGCAGCCGGCCGCTCTGCTCGTTCGGGAAGTAGAGAGTGGTGGCCCCGGCACCGGGCGCCGGCATGTCCGGCACGTGGGCCAGGCCGGGCCCGTTCGGGTACGGGGTGATCTCCCCGGCCGGGGTGACCCACTGCCCCGGGTTACCCGCGCTGGTCCAGCCGGTCTGCGCCCCGGCCAGGTGCAGCACGGCCCGGTTCTGCGGGTACGGCGCCGGCCCGTCCAGCGGGCCCAGGCCGGCCCCCTCGATGGTGTCGTCGACAGGCAGGAACAGCTCGCCGGCTCGACCGGTGGGGAGCTGGTTGATGAACTTCACCCGGACCGGTCGACCCCGACGGGCAAGGATCATCGGCCCGAGGTGCCAGGGCCGCTCCGGGGGCACCACCGTGTTGTGTCCGGCCGGGTCGGTGCCCAGGTTGAGCTGCCGGTAGCCGCGCAGCCGGGTGGCCGGCAGGTCCCGGTGCAGCCGCTGGGCGTACTCCTGGAGGCCGATCTCGTAGTAGTCGCAGCCCGGGTAGCTGATCGTGTCCGGCGCTGCCACCGGTAGGTGGCTGCCGAGATCCTCGCGGCCCGGTCGGCCGGGCAGGGGCAGCGGGTCGACGAACTTGCGCAGCCCGGTCCCGGCTGCCACCTGCCCGTCGGGGTCCCGCGTCGGACGTGGGCTGTGGGCGAAGTTCGGCACCGGACCGAAGTAGCGGGGCACGACGGCCGGGTCCAGGCTCGGCGTGACAACGGCCTCCTCGGCGGTACGCGCGGCCGGCACGGACACCGCCCGGCCGTTGGCGCTGGCGTCGGTGTGGCGGGTGGTCCGCTCGAAGAAGGTGGAGCGGAGTCTGCGGAACATCGCCATGACTCTCCCCGGTTCGGGGCGCGAGGTCCGCCACCCCGGCGTGGGAACCTCGGCACTCTGCTGACGGTCGGTGAGCGCTCAACCGCAGCATGCGACTCCGGCGGCCGGTTAGGAATTACCCAATCGTCCGTTTCTGCGATGGGTCTCGTTCGGCGAGCGCCTGCTCAGCCGGATGGCGGCGGGCCTGAGCGCTCGGGCTGGCAGACCGGGCACCAGTAGGTGACCCGTTCACCCAGTTCCTCCTTGCGGATGGCGGTGCCGCACCGACGGCAGGGCTGGGCGCGGCGGCCGTACACGTAGCTGGTCTGCCCCCGGTGCAGCGAGCCGGTGCTGCTCTGCGTCCACCGACCCCGGTTGGCGGCGAGCAGCCGCTGGGCGAGGGCCACCAGGCCCGGCAGGTCGGGCACCCCGCCGACCGGGGTCCATGGCGACACGCCGCGCAGGAACAGCACCTCGCACTTGTAGAGGTTGCCCACGCCGGCCAGGTTGCGCTGGTCGAGCAGCGCCTCGCCGATGGTCTGCTCCGGGTGGTCGGCGAGTCGACGGACCGCCTCCGCCGGATCCCAGTCCGCACCGAGCAGGTCGGGGCCGAGGTGGCCGACCAGTTGGTCCTCCTCGTTGGTCGGCACCAGGGCCAGGTCGTGCAGGTGGTAGCCGACCGCGACGGCGCCGGGGCTGCGCAGCACCACCCGGATCAGGTGCGCGGGTCGGCCGCTCCAGCGTTCCCCCGGGGCGTACGCCCGCCAGGCGCCGTCCATCCGCAGGTGGGAGTGCAGGGTCCAGTGCTCCCCGGTCGGGGCACCGAGCCGCAGCAGCAGGTGCTTGCCCCGGCTGGCCGACTCGCGGACGGTCCAGCCGGTGAGGTCCGTGGTCGCCAGCTGCGGCACCCGGAAGTCACTGCCGGAGATCCGCGCGCCGGCCAGCGCGCGGTGCAGCACGCGCGCGGTGTTCCAGACGGTGTCGCCTTCGGGCACCCTGCCATCCTCCCTCTTTCGAGCAAGATTCGCATGTGTCGCTATTTGTACACAGGTTCCTCATGATCTCCTGACATGCGAAGGTCAGGGGGTTCTGAGGAGAATGCCCATGACGCGACCGCGTTGTCGTATCCCATTCGTCGCCCTCATCGCCACCCTCTCCCTCCTGCTCGCCGCAGCGCTCCTGCCCGTCACCGGCACTGTCCCGGCCGCACCCGGCGGCGCCCCGATCGCCCTCGTCGCCGCCGCACCCGGCGACGAACGGTGGAGCGCCGACCTCACCATCGTCGACCGCGACGATGTCAACGTGCGGCGCACCGCCGCCGGCCTACGCCTGCGGGAGGCCCGGCCCTCCGGGCGGGGCGCCCGCAGCCCGCACAGCGCGGTCGCCGAGGGGATGCTGTTGACCGCTCCCCGCACCCTCGCCCGACCGGCCACCCGGGTCCGCGCCGAGATCAGGGCCGCGATCCCGACGGGGGCGACCGTGGAGGCGCAGGTCCGCGGCTGGCGGGCCGCTGGCTGGACGGAGTGGCGGGCGGCCACCGCCGGCGTGGTCTTCGACCGGCCCGTCACCCGGGTGCAGACCCGGGTGGTGCTCACCGCCCCCGAGCGCGGCGCCACGGCGACGGTACGGGGCGTGCAGCTCACCGCCGACGCGAACGCCGCCGTGTCCGCCGCCACACCGGGCCGCACCTACCGGGTGTACGCCACCCGCATCGGGCTCGTCGGTGAGGTGACCGCCAACGGCCGCACCGTGCAACCCCGCGACCACTTCGCGGCGCTGCCGTCGCGGCGGGGTCTCTCCCCCCTCAACACCGGCGACTACACCGTGCGGGTCTGCACGACCAGCGGCTCCCGCTGCGAGTACGCCCCGGTCTGGGACGTCGGGCCGTGGAACACCCGCGACGACTACTGGAACCTCTCGTCGGTCCGGGAGAACTGGAAGAACCTGCCGCAGGGCCGGCCCGAGGCGCAGGCCGCGTACCAGTCCGGCTACAACGGCGGCCGGGACCAGTTCGGGCGGACCGTGCTCAACCCGGCCGGCATCGACCTGGCCGACGGCACGTTCTGGGACGGGCTGCGGCTGACCACCAACGCCTGGGTGGACGTCGCCTATCTGTGGACCGGAGCCGGGCCGCGCGGCGTGGTCGGTGACGGGCCGCTCAACATCCGCACCGGGGCCAGCACGTCGTACGCGACGCGTGGCCTCGCCGCCCGGCTCGCCCACGTGCCGATCCAGTGCTACGTCACCGGTCAGTCGGTCGCCGGCCCCTACCGCACCACCACCCGCTGGAACCGCCTGGCCAGCGGCCAGTACGTCAGCCACGCGTACATCTCCAGCGTGTACGGCGGCAGCGTGCCGGCCTGCTGAGCCACGCTTGCCCCGTCGGGCGTCGCCTCAGCGTCAGGGGCGCTCGTCGGGGCGAGCCGTGCGCACCATGTCCTGGTAGCGCGGGTGGCTGGCACCGTAGACGGCGTAGTTGAGGCGGGCGTGCGTGAGGCTCAGGTCGCCGTTGGGGCCACCCCGCACGGCGTCGGCGTCGGCGTCGGTCTGGCCGTCGTCGGTCCAGAAACAGACGGGGCAGGTCCCCCCGCCGGTCCGGGATGCACAGCAGGGACAGCCCACAGGAACCACATGCTCACCCACCGGAGAAGCATTCCACAGTCGAACATCAGCCCGATACCCGCAGGAGGTCCCCCGGGGACACCGCGAGGAGGTCCGCGGCCCGCCCGCCGTTGACCGCGACCGCGACCAGACCGGCCGAGTCGACGTACGCCACCAGGCCACCGGCCGGGGCGTCGCCGAAGGTCCGCCCGTGCAGCACCGCACGGGCCGGCGCCGGTCCCGGCGCACCCACCCGGAGCGTGGCCGGCAGCGGATCGAGCAGCTCGGCCGGTGCGGCCAGTTGGACGTTGCCGAAGTGGTCCACGGTCAGCACCTCGGCGGTGAAGCCCTCGGCGTCCCGGGTCACCGTCGGCGTCGGTAGCCGCACCAGCCCGGCCGGGTTGACCGGTGGGCCAGCCTCGGCCAGCGGCGCGCCGAGCGCCAGCCGGGCCGCCACCGGCGCGAAGACGTCCCGGCCGTGGAACGTGGTGGACACCCGGGCGGCCAGCCAACCCGGCTCGGTCAGCTCGACCGCGTCGGTCACCCCACCGAGCGCGGTCGCCGCGTCCAGCAGCAACCCGTTGTCCGGACCGACCAGCAACCCGCCCGGCGTGGCCAGCGCGACTCCGCGTCGGGCGGTGCCCACGCCCGGGTCGACCACCGCCACGTGCACTCCCACCGGCAGGTACGGCACGGTCTGCGCCAGCACGGCGGCACCCCGCCGGACGTCCGCCGGTGGCACCAGATGGGTCACGTCGATGACCCGGGCGGCCGGCGCGATCCGGGCGATGACCCCGTGACAGGCGGCCACGAAGCCGTCGGTGAGGCCGTAGTCGGTGGTCAGCGAGATCCAGGGCACGGCGGACATGCCCGCAGGCTAGTGGAACCGCGGGCTGCTGGCAGATACGGGACAGCGCAGTGGCCGACCGGCCCCTCCCGCCGCTGGGAGACGTTGGGCAGACTGCCCTGGTGACAACTCGGAACCTCCCCGCGCTCGGAATCCTGCTGGTCGCCGTCGCCCTGACCGCCGGCTGTGGCAGTGACGACGACGGCCGCCCGAACGCGACCCCATCCGTCTCGTCCGAGGCGGCCCCGACCGACCTGCCGACGCCCCCGGCCTCGCCCGGCGTCGACGGTGCGACCCCGCCCTCCGCCGCGGCGCAGGGCACGACGCAGCGGCGACCGGCCAGCCCGCCGCCGGTGGTGCTGCCCAAGCGTCCGGCCAGTGCTCCCGCGGCGAAGCAGGTCGTCGACGCCTTCCGGGCCGCCGGCCTGAAGGTGCCGCACCCGAAGGACCGCTCGGTCGACTGTGGGCCGGACGGCCTCGGCCTGGGCTGTTCCGAGCTGATCGCCACGGACGCCGTCACGGTCTACGTGTTCCCGGACGAGACCAGCGCCAGCGACATCGCCGAGACCTGGGGCGGCCAGTCGTACCAGCGTGGCGCGGTGGTGCTGAACTACCTGGAGGCGAAGACCCCGGCCGCCGACCGCCCGCGCTACGAGAAGGTGCTCAACGGCCTGCGCTGAGCACCGGCCCCGCTGAGGAGTGGAAGGGCGCGGGCAGGAAGGGCGGGTCAGCCGCGCAGGCGTAGGCCGCGGGGGGTGGCCCGGAAGCCGGCGGCGGTCAGCGCCTCCCGCAGCGGCGACGAGTGCACCGCCTCGCCGTCGGCCCGTTCCACCGACATCGCGCCCAACGCTCCGGAGTGGACGGCGTCGGCGAGCGCCTTGCCGGCCGCGGCGAGCGTGTCGGTGTCGTCGCTGAAGGAGAGCAGCGTTCGACCGCCGCGTTCGACGTAGAGAACGAGGTCACCGCCGACCTGCACCACCAGGGCGCCGGCCTTGCGGCCGGCCCGGTGACCGGTCGCCGGGGTGGCCCCGTCGCCGGAGTCGACCACCCGTTCCGGCCAGGGCAACGCCGCGCCGTACGGGTTGGCCGGGTCGGTCGCGGCGAGCACGGTGGCCACCGCACCCCGACCCCGGGCACCGTCGGACGGCTCGGCCAGCGCGCGCAGCCGGTCCACCGCACCGGGTACGGCGAACTGCGCCGCGCCGAGCCCCTCGACGAAGTAGCCCCGGCGGGCCGCGCCGCGCTCCTCCAGCGCCGACAGCACCGGGTAGACCGCCGAGAACCCGCCGACCACCTGCTCGGCCATCACCGCGCCCCGAGTGACCACGCCGTGCCGTTCGAGCAGCAGGTCGGCGAGTGCGGCGGCCCGCCGGGTCGGGTCGAGGTCCCGCTCCGGGAGACGTGACCAGCGGCCGGCGACCGTCGGTGGGCCACCCCGGGTTGGCAGCGCCACCCGACCGGGCCGCCGGTAACGGGTGCGGGGCGCGGACGGCCGGGAGCGGTGCGCGCCGCCAGCGCCGAGCACCGCGCGCAGCGGGGCGAGGGTGTCGTTGCTGAGGTGCCCCGCCCAGACCAGATCCCAGATCACCCCGGTCAGCGCGGCGTCGTCGGTCGAGCCGACCCGGTCGGCCAGCGGGCGGAAGAACAGCGCCTGCCCGTCGCCGAGCGCGTCGAGCACCGCGTCGTGCAGCGGGGTGCGGGTCAACGCCTCGTCGGGAGGCGGAAGCAGCAACGGCGCGGCGTCCGCGTACGCCAACGTGACCCAGCCGTCGCCCCCGGAGATCGCACCCGACCCTGCCCAGAGCACCTCCCCGCTCGCGCACAGCTCGTCGAGCTGGGCGGGGGAGTAGTCCGCGACCCGTGCGGGCAGCACCAACCGCTCCAGGGCCGAGGCGGGCACCGCCGCGCCCTGCAACTGCTCCACGGTGGCGGCGAGCGCCTCCACACCTCGGGCGGACGAGCCTACCTGCTGCCAGCGGGGCAGGAACGTCGCCAGCGCCCGGGGCGGCACCGGCTCGATCTCCCGGCGCAGCGCCGCGAGCGAACGGCGGCGCAGCATCCGCAGCACCTCGGCGTCGCACCACTGGGCGCCGGCCGAATCCGGGGTGAACTCCCCGGAGACCACCCGCCCGGTGGCGCCGAGCCGGCGCAGCGCCTGCTCGACGACGAACACGCCGAGCCCGAACCGGGCCGCGCAACTGGTCGCCGCGAACGGCCCGTGGGTGCGGGCGTAACGGGCCACCAGGTCACCGAGCGGATCGGCCACCGGGGCGAGGTACGCCTCGGCCACCCCCATCGGCAGCGCCACGCCGAGGGCGTCGCGTAGGCGGGCGGCGTCCTCGACGCCCACCCAGCGCTGCTCGCCCGCGATCCGGACCCGCAGCACCCGGCGGGTCGCCTCCAGCTCGCTGAGCCACGCCTCCGGCACACCCCGCTCGGTCAGCTCGGCGTCGCTCAGGTCGCCGAGCACCCGCAGCAGCTCGACGACGTCCTCGGCGTCGCGGGGGCGGCGCTGCTCGGTCAGCCACCGCAGCTGTCGGTCGGTCTCGCTGAGCACCGCCGGGTCGAGCAACTCCCGCAGGTCGACCCGGCCGAGCAGCTCGCCGAGGAGGGTGGAGTCGAGGGCGAGCGCGGCGGCGCGGCGCTCGGCGAGCGGGGCGTCACCCTCGTAGAGGAAAGCGCCGACGTAGCCGAAGAGCAGCGACCGTGCGAACGGGGACGGCGCGCTGGTCTCCACCTCGACAAGCCGCACCTTGCGGGTGGCCAGGTCGCGCATCAGCCCGGCCAGGGCCGGCTGGTCGAAGACGTCCTGGAGGCACTCCCGGGCGGCCTCCAGGGTGACCGGGAAGTCCGCGTACTCGCGGGCGACGTCGAGCAGTTGCGCGGCGCGTTGCCGTTGCTGCCAGAGCGGTTGGCGGCGGCGCGGGTCGCGGCGCGGCAGTAGCAGGGACCGCGCGGCGCACTCCCGGAAACGGGCGGCGAAGAGGGCGGAGGTGCCGACCGACTCCTCCACGAGCTGGGTGATCTCGTCGGGCTCGAAGACCACCACATCGGCGCCGGGAGGCTCGTCGGCGGTGTCCGGAAGTCGTACCACGATGCCGTCGTCGGAGGGCATCACCTGGGCGTCGACCCCGTACCGCTCGGCGAGCCGGCGGCCCACCGCGAGGGCCCACGGCCCGTTGACCCGGGCACCGAGCACGCTGTGCACGGCCAGCCGCCAGTCACCCAGCTCGTCGCGGAACCGCTCGACGACGACCGTGCGGTCGTCGGGCAGCGAGCGGGTGGCCTCCCGCTGCTCGCGCAGGTAGGCCATCAGGTTGCCGGCGGCCCACTCGTCCAACCCGCCATCACGCAACGCGGCCAGTGCCGCCTCGTCGGTCTGTCGCAGCAGGGTGCGTACCCGGGCGCCGATGGCCCGGCCCAACTCCACCGGCCGACCGAGCTGGTCGCCCTTCCAGAACGGCATGCGCGCGGCCTGCCCCGGGGCGGGCGAGACCAGCACCCGGTCAGGAGTGATCTCCTCGATCCGCCAGGAGGACGAGCCGAGCAGGAAGACATCGCCGACCCGGGACTCGTAGACCATCTCCTCGTCCAGCTCGCCGACCCGGGCGGCCCGCTCGGCGCCGGCCAGGAAGACCCCGAACAGACCCCGGTCGGGGATGGTGCCGCCGCTGGTCACCGCGAGTCGCTGCGCGCCGGGGCGGCCGGTCAGCAGGTCGGTGGCCCGGTCCCAGACCAGGCGGGGGCGCAGCTCGGCGAAGGCGGTGGACGGGTAGCGGCCGGAGAGCATGTCGAGCACGGCGTGCAGCGCCGAGTCGGGCAGCTCGGCGAAGGGCGCGGCCCGGCGGACCAGCACGGCCAGGTCGCCGAGCGCCCACGGCTCCAACGCCACCATCGCGACGATCTGCTGCGCCAGCACGTCCAGCGGGTTGCGCGGGTAGTGCAGCTCCTCGATCGCGCCGTCGGTCATCCGCTCGGCGACCACCGCGCAGGAGAGCAGGTCGCCGCGGTGCTTGGGGAAGACCACCCCACGGGAGACGGCGCCCACCTGGTGCCCGGCACGGCCGACCCGTTGCAGCCCGGCGGCCACGCTCGGCGGGGCCTCGATCTGCACCACCAGGTCGACCGCGCCCATGTCGATGCCCAGCTCCAGGCTGGAGGTGGCCACCACCGCCGGCAGCTGGCCGGACTTGAGCGCCTCCTCGATGTGCTTGCGTTCCTCCCGGGAGACGCTGCCGTGGTGGGCGCGGGCGATCACGGGCGCCGCGCCGGTGGCCGCGCCGGACTGGGCCATCACCTCGGCCGGCGGCCGGTTGCGCACCGGACCGGCGGGGCCACCCCAGCGCTGCGCGCCACCCGCCGGGTCGTCGCCACCCGCCGGGTCGTCGCCCGCCGGCAACCCCTCCGGTACGCCGATCGGGCCCTCGTCCGACGCGGATGCGGCCACCGCCTCGGCGGCCAGCTCGTTGAGCCGGGCGCAGAGGCGCTCGGCGCTGCGGCGGGAGTTGGTGAAGACGATTGTCGAGCGGTGCTGCCCGATGAGGGTGAACACCCGCTCCTCCACGGCCGGCCAGATCGACGCCCGACGTGGCCCGGGGCCGCCGAGGTCGTCCTCCGGTGGCTGCTCCTGCTCGTCCAGGCGGGTCATGTCCTCCACCGGGACCTGCACGCTGACCTCGATGGTCTTCGGGGTGGCCGGCTGCACCACGTCGACCGGGCGGGCGCCGCCGAGGAACTGCGCGCAGGCGTCGATCGGCCGGACGGTGGCCGAGAGCCCGATGCGCTGCGCCGGGGTGGGCAGCAGCTCGTCGAGGCGTTCGAGGGAGAGGGCGAGGTGGGCGCCGCGTTTGCTGCCGGCCACCGCGTGCACCTCGTCGATGATCACTGTCTGGATGCCGCGCAGCGAGTCGCGGGCCGCGGACGTGAGCAGCAGGAACAGCGACTCGGGCGTGGTGATGAGCATGTCGGGCGGGGTGCGGGCGAAGGCTCGTCGCTCGTCGGCGGGCGTGTCGCCGGTGCGCATGCCGACGGTGATGTCGGGTGGTGCGACGCCCAGCCGGGTGGCCGCCTGCCGGATGCCGGCCAACGGGGCACGCAGGTTGCGTTCCACGTCGACGGCGAGGGCCTTGAGCGGGCTGACGTAGAGCACGCGGCACCGCTGGCGGGCCTCGGTCGGGGCCGGCTCGCGGGCGAGGCGGTCCAGTGACCAGAGGAAGGCCGCGAGCGTCTTGCCCGAGCCGGTGGGTGCCACCACGAGCGCGTTGCGACCGGCGGCGACCGACCGCCAGGCGCCGGTCTGCGCGGCGGTCGGGGCGGCGAAGGCGTTGTCGAACCAGGCACGGGTGGCCGGGCCGAACCCGGCGAGCACCGCGCCGGCGTCTGCGTCTGCCCCGGTCACCGGTCCATCGTGCCCCGCCGGTCCGACATCCACGAACGACCTCACGGCGGAATGGGCCGGCAAAAAGCAAAAAGCGTGGAACGTGCGCTTAATACGTTAAGTCTCACTTAACTGCTTGCTTCCAAGGAGCAACATAAAGTAACTTCACTCGCAACGCGAACCGGGGTGAGGGGATTTGATGGCCGGCGAGCAGCGCACCGTCGAACCGGGCACCGACGTGCTGATTCGCAAGGTCGACAGCCACCTCGCCGCGCTCCGCGCCGGCCTGCACGGCCCGGAGCTCGAGCTCGCCGAACGTCTCGCCCACTGCCTGCGCGAGTTGGTCCTCTGCACCGCCCAGGCCAGCGCCGCCGACCGGGGCCAGGTCCGCGTTGCCGTCCACTACTTCGTGCTACGTCGCGAGAGCCGCGGCCGTCTGCTGTCGGTGCGGTCGCTGACCGCCGCCGAGCGGGTGGTCGACCGGGTCGTCCGCCAACTCGGTCGCCTCGACCTGCTCGCCGAGCTGCGCCGCGACCGCCCCGCACCCGACGACGCGCAACCCCTCAACAACGCCCTCCTGCGCTGACCCGCTTCCGCTACAGGCACCGCACGGCGACCAGCGGGCGAATTCCGGTAAAACCGCCCGGATGGCCACGAACTGGCGTCTGATCGCTGCTAGGCGCCACCGCTGCCACGGGCGTCGGCCATGTCGATCGGGAGCGCAGGTGCTGGTACTGCTCATCCTCCATCTCGTGGCGGCCCTCGCCGCGCCCCTGCTCGTCCGCTGGTGGGGCCCGCGCGCGTGCTACCCGTTGGCGCTCGCGCCGGCCGCCGCGTTCTGCTGGGCGGCGGCCCGCACCCCGGCCGTCGCCCACGGCGGCGCGGTGGTCGAGACGTACCCGTGGATCCGGCAGTTGGGTCTCGACATCGCGTTCCGGCTCACCACGCTGTCCTGGCTGATGACGCTGCTGATCGGCGGCGTCGGCGCGCTGGTGCTGGTCTACAGCGCCCGCTACTTCAGCGCCGGCTCGACCGGGCTGGCGCGGTTCGCCGCGGTCCTGGTCGCCTTCGCCGGCGCGATGCTCGTCCTGGTCTTCGCCGACGACCTGCTGCTGCTCTACGTCGGCTGGGAGCTGACCACGATCTTCTCGTACCTGCTGATCGGGCACAGCACCGAACGGCGGTCCAGCCGCTGGGCGGCGGCGCAGGCGTTGACCGTCACCACGCTGGGCGGGCTCGCCATGCTGGTCGGCTTCATCATGCTGGGCGAGCACGCCGGCACCTACCGCTGGTCGGAGATCAGCGCACAGTCGCTGCCCGGCGGCGGGTACCTGGTGGGCGCCGTGCTGCTGATCCTGGCCGGCGCGCTGTCCAAGTCGGCGGTGCTGCCGTTCAGCTCGTGGCTGCCGGTCGCGATGGCGGCACCCACACCGGTCAGCGCCTACCTGCACGCCGCCGCCATGGTCAAGGCCGGCGTCTACCTGGTCGGGCTGCTCGCGCCGGTGCTCGCCACGGTCGGCCCGTGGCGGCCGGTGGTGCAGGTCGCCGGCGTGGCGACCATGCTGCTCGGCGGTTGGGCCGCGCTGCGCCAGACCGACCTCAAGTTGCTGCTGGCGTACGGGACGGTCAGTCAGCTCGGCCTGCTGGTCGCGGTGACCGGCTCGGGCACCCCGGACGCCGCGCTGGCCGGTACCGCGATGCTGCTGGCGCACGCCCTGTTCAAGGCGGCGCTGTTCCTGGTCGTCGGCATCATCGACCACGGTGCCGGCACCCGTGACCTGCGCGAGCTGTCCGGGCTGCGGCACTGGTCCCGGCCGCTGTTCGTGGTCGCCGTGCTGGCCGCGGCGTCGATGGCCGGGGTGCCACCACTGGTGGGCTTCGTGGCCAAGGAGGCGGTGTTCGGGGCGTTCACCGACCAACCGGTGCTCCTCACCGGCCTGGTCGTCGGGACGGTGCTCACCGTCGCGTACAGCGCCCGGTTCCTCTGGGGCGCGTTCGCCGACCGGCCGGGTGTGGAACCGGTCCCGCCGGGGTCGATCGCCGCGTCGCTGCTGGTGCCGCCCACGGTCCTCGCCGGTGTCGGTCTGCTCGCCGGTCCGGCCGCGAGCGTGCTGGACGACCTGCTGCGCCCGTACGCCGATCTGCTCGGCGGGGGCGACGCGCACCTGGCGCTCTGGGCCGGACCGACCCCGGCGCTCGGCCTGTCCGTGCTGGCCCTCGTCGGCGGCGGCCTGCTGTTCGCCGTGCGCGGGCCGCTCGCGCCGGTGCTGGCCCGGCTCCGGTCACCGGTGGGCGGCAACCCGGGGTACGAGTGGGTCGTGGGCCGGTTCGACCGGCTGGCCATCGAGGTCACCAGCGCGACCCAGCGCGGCTCCCTGCCGCAGTACCTGGGCATCATCCTGGTCACCCTGGTGCTGGTGCCCGGCGCGGCGATGCTCTCCGCCAGCCCCTGGCGGGCGCGGATTCCGCTCTGGGACAGCCCGCTGCAACCGGTGGTCGTGGTGGTGATCACGGTGGCGGCGGTGTTGGCGGTCGGTGCCCGTCGCCGGCTGACCGCGATGCTGCTGGTGGGCATGACCGGCTACGGCACGGCGATGCTGTTCGTGCTGCACGGGGCGCCCGACCTGGCGCTCACCCAGTTCCTGGTGGAGACCTCGACGATCGCGGTCTTCGTGCTGGTGCTGCGTCGCCTGCCGGAGCGGTTCTCGGCCCGCCCGCTGCGCCGTACCCGTTGGGTCCGTCGGGCGATCGGGGTGGCGGCGGGAGTGGCGGCCGCCGGGCTGGCCCTCACCGCCGTCGGCGCCCGCCGGGCCCCGGACATCTCCGCCGCCTTCCCGGATCTGGCGGTGGCGCACGGGTACGGCCGCAACGTCGTCAACGTGACCCTTGTCGACATCCGGGCCTGGGACACGATGGGCGAGCTGGCGGTGCTGGTGGTGGCCGCGACCGGGGTGGCCAGCCTGATCTTCGAGCGCTCCCGCACCGGGCCGCGACCGCGCCGGCCCGAGTCGGACCAGCGGGCGGATGGACCCGGCCGGCCGGTGTGGCTGCGCGGTGGCGCCACCCTCTACGAGGAGCGCCGCTCGATCGTGTTGGAGGTGGTCATCCGGCTGATCTTCCACACCGTGGTGCTGTTCTCACTGTTCCTGCTCTTCTCCGGGCACAACGCGCCGGGCGGCGGGTTCGCCGGTGGGCTGGTGGCGGGTCTCGCCCTGGTGGTCAGGTATCTGGCCGGCGGCCGGTACGAGCTGACCGAGGCGGCCCCGATCGGGGCCGGCGCGATTCTCGGCGCCGGGCTGGCCGTGGCGGTGGGCAGCGGCGTGGTGGCACTGCTGGTCGGTGGGTCGGTGCTGGAGAGCGCGAAGGTCGACCGGACGCTGCCACTGATCGGCGACGCCCATCTGGTCACGTCGCTCTTCTTCGACATCGGCGTGTACCTGGTCGTGATCGGGTTGGTGCTGGACATCCTGCGCAGCCTCGGCGCCGAGGTGGACCGGCACATCGAAGCCACCGGAACGGCGACGGGCGGCCTGACCGTCGACAAAGGGGAGCGGGCGTGAGCGCGAGGAGTGAGCCGGGTTTGCGAGCCCCGCAGTCGCGAACAGAGGTGGCACCGTGAGCGCGAGGAGTGAGCCGGGTTTGCGAGCCCCGCAGTCGCGAACAGAGGTGGCACGGTGAGCGCGAGGAGTGAGCCGGGTTTGCGAGCCCCGCAGTCGCGAACAGAGGTGGCACGGTGACGGCGAGCGGTGCGGGGCCGACGTTGGTGCTGGTGTTGGCCGTCGCGGTGCTGGTCGGGTGCGGGGTGATCCTGCTGTTGGAGCGCAGCCTGACCCGGATCCTGCTCGGGGTGATCATGCTCGGCAACGGGGTGAACCTGTTGATCCTGTTGGGCGGGCGGTCGGGCGGGGCGCCGATCGTCGGTACGGGGCCGGTGGAGCGGATGAGTGACCCGCTGCCGCAGGCGATGGTGCTGACCTCCATCGTGATCACCTTCGGGTTCACCGCGTTCCTGCTCGCGGTCGCGTACCGCAGCTGGTACCTCTCCGGCGACGACGAGGTCCCCGACGACCTGGAGGACCGGCAGATCATCCGCCGGGCCGTGCGGAACGAGGCGGGCGCGGTCGACCTCGGCGGGGAGGGGCCGAACGGCGACCCGGAGCAGGTCGATCCCGAGCCGGCCCGCCGACGGCTACGACGCGGGGATGACGCGTGATGAGCACGCTGGTGCCGCTGCCGGTGGTGGTGCCACTGCTCGGCGCGGCGCTGACCCTGCTGCTGGCCGGGAAGCCCCGGCTCCAGCGCGCGATCAGCGTGCTGTGTCTGGGCGGCACGCTCATGGTGGCGGTGCTGCTGTTGGTGCAGGCGTACCGGCACGGGCCGGTGGTGGTGGCGGTCGGGGCGTGGCCGGCGCCGGTCGGCATCGTCCTGGTGGCCGACCAACTCGCCGCGCTGATGCTTGTGGTGTCCTCGGCGGTGACCCTCTGCGTGCTGCTGTACTCGATCGGCCAGGGTCGCAGCGAGACGAGCGAGAGCTCGCCGGTGTCGATCTTCCACCCGACGTACCTGGTGCTCACCGCGGGTGTCACCAACGCGTTCCTGGCCGGTGACCTGTTCAACCTCTTCGTCGGGTTCGAGATCCTGCTGGCCGCCAGCTTCGTGCTGATCACCTTGGGCGGCACCGAGACCCGGATCCGGACCGGGTCGACGTACGTGGTGGTCAGCATCCTCTCCTCGATGATCTTCCTGACATCGGTGGGTCTGGTGTACGCGGCCACCGGCACGCTCAACCTCGCCCAACTCGCCCAGCGCCTCGACGACCTGCCCGACGGCGTCCGACTGGCCCTGGAGCTGATGGTGCTGCTGGCGTTCGCGATCAAGGCGGCGGTCTTCCCCCTGTCGGCCTGGTTGCCGGACAGCTACCCCACCGCGCCGGCGCCGGTCACGGCCGTCTTCGCGGGTCTGCTCACCAAGGTGGGCGTCTACGCGATCATCCGTACCGAGACGTTGCTGTTTCCCGGTGGGCGTGCCCACGTGCTGCTCATGGTCGTCGCCGGGTTGACCATGGTGATCGGCATCCTCGGTGCGGTGGCCCAGTCCGACCTGAAGCGAATGTTCTCGTTCACCCTGGTCAGTCACATCGGCTACATGATCTTCGGGGTGGCGTTGAGCACCGCCGCCGGACTCTCCGGCGCGATCTTCTACGTGGTGCACCACATCACCATCCAGACCACGCTGTTCCTCGTCGCCGGGCTGGTCGAGGAGCGCGCCGGCAGCACCGACCTGCGTCGTATCGGCGGGCTGGCCCGGGTGGCGCCGCTGCTGGGTGTGCTGTTCTTCGTCCCGGCCATGAACCTCGCCGGAGTGCCACCGTTCTCCGGCTTCCTCGGCAAGCTCGGCCTGCTCCAGGCCGGGGTGGCGGTAGGTGGACCGCTGCCCGGGGTGCTGGTCGCGGCCGGCACGCTGACCAGCCTGCTCACCCTGTACGTGGCGTCCCGGGTGTGGAACATCGCGTTCTGGCGCGCGCCCAGGCTGGCCACCAACGAACCGGTCGTCCGGTTGCCGAGACTGATGGTGGGCGCCACCGTGGCCCTGGTCGCCCTCGGGTTGGCGTTGACCGTGCTGGCCGGGCCGCTCTTCGACGTCACCGCCGACGCGGCCGCGGACCTGCGCCTGCGCACCCCGTACGTGCGTGCCGTGCTGCCGGGCGGTGTGCCGTGACCGGCTCCCCCGAGCCGGCTCCGGACGCCCCCGGGCCCCCGGCGGTGGGGCGGGGTCGGCTCGGGCGCTGGCGGGACCAGGCGGTGGCGCTCGGGTGGCTGGTGCTGGTCTGGAGTCTGCTCTGGGGCGACATCAACTGGGCCAACCTCATCGGTGGCCTGCTGGTGGGTGCGGCCGTGCTGGTGTTCTTCCCGCTACCGGCGGTCAGCTTCGGTGGCCGGTTGCGACCGTGGGCGCTGCTGGTGTTCGCGGGCCGGTTCGCCGTCGAGCTGGTCAGCGCGAGCCTGCACGTCGCCCGGATCGCCGTGCAGCCCGGCTACCGGCCGCGCGGGGCGATCATCGCGGTCCGGTTGCGGGTGTCCACCGACCTGAACCTGGCGCTCACCGCCGAAGCGGTCTCATTGGTGCCGGGCACGCTGATCCTCGAGGTGGACCGGGACTCCGGAACGCTCTACCTGCACGTCCTGGACACCCACGGCCCGGGGGACCTGGACGCGGCCCGGGAACGCACGCTCACCGTCGAGCGGCGGATCATCCGCGCGGTCGGCGCCACCACCGAACTGCGCCACCTCGACGTCGCCACACCCGAGAAGGGAACCCGCTCGTGACCACGTTCCTGGCCGTCGTCCTCACCGCCCTGCTGTCGGTCACCGCGCTCCTCGCGCTGGCCCGCCTCTACCGTGGCCCGTCGCTGGTGGACCGGGTGATCGCCGCGGACATGCTGCTCGCCACGATGGTCGGCGCGGTGGGCGCCGAGGCGGCCGTCAACCGGCACGCCAGCACCCTGCCCGTGTTGGTGGTGCTCTCCCTGCTCGGCTTCGTGGGCTCGGTGTCGCTGGTCCGCTTCGCCGTCCGGGAGCAGCAGTGATCGCGACGATCGCGGACTGGCTCGGCGCCGGTTGTCTGGTGGCCGGCGCGCTGCTCGGCCTGGCCGCCGGGATCGGCGTACTGCGTTTCCCGGACGCGCTGTCCCGGATGCACGCGGCCACCAAGCCGCAGGTGCTGGGGGTGCTCCTGTTGCTGCTGGGCATCGCGTTGCGGCTGCGGTCCTCGGCGGACCTGGGCATGATCCTGCTGGTGGCGGTCTTCCAGTTGGCGACCGCGCCGGTCGCGGCGCAGATGATCGGGCGGGCCGCGTACCGGTCGGGGCGGCTCGACCGGAGTCTGCTCGACGCCGATGAGCTGGCCGAGCGCGGCGCGGGTGAGGAGCCGGCGTGACCCGCGGTGGCACCTGCCGAACCGGACGTTCCGCTCCTTCGGCCCACCCCCAGCGGAGTCCCAGCCAGCGCCGATAAAATGACGGCATGATCGACTCTTCTGCCCAGGAGGGCAGCAGTAGCCAGCCGGGTCGTGCCCGGCATATCCCCGTACCGACGACCCCGGGAGCCCTGAGCGACCCGTGTTGATCGTTGTCGGTCTCCTTCTGATCATTCTTCTCACTGCCGCCACCGGTTACTTCGTGGCGCAGGAGTTCGGCTACGTCGCCGTGGACCGGGGCAAGCTGCGCCAGCTCGCCGATGACGGCGACCAGGCCGCCGCCCGGGCCCTGACCGTCACCAGCCGGCTCTCCTTCGTGCTCTCCGGCGCCCAACTCGGCATCACCGTCACCGCGCTGCTGGTCGGCTACGTCGCCGAGCCGTACCTGGGTGGTGGCCTCGCCGACCTGCTCGACGTGGCCGGCGTCAGCGAGGCGGTCAGCCTGCCGCTGTCGGTGGCGTTGGCCCTGGTCATCGCCACCATCGTGCAGATGGTCCTCGGTGAGCTGGCCCCGAAGAACCTGGCCATCGCCCGGGCCGAACGACTGGCCCGGGCGCTGAGCCGCTCCACCCTGATCTACCTGGCCGTCGCCGGGCCGCTGATCCGGCTCTTCGACCGGGCGTCGGTCCGTCTGCTGCGCCGCATCGGCATCGAACCGATCGAGGAACTGCCCAGCGGCGCCACCCCGGCGGACCTGGAACAGATCATCGCCGAGTCCCGCGAGGAGGGCAGCCTCGACGCCGAGATGTCCACGCTGCTCGACCGAGGTCTCGACTTCCGCGAACTGACCGCCGGCGAGGCCATGGTGCCGCGCGTCGACGTGCACACCGTACGGGCGCACGAGCCGGTCAGCCGGGTGGTCGAGCTGTTGGACACCGGCCACTCCCGCTTCCCGGTTCGCGGGGCGGAGGGCGTCGACGACCTGCTCGGCATTGTCGGCATCGCCGACGTGCTCGGCGTACCCCCGGGGGAGCGGGCCACCACCCCGGTGAGTGCGGTGGCCGGGCCGCCGCTGCTCGTACCGGAGACGTTGCCCCTGCCCACGGTGCTCGACCGCCTGCGGTCCGGGCACCGGCAGATGGCGTGCGTGGTCGACGAGTACGGCGGCTTCGCCGGCGTCATCACGCTGGAGGACATCGCCGAGGAGCTGGTCGGCCCGATCCGCGACGAGGACGACCCACCGGAGCGGGCCCCGGCCCGGCAGGACGACGGGTCCTGGGTGGTGCCGGCCCGCTGGCGGATCGACGAGGTCGCCGACAGCACCGGGATCGCCCTGCCCGAGGCCCCCGAGTACGACACCCTGTCCGGGTTGGTGATGCGGGAGCTGGGTCGGGTGCCGGAGGTCGGTGACCGACTGGAGATCAGCCTGCTGCCCGAGGGGGCGGACGGCGAGGACAACGAGGCCGAGCCCCGGGCGCTGGTCGAGGTGCTGGCCGTGGACCGGCACGTGGCCGACTCGGTGCGGTTGCAGCTGACCAAACCGGGGGTGACTGCATGAGCGCGAGGAGTGAACTTGCGAGCCCCGCAGTCGCGAGTGAAGGAAAGCGCCGATGAGCCCCGGGATCGCACTGTTCAGCTCGGTGATCCTGCTGGCGCTGAACGGGTTCTTCGTGGCCGCCGAGTTCGCCCTGGTGGCCAGTAAGCGCTACCGCCTGGAGCAGGCGGCGGCGAACGGTGGTCGGGCGGCCCGGGCCGCGCTCGACGGCGTCCGCGAACTGTCGCTGATGCTGGCCGGCGCGCAGCTGGGCATCACGCTGTGCACCCTGGGTCTCGGCGCGCTGGCCGAACCGGCCATCGAGCACCTGCTCAGCCCTCTGCTGCACGCGGTGGGCCTACCGGACGCGGCCAGTCACCTGATCGCCCTGGTCTTCGCCCTAGGGGTGGTGACCTTCCTGCACCTGGTGGTGGGGGAGATGGCGCCGAAGTCGTGGGCGATCACCGACGCGGAGCGCTCGGCGACGCTGCTCGCGTTGCCGTTCCGCGCCTTCGCCCGGGTCTCCCGGCCGGTCCTCTCCGCGCTGAACGCCCTGGCCAACGCGATCCTGCGACTGGTCGGCGTTAACCAGCAGGACCAGCTCGCCCAGGTGCACGGCCCGGACGAGCTGCGGATCCTGCTGGAGCAGTCCCGTGAGCACGGGCTGCTCGGCGCCGAGCAGCACCAGTTGCTGACCAGCATGCTGGAGTTGCAGGGCACGTCGGTGGCGCAGGTGATGGAACCGTTCTCCACCATGGTCACCGTCCGCCGGGACGATTCGGCCGGGCGGATCGAGGAGGTCAGCCGGGACAGCGGTCGCTCCCGACTGGCGGTGCTGGACGAGGCGGGCGACGTGTGCGGCCTCGTGCACGTCCGGGAGGCGGTACGCGTGGTCACCACCGGCCGGGTCGCCACCGCGGCTGAGTTGATGACGCCCGCGTTCACCCTGCCCGCGACGTCCTCGGTCACCGAGGCGGTGGCGGCGATGCGGGCCCGGCAGTCGCAGCTCGCGCTGGTACGCAACGGCGGTGGCCCGGCCCGGCCGATCGGCTTCGTGGCCCTGGAGGACCTCCTGGAGGAGGTCATCGGGGAGTTCGACGACGAGACCGACACGGTGCCCCGCGGGCGTCGGTTGCGGTGAAACCGGATGGGTGGTCACGTTCCGTCGAAGTCGGGGTGACCACGCGCCGGGTCCGCGACAGTTGAGGTGGCCTCGCGGCGGCGGGGCCACCCCAGCCTGGAGTGGAGGGCGCGGTGCGGCTGACCGGAGTGTCCCCGGAGTCCGGTGGGACCGGGCTCTCCGTGCAGACCACGCTGCCCAACCCGAGTACCCGTCCGGGCCTGCGCCTGCCGGGGCGGGTAACCCTCGCGGCCGGTCCGGAGGACGTGCTGGTGCGGCACATCCGGCTCGGCCTCGTCACCACTGTCGAGCCGGACGACCCGAACGCGGCCCGACGTCTCGTGCAGTTCCACCACCTGCCGATCGCCGGCCGGTTCGTGGTACCGGCCGGTCGGCGGCGGGCGGTCGACTTCGCGTTCCCGCTGCCGTGGGAGACCCCGGTGACCACCTTCGGTGGGGTGCCGCTGCTGAGCCTGCGGATGGGCCTGCGGACCGAGGTGTCGCTCGACCCCGACCTTGACCAGGGGGCCATGGTGCCGGTCTTCGTGCATCCGATCCCCACCCAGCAGCACGTGCTGGCGGCGCTGGACACGCTGGGCTTCATGATCCGCCAGTCCGGGTTGCAGGAGGGCGGGTTGCCGGGGGTGGAGCACACCCTGCCGTTGCACCAGCGTTGGGGCTACTGGGTGGGGCCGCTCTACGCCGGCCCGATCACCGAGCTGGAGGTGATCTTCGTGACCAACTCGGCGGGCCTGGAGGCGATCCTCTGGATGGATCGCCGGCTGGCGCTGGCCGGAATCACCCACCAGAGCATCAGCCGGTTCCGGATCTGGCACGAGGGCGCCGACCGGCGGGACTGGGTCGCCACAGTGGACGGCTGGATCCGCCAGGCGATCAACCGGCACGCCGCGGCGGCCGCGCACGCCGACTGGTCCGCGCAGATCGCCGGGTCGGCCCACGTCAGCCGCCATCCCGACGAGCCGATCCGACCGGGCTACGGGCTCGGCGGCACCGCCGGCGGCGCCGGCGTAGGAGGCGGCGGCTCTGGCGGCGACGGCACCTGACCCCCCGCCCTCTCACCCCCGCGATCTTGCAGTTTCTGCGGCGACAAACCGGCTCAGAGCGCGCGTTTCGACGACCGAAAGTGCAAGATCGCGGTGGACGGGGAGCGGGGTCAGCCGGCGCTGGCGGTGGCCAGCTTGAGGCTGAAGGCCAGGAACAGGGCTGCCACGGCGGTGGTGCCACCGGCCGCCAGGCGGCGCCGCTGGCGGAACTGGGCGGCCAGGAAGGTGCCCGCGAAGATCAACGCGGTCAGGTAGAGCGCACTGGTCACCTGCGCGATCAGCCCGAGCAGTAGGAACGACAGCGCCGGCCAGGCGTAACCCGGGTCGACGAACTGGATGAAGAACGAGATGAAGAACAGGATCGCCTTGGGGTTCAGCAGGCTGATCACCAGCGCCTTGCGGAACGGGCTGCGCATCGCCGCCGGCTCCGCGGCGTCGATGAGCCGCGGCGTACTCGGGTCGTTGCGGTCGCGCCAGCGCCGCGCGGCGCCGAGCAGCATGGTCACCCCGACATAACCGAGGTACGCGGCACCGGCGTACTTGATCACCATGAACAGCGGCGGGTACGCCTTGAGCAGCGACGCCACCCCGGCGGCGGAGAGGAACATCAGCACCCCGTCGCCAACGAACACGCCACCGGCGGCCCGGTAGCCGACCGCGACGCCCCGCTTGGCCGCGGTGGAGAGTACGAAGAGTGAGTTTGGCCCGGGCAGCAGGATGATGGCCACGGTGCCCAGTACGTACGTCCAGATGTCGGTGATCCCCAGCACGCCCGCCATCATCACGCCACCGGTGCCGTCCGCAGAAGTCTTTCTCGCAGCCTGGCCTGTGCGTTCGGCCACTCGTCGACGGTCATCGCGTACTGCACGGTGTCCCGCCAGGAGCCGTCCGGGCGTTGCCGGTGCATCCGCAGCACCCCTTCCCGGGTCGCGCCGAGCCGTTCGATGGCCGCCTGGGAGCGAACGTTGCGGATGTCGGTGTGCCAGGCGACCCGTACCGCGCCCAGGTCGTCGAAGGCCCGGCCGAGCAGCAGCAACTTCGCCTCGGTGTTGATCCCGGTACGCCACCAGGGCCGGCCGAGGAAGGTGTGCCCGATCGCCACCGCCCGCCGGTCCGGGTCGATCTCGTAGTAGGAGGTGCTGCCCACCACCGCCCCGGTCGCCGCGCACCGCTGCACCCAGGCCACCCGCTCGCCCCGGTGCTGGGCGGCCAGGGCGGCGCCGATCACCTCGGCGGTACTCGCGGGAGTGGTGGGCGGCGCGACGCTGAGGTGCCGCCACACCTCCGGGTCCGCGGTGGCGGCGTGCAACTCGTCGGCGTGCGCCACCTCCAGCGGCTCCAGCCGAACGTGCTCGCCGTGCAGCGGCACCGGGTCGTGCCAGGGCGTGCGGGGCGTCCGCAGGTACGCCGGCAGCGGCGCGGTGACCCCGGCGTCCGGCTCGGGTGGGCCGGCGGTCAGTCGCAGCGGCAGCACGCCGGCCCAGTGCGGGAGGTGCAGGTCTGCCTCGTCCTCGCGGACCCCGCCGCTGCGGGCCCGGACGGACACCTCGCGCAGTGGCAGCGCCAGTACGGCGGTCTCGGCCAGCTCGCGACGGCTGGGCGGACGGGTGGCGGTGCTGCGTCCCGCGCCGACCTTCTCGACCAGCGCGGTGAGCATGGCGAGCTTCTCCCGCTCGTCGGTGACCAGTCGGGCGGTGCCGTGCGCGACGACCGAGCGGTAGTTGGCGCTGTGGTGGAACTGGGAGCGGGCGTAGACCAGCCCGTCGAGCAGTGTCACCGCGACGCAGACCGGCAGGCCGTCGTCGCCCCGGGCGGCGAGCAGCGGCCGACTGCCGGTGGAGCCGTGCAGGTAGAGCGTGTCGCCGATGCGGACGTGCAGGGTGGGCAGCACCCGTGGCTGGCCGTCGACGACGAAGCTGAGCGCGCAGTCGTACGCCTCGTCGAGCACGGCGTGGGCGGCGGCCTGGTCGTAGCTCATCTTGTCGCGGGAGCGGTGGGGTGTGGTCCGGGCGGTGGGTGGATACATGCGCTCGCCCCTTTGTTCTAGTACAATCTCTTGTTTGTGTCAGCACGCTATCAGCTCACCGGTACGACAGCCGTCGAGATTTCGGCCAGCATCGAGTCGGGCATCCGTACCGGCGCCCTGTCGCCGGGGGCCGCCCTGCCGCCCGTGCGGGCGCTCGCCGCCGAGCTGGGGGTCAGCCCGGCCACGGTCGCCCGCGCCTACCAGGAACTACGCCAGCGCGGCCTGCTCGCCACCGCCGGTCGGCACGGCACCCGGGTACGCCCCCGCCCGCCGGTGGCTGCCCGCCGCTCCGCGCTGCGCCCCCCACCGTTGCCCGGTGCCCGGGACCTGTCCCGAGGTGAACCCGACCCCCGGCTGCTGCCACCGCTGGGCCCGCACCTGGCGGCGCTCGCCACCGACGGCGGCCCGTCGGTCGGCTACTCCGATGCCGGAGTGCTGCCCGAACTGGGCGAGGCGGCCCGCGCCCGGCTGCGCGCCGACGGCGTACCGGCCGGGGAGTTGACCCTCACCGGCGGTGCGCTGGACGGCATCGAGCGGCTGCTCGGCGCCCACCTGCGCCCCGGCGACGCGGTGGCGGTCGAGGACCCGGGCTGGGCCAACCTGCTCGATCTGGTCGCCGCGCTGGGCCTGCGCCCGATCGGCGTACCGCTGGACGACGAGGGGCCGCTGGTCGCCGGGGTGGCCGCTGCGCTGGCCGCCGGAGCGCGGGCGCTGATCGTCACCAGTCGGGCGCAGAATCCGACCGGCGCGGCCGTCTCGGCGGCCCGCGCCGAGGCGCTGCGGGCGCTGCTCGCCGGCCGACGGGACCTGCTGCTGATCGAGGACGACCACGCGGCCGAACTGGCCCGCGTACCCCTGCACCCGCTGGCCGGTGCGACCGCGAGTTGGGCCTTCCTCCGTTCGGTGAGCAAGCCCTTCGGCCCGGACCTGCGGCTGGCGGTGCTGGTCGGCGACGAGACGACTGTGGCCCGGGTGAGTGGCCGTACCCGGGTCGGCGCCGGCTGGGTCTCCACCGTGCTGCAACGCCTGGTGCTCTCCCTGTGGCGGGACCCGGCGGTCGCCGAGTTGGTGCAGCGGGCGGCGCGGAGCTACGAGCAGCGGCGCGAAGGGCTGCTCGCCGCGCTGGCCGAGCACGGCCTGACCGCACACGGTCGCAGCGGCATCAACGTCTGGCTGCCGGTCGCGGACGAGACCAGCACGGTGACCGCGCTCCGCGACGCCGGCTGGGCGGTGGCCCCCGGCGCTCTCTACCGGATCGCCGCCCCGCCCGCCCTGCGCATCACCGTCAGTTCCCTGGACACCGCCGACCTGGCCCCCCTGGCCGCCGCCCTGGCCCACGCCGAGAACCCACCCCCCTCCCGGGGCTTCCCCACCTGACCCCTCTGGCCATCTCATCGCTGATCAGGGAAATGCCGGGCCTGCGGGAGTTGGGGCAGAAAGTGGGACATCGCGGGGATTCGGGACGGCCGGGACGGGTATGCGGGCGCCCGGAGGTGGGGGACATGGCTTCTCGTGGGGCTCGTAAGGGGATCTGGATCGCGGTGGCGGTGGCGATCATCATCATCGTCATCGTGCTGATCGCGATCGCGTCCGGTGGCGATGGGGGCGGGAACGGATACTGACGCGGAGCCGCCGATGCGCCGGGGCGTATCCGGCGGCGAGCAACGAACAGGTATATAACAGTCGGCATGGCCGAGCAGACCGGGAGCGCTCCGGGCGCCCAGCGGTTCATCCCGCCCGACGCCGACACCATCGACGACCTGCGCACCGCCGCCGGCGGCTGTCGGGGTTGCGAGCTGTACCGGGACGCCTCGCAGACGGTCTTCGGCCGGGGTGACGAGAGCGCCCGCGTGGTGCTGGTCGGCGAGCAGCCCGGTGACATGGAGGACCAGAAGGGGTTGCCCTTCGTCGGCCCGGCCGGACGCCTGCTGCGCCGTGCGGTCGACGACGCCGGGCTGGACCCGGGTCACCTGTACCTGACAAATGCCGTGAAGCACTTTCGTTTCGAGCTGCGCGGTAAGCGGCGGATCCACCAGACCCCGGACCAGGCGCACATCACCGCCTGCCGCCCCTGGTTGGTCGCGGAGTTCGCCCGGCTGCGTCCGGAGATCGTGGTGGTACTCGGCGCGACCGCCGCCAAGGCGCTGCTCGGCCCGTCCTTCCGGGTCACCCGGCAGCGGGGCGAGCTGCTGCCCTGGCCGGAGTCGGCCCAACACCCCGCCGACTTCGAGCAGGTGCCCGTGGACAACGCCGGAAAGCGGGCCGACGCGCCGCACGCCCGGCTGCTGGCCACCATCCACCCGTCCGCCGTCCTGCGGGCCGACGACCAGGACAAGGCGTACGAGGGACTGGTCGCCGACCTCACCGTCGTCACCCGCGCCCTGCCCGGCTAGCCGCCGACCGCAGCCGCCCTGCCCGGAGCCGGCGAAACCCAGCCGCCCCGGCCCGAGCGGCGAAACGCAGCCGCCCCGACCCGAGCCGACGGAAAGTGCCGCCCGGGTCGGGCGGCTACGCGATACCCGCCGGAAACGGCGATGCGGGTACCGCGTAACAGATCCTCTGCAGACTCATGCGAGTCGATCTTGTAGGGGAGGCCGTTATGAGCGATCAGACGCAGTCGATGGTCAGCCGGCGTGGGTTCCTGCGTACGGTCGGAGTCAGCGGCGGTGCCGGAGCGATGCTCGCCACGATGGGCGCCATGGGGCTGGCCCCCAGTGCGGCGGCCTCGGTTACCCCGGCGTTCCGGCCGCCGGAGCGGTCCGACTTCACTCTCACCGGGCGGTCGGGCGCCAGCGTGGTCGTGCTCGGCGGCGGCATCGCCGGGCTCACCACGGCGTACGAGTTGGGCAAGGCGGGCTACCACTGCACCATCCTTGAGGCGCGGCACCGCGTCGGTGGACGGAACCTGACCATTCGCGGCGGCGACGTCGAGACCGACCTCGACGGACGCACCCAGCGGGCCGGCTTCTCCGACGGGGTCTACTTCAACGCCGGGCCGGGCCGCATCGCACAGTGGATGGTCACGATGGACTACTGCCGGGAACTCGGTGTACCCATCGAGGTCTTCACCAACCAGAACGCCGACGCCTGGATCTACAACGAGTCCGCCGGGATGACCGAGCCGGTCCGGTACCGCACCGCCAAGGCCGACGTGTACGGCTACGTCTCGGAACTGCTCGCGAAGGCCACCGACCAGGGCGCGCTGGACGCCCGGCTCACCACCGAGGACCGTGACCGGCTGCTGTCGTTCCTGCAGAGCTTCGGTGCGATCGGCGGACGGACCAGCGACTGGGCGTACACCGGCACCAACCGTCGCGGCTATCTCACCTATCCGGGCGCGGGCAACGACGTGGGGAGCCCGCTCGGTACGCCGCCGGCGCTCTCCGACGTGTTCGCCAGCAACATCGGCCGGTACTTCTCCTTCGAGTTCGGCTATGACCAGGCGATGCTGATGTTCCAGCCGGTCGGCGGGATGGACCAGATCCCCCGAGCCCTGGCCCGGGCGGTGGGCCCGCACCGGATCCGACTCAACGCCGAGGTGACCGCGGTGACCGACCGGGGCAGTCGGGTCGAGGTGACCTACCGGCAGGGTGGCCGGCAGTCGCAGATCACCGCCGACTACTGCGTGGCGGCGCTACCGCCGCACCTGATGGCCCGCGTACCGCACAACCTCGGCACGGCGGTGACCGCGGCCCTGGCCGACTTCCCGGTCACCGCCTCCGGAAAGATCGGCCTGGAATACCGCAGCCGCTGGTGGGAGATCGATCAGCGGATCTACGGCGGCATCACCGAGACCGACCTGGACCTGTCGCACATCTGGTACCCGTCCTACGGCTTCCACGGGAAGCGCGGCCTGGTCGTCGGCTACTACAACACCGGGGCGAACGCCAGGGCGTACAGCGGGCTCACGCCGGAGCAGCGCAGCGAGCGTGCCATCAGCCAGGGTGTGAAGATCCACGGTGACAAGTACCGCAGTGAGCTGGTCAGCTCGTACTCCCACGCCTGGGACCGGACCCGCTACATCGAGGGCGCCTGGACGTCACCCCGGTACGGCACCGCCGGCTACAACCTGCTGCTCCAGCCGGCCGGGCGGGTCTACTTCGCCGGGGACTGGCTCAGCCATGAGGTGGCCTGGCAGCACGGCGCGTTCGTGGCGGCGCGTTCGGCGGTCTCCGCGTTGCACCAGCGGGTGATGGCCGGCTGACCGACCCAGCCGTGCGCAGCTGAGATCTTGGACAGTTTCCGTTCGCGCGGAACGGAAACTGTCCAAGATTGACAGTGCGTCGCTGATCCCGCTGGTGGGTAACGGGTGTCGATGGATGTTGACAACGAGGAGCGTCGCGCCGGTGCGCCCGCTGCAGCCGCCGGGCGTCGCGGGAGAGGGAAGCGGTTCCTCGAGCGGGCGCCCGCCTTGCAGCTCATGGCCGTCTACTGGGTGCCGATGACGGTGCTCATCGGGCTGCCGGTGCGCTGGCTCTTCGACCGACACGAACCACTTGACGAAGCCGTGCTGGGTGCCGCGCTGAACGCCGTCTCGATCGGCCCGGCGCTCTTCCTGGGCAGGCTGGGGGCGGGCCAGCAGAATGCCCGGCGGGATCCCGAGGGGTACGCGCTGCGCGAGGCGATGCGTACCGGCACCGTGCCCGAGGACGAGGCGGTGCGGGCCGGCCTGCCCGGCTACCTCGCCGGGCAGCGGCGGGCCACCTGGGCGGCGCTGCTGTCCATCCTGGGCATCTCCCTCGGGCTGATCCTGCTCGCCCTGCTCTCCGCCGACAACGAGGGCTTCGCGGTGATCTTCGGGGTGGTCGCCGCCGTCACTGTGGCCGTCGCCGCGCTCACCCTCACCCGTATCCGCCGGCTGGCATCGCGGGCACCATAGGCGTGGGCCGCGCCGGTGGCGGCCCCGTTCCGCCAAAACCCACTGCCGCTGCTCGGGGCGGGTGCGCGAGGATGGGTCACACCCTTCCTGAGGAGCGCCGATGGCGACCGACCTGACCGCGCCGCGTACCGCCGCCCGACCCGACGTCGCGTCGATCCAGCGGCGTACCCTGCGGCTGCTCTTCACCACCCAGATCATCGGCGGGATCGGCGTGACCATCGGCATCTCCGTGGGCGCGCTGCTCGCGGCGCGGGTCGCCGGGACCGCGGTGGCCGGTGTCGCGCAGAGCGCCGGGGTGGTCGGTGCCGCGCTGCTCGCCGTCCCGGTCACCCGGATCATGGCGCGGCACGGTCGCCGACCGGGCCTGGTGCTGGCGTACACGGTCGGCGCTGTCGGCGGTGTGCTGGTGGTGCTGGCCGCGGCCACCCGCTGGGTGCCGCTGCTCTTCCTCGGCATGCTGCTCTTCGGTGGGGGCACCGCCGCGAACCTGCAGGCCCGCTACACGGCCGTGGATCTCGCCGAGCCGGCCCGCCGGGGGCGGCAGCTCTCCCTGATCGTCTGGGCCACCACCATCGGTGCGGTGGCCGCGCCCAACTTCGCCGCGCTGGCCGACCGGGTCACCACCGGCTGGGGGCTGCCCCCGCTGGCCGGCCCGTTCGCGTTCAGCGCGGCCGCGTTCGTGCTGGCTGCCGTCGTACTCCTCGGGTTGCTCCGGCCCGACCCGCTGCTCACCGCGCGGCGGCTCGCGGCGGCCGACGCGCCGGCCGCCGATCTGCCGCCGGCCGCCGACGCGACGGCGACCGTGGTGGCGGCCGAGGCGCCGGCGGCGGGCGGCGGTGCGACGCCGGCCGCCGCGCCGGTCAGGGTGCGCGTGCTGCGCGGCGCCGGGATGCGCGTGGCCTGGTCGGTGGTACGCGGACAGCCCGCCGCCCGACTCGGCATCGCCGCCGTGGCGGTGGGTCACCTGGTGATGGTGGCGGTGATGGCGATGACCCCGGTCCGGCTCGGTGAGTCGCACGCCGACGCCGACGTGTTGCGGCTGGTCGGCATCGTGCTGAGCCTGCACATCGCCGGCATGTACGCGTTCTCCCCGGTGGTCGGCTGGCTCACCGACCGGCTCGGTCGACGGGCGGTGATCCTCGGTGGGGTCGGGCTGCTGCTGGCCGCCTGCGCGGTCGCCGGCACCGCCGGGCACCACACGCCCCGGCTCTCGGTCGGTCTGGTCCTGCTCGGGTTGGGCTGGTCGGGGACGATGGTGGCCGGCTCGACCCTGCTGTCCGAGTCGGTGGCGGCCGAGGTGCGGCCGAGCGTCCAGGGGCTGTCCGACCTGCTCATGGGGCTGGCCGGGGCCGGGGCCGCCGTGGTCAGCGGGTTTGTCATGCAGTTCGCCGGTTATCCCGTGCTCACCCTGCTCGCGGCGGTCGCGGCGGCGCCCCTGGTGGCGCTAGCGTTGCGCCCGGTGCCGACCGGGGCACCGGACGAGGAGGGCTGATCACTGTGCGGCTGACCGACTTCTGGACGCGGTTGGACGAGGCGTTCGGGCCCGGCTACGCGGCCAGCATCGCCCGCGATCAGGTGCTGTCCCAGCTCGGCGGGCGGACCATCGAGCAGGCCCTGGCATCGGGGGAGCAGACACACGTGGTGTGGCGGGCGGTCTGTGCCGCGTACCCCGACCGCGTGCCCGCCCGACTACGCTGAGCAGCCTTTTCGCCGGTTCCGCGTGTCGCTTGTCGAGTCGTACACCTGTTCGGCTATTGTCCACAGCTGGGTGCTCGTCCACAGCTCGCGGCCCGTCGGCTGGTTTTCTGTCGGACCTAGCGCCTAGCGTGTCCGCGTGACGCGAAGCTCAGCAAAGACGCCGGCGAAGGCAGGGGTGGCAACCATGGCAGCAGGGCCTGACCGGGAGAAGGCACTCGACCTTGCTCTCGCTCAGATTGACAAGCAATTCGGCAAGGGCTCGGTGATGCGGCTGGGTGACCGGCCGGTCGTCCAGACCGCGATTATTCCGACCGGCTCCATCGCGCTCGACGTGGCCCTCGGCATTGGCGGCCTGCCCCGTGGCCGGGTGGTCGAGATCTACGGCCCGGAGTCCAGCGGTAAGACCACGGTGGCGTTGCACTCGGTGGCCAGCGCCCAGCGACTCGGCGGCATCGCCGCCTTCATCGACGCCGAGCACGCGCTCGACCCGGAGTACGCGAAGGCCCTCGGCGTCGACACCGACGCGATGCTGGTCTCCCAGCCGGACACCGGCGAGCAGGCGCTGGAGATCGCGGACATGCTGATCCGCTCCGGCGCGATCGACATCATCGTGATCGACTCGGTGGCGGCCCTGGTGCCGCGCGCCGAGATCGAGGGCGAGATGGGCGACAGCCACGTGGGCCTCCAGGCCCGGCTGATGAGCCAGGCACTGCGGAAGATCACCGGTGTGCTCAGCAACACCGGCACCACGGCGATCTTCATCAACCAGCTGCGGGAAAAGATCGGCGTCATGTTCGGCAGCCCGGAGACCACCACCGGTGGTCGGGCGCTGAAGTTCTACGCCTCGGTCCGGCTCGACGTGCGACGCATCGAGAGCCTCAAGGACGGCACCGACGTGGTCGGTAACCGCACCCGGGTCAAGGTCGTGAAGAACAAGGTCGCCGCACCGTTCAAGCAGGCCGAGTTCGACATCATGTACGGCAAGGGCATCTCGCGTGAGGGCTCGCTGATCGACGTCGGCGTGGAGCAGGCGATCATCCGCAAGTCCGGAGCCTGGTACACGTACGACGGCGACCAGCTCGGCCAGGGCAAGGAGAAGGCCCGGGAGTTCCTGAAGGAAAACCCGGACGTGGCCGCCGAGATCGAGAAGAAGATCCTGGAGAAGCTCGGCGTCGGGGTCGGCGCGGGTGACGCCGCCGGTGGCCCGGAGCTGCCGCCGGTCGACTTCTGACCGGTCGCTGACCCATGGCAGGACGACGCGCTCGTACGGGGCGGGGCTGGGATGCCAGTCCGCCTCGTACGGGCGACGCCACCGATCCGCCCCGCCCTCGGCGCGGCCGCCGGGGTCGGTCCGAGGAGGCCGACACCGTCGAGTCTCCGGCCCCTCCCCGGGACGAGTCCGAGGTGGCCCGCGAGATCTGCCTGCGCCAGCTCGCCGTCCGGCCCCGCACCCGGGCCGAGCTGGCCGGGGCGTTGGCCAAGCGGGGCATCTCCGAGGAGGTCTCGGCCGAGGTCCTCGACCGCTACGACGAGGTCGGCATCATCGACGACGCCGCGTTCGCCCGGGCCTGGGTGTCCAGCCGGCACGCCGGGCGCGGCCTGGCTCGCCGGGCGCTCGCCAACGAGCTGCGCCGCAAGGGCGTGGACGGTGAGGTGGCCACCGAGGCGCTGGGTGAGCTGGACGAGGAGACCGAGGCGGACACCGCCCGTGGCCTCGTTGAGCGCAAGCTGCGCACCGCCCGAGGCGAACCGGACGCGGTCTTCCGCCGGCTGGTGGGCATGCTGGCCCGCAAGGGTTACCCGCCTGGTGTGGCCATCCGGGCGGTGAAGGACGCGCTCGCCGCGCAGAGCGCCGAGGCGGCCGAGTTCGCCGAGCAGATCGACGCCGACGCGCTCGCCGACGCCGAGGGCGAGTTGGAGCGCGACAACCGTCTGGTCGAGTGAGCGGCTCGGTGGGCGGTCCGCTGCGACTCCCGATGGGGGTCTGATGTTGAAGGCATGTCTGAACGGTGGGCGCGGCCGGCAGGCCCATCCGGCCGTGCCGCTCACGGCGGCGGAGTTGGCCGCCGACGCGGCCCGCTGCGCGGCGCTCGGTGTCGCGGCCGTGCACGTCCATCCGCGGGACGAGACCGGCGCCGAGTCGCTGCGGCCGGCGGTGATCGCCGACGCGCTGAGCGCGATCCGTACCGCCCGGCCGGGGCTGCCGGTCGGGGTGAGCACCGGCGCCTGGATCTCGCCGGATCCGGCTGCCCGGGTGGCCGCCGTCCGGGCCTGGTCGGTGCTGCCCGACTTCGCCTCGGTCAACGCGCACGAGGTCGGTGCCGAGGCGGTCGCGGCCGCCCTGCACGAGCGCGGCGTGCTCGTCGAGGCAGGGCTGTGGACGCTCGACGCGGTCGCGGCGTACCGGAGGTGGCGGGTGCCGGCCGGACGGGTGCTGGTCGAGTGCATGGCCGAGGACGAGGCGGTCGCGTTGGCCGACGCCTCCCAGATTCTCGCCGCGCTGCCGGCGGACGCGCCGTCGGTGCTGTTGCACGCCGAGGGTCCGGCGACCTGGCCGGTCCTCGCCGAGGCGGTGCGCCGGGGTCTGGACACCCGAATCGGGCTCGAAGACACCCTGGCCCTGCCGGACGGTTCACCCGCTGCGGACAACGCGGCGTTGGTCGCCGCTGCGGTGGCGGTCGGAGCCAGCTGACGTCGGAGAAGACGGATGGGTCACACCTTTGCTTGGTCGTCGGCCCCGTCTGACAACCGGCTGGGTGGGGCTGAGCAGGCCCGACACGTCCATTGGGCAGCACGCCTCGCGGAGTTTGTCCCCTCCTGTCCGACGTGACATCAGCGCGCGGTGACGGTTCAACTTCTCTCCGTTCGGGGGGTTTGATCATGAGTCCTTGACCAGAGCACCCCCGGCGACCTAGCCTCGCCATACAGGCTCACATTGCCCGACCAGCGCAGGCTAAGCGCACAACATAGATCGCGTAACAGAACAGCATCACTTTGGCCGACTCCGCGGCCTTTGGCGGCAGTTCCGGACAGGCCGGTCCGGAACGCTGCGACAACTGCACCCGGTCGCCGACGCTGCCCATGGCACCGCCGGCGGAGAAAGCTACCCACGGCCAGCCGCTCCGGTCGGGCGTCCACAGCCGCAGGAGTGTGCCCCCGGCACAGTCGCTGCGGTCTCGACGTTAGGGGAGGCGGCCATGGCGGGGCGGCGGCACAGGTTCATCGGTAGACCCGACGGGGTCCCGGCATGAACGCGTTCGACGTCGTGCTCCTCGCGGCCGTCCTCGTCCTCGCGGTGGTGGTGATCGGGGCCGTGCTGGTCGGCATCCGGACGATGCGCCGGATGGGCGCCGCGCCGGCTCCGGAGGATCCCGCCTTCATCGCCGAGAAGGACCGCCAGGAACAGTCCCTGGCTGCCCTGCGGACCGCGGCCGACGAGGCGAACAGCACGATCGACGTGGCGAAGTCCGCGGCTGCCGCGGCTCGTACCGAGGCGGCGGCGGCGAAGGCCGAGGCGAAGGCGGCCCGCGCCGAGGCGCGGCGGGTCCTCGACGACGCCCGGGCCGAGGCGGACACCGTGCTGGAGCGGGCCCACAAGCAGGCCGAGGCGGACGCCGAGCAGTTGCGCACGGCGGCCCGGCGCAGCGGCGAGCGGGAGGTCGCGGTGCTCGCCGCCACCACCCGGGAGCAGGCCGCCGAGGTGGAACGTCGGGCAGCTCGGATGGACGAGCGGGAGCGGATGCACACCGAGGAGGTGGAGCGGTTCGCCGAGCGGGAGCGGCAGCTCACCGCCGCGAAGGCCGCTCTCGCCGCTCGGGAGGCCGCGCTCGCCCAGCGGGAGACCGAGCTGACCGAGTCGGAGGAGCTGCGCCGTCGGGAGCTGGAGCGGGTCGCCGGGCTGACCGCCGACTCCGCGCGACTGGAACTGGTCGAGGCCATCGAGACGCAGGCCAAGCGGGAAGCGGCGCTGCTCGTCCGGGACATCGAGTCCGACGCGCGCAACACAGCCGAGCAGCGCGCCCGACACATCGTGGTGGACGCGATCCAGCGGGTCGCCAGCGAGCAGACCGCGGAGAGCGTGGTCAGCGTCCTGCACCTGCCCGGTGACGAGATGAAGGGGCGGATCATCGGCCGGGAGGGGCGCAACATCCGCGCCTTCGAGTCGGTGACCGGCGTCAACCTGATCATCGACGACACCCCCGAGGCGGTGCTGCTCTCCTGCTTCGACCCGGTCCGTCGGGAGGTCGGCCGGGTGACCCTGGAGAAGCTGGTCCTGGACGGGCGCATCCACCCGCACCGGATCGAGGAGGTCTATGACCTGGCCCGGCAGGAGGTGGAGCAGCTCTGTCTCCGCGCCGCCGAGGACGCCCTGGTCGAGGTCGGCATCACCGAGATCCACCCGGAGCTGGTGACCCTGCTCGGCCGGCTGCGCTACCGCACCTCGTACGGGCAGAACGTGCTCAAGCACCTGGTCGAGACCGCCCACATCGCCGGCATCATGGCCGCCGAGCTGCGGTTGGACGTGCCGATCATCAAACGGTCGGCGTTCCTGCACGACATCGGCAAGGCGCTCACCCACGAGGTGGAGGGCAGCCACGCCATCATCGGCGCGGACCTGGCCCGCAAGTACGGGGAGCACGAGGACGTGGTGCACGCCATCGAGGCGCACCACAACGAGGTGCCCCCGCAGACCATCGAGGCCGTGCTCACCCAGGCCTCCGACGCCTGCTCCGGTGGTCGGCCGGGCGCGCGTCGGGAGAGCCTGGAGGCGTACGTCAAGCGGCTGGAGCGGATCGAGGAGATCGCGGCCGGCAAGCTCGGCGTGGACAAGGTCTTCGCCATGCAGGCCGGCCGGGAGATCCGGGTGATGGTCAAGCCGGACGACGTGGACGACATCGGGGCGGCCGTGCTGGCCCGCGACGTGGCCAAGCAGATCGAGGAGGAGCTGACCTACCCGGGTCAGATCCGGGTCACCGTGGTCCGTGAGTCCCGGGTCACCGAGATCGCCCGCTAGCCTCTCGCGTCTACTCGACCGGCGGTCGGCCCGACCCTTCACGGGGCCGGGCTGATTCGGCCAGCGCGGCGGGCGGATCGCACGGCCAGTGCCATGCACGCCACCCCGGCGGCGAGACAGAGGATCACGACCGGGTTGACGTACGCGGGCACCAGGTCGCTGGTGGTGCCGTCGGCGTAGTGACAGGAGTATCGCAGCGGCAGCAGGTCGGTGCTGGTCGGCGTCGACGCCAACGGCTTGGCGGGACAGAACTCGCTGGTGGCCCGGAGGTCGAGGAAGTGACCCACCCAGACTCCGTGCAGATAGACGACGACGGCGGCGGCCGGTGCGATCACTGCCCCGGCGGCGATCTGAGCGACGGTCTTCATCCGTGGTGGGATTCTGCCGGTTGCACAAAGCCCAACGAGAGGGTCCGCCCGGGAACCGGGCGGACCCTCTCGTTGGGCTGGGTTGGCGTCAGAAGCCTGCTCCGGCGCCGCCTTCGGCCTGGGACATCAGGGCCGCCGGCGGTGGGTTCTGTGCCGGGGTGCCGGCGGTCTTGCGGCCCCTGGCGAGCCGCCGTTGGACGTACTGGGCGAGCTTCGACAGCGAGTAGTTCACCACGATGAAGAGCACGGCGATCACCACGTAGACCTGGATCGGGTTGCCCAGCACGCCGATGATCTGCTTGCCGATGTTCAGGGTCTCCTCGTAGCTGATGATGAACCCCAGCGAGGTGTCCTTGAGCACCACGACGAGCTGGCTGATCAATGCCGGCAGCATGATCCGGAAGGACTGCGGCAGCAGGATCATCCACGTGGTCTGTGCCGGGGAGAGCCCGATGGCGGCGGCGGCCTCCGCCTGACCGCCCGGCAGCCCCTCCATGCCGGAGCGGAGGATCTCGCCGATCACGACCGAGTTGTAGATGGTGAGGCCGATGACCAGGTACCAGAGGTTGTCGAAGTAGAGCCCGAACTCGGGGAAGCCGCGGGCCACGAAGAAGATGGTGATCACAACGGGCAGGCCGCGGAACACCTCGACGCAGACCCGGGTGATCGCCGACAGCAGCGTGCTCAACCCACGCAGCAGGTAGGCCACCGGCGTTGCCACGCCGGTGAACCGGAGCCGGGTCAGGCTCTTGAGCTGGATCCGCAGGATGGCGAGCAGTGTGCCGATCACCAGTGAGGAGACGATGGCCAGCGCCGCCGCGATCAGCGTGTTCTTGAAGCCGAGAGCGATCCGATCCCACACCTGGGAGAAGTTCTCGTTGGAGGGGTCGACCAGCGGCCCCCACAACTCCATCGAGAGCTGGCCCTTCTCATCCAGGGGCTGGTAGATCAGGAAGTAGGCCCCGACGAGCAGGACGACGCCGGCGACGATGCTGCTGATCAGGGTGATCCGCCGCTGCCGCGGCCCGGGAACGTCGTAGAGGACGCTTGTCTGCTGACTCATCGGGCCACCGCCTGTCGCTTCTCGATCCGGTCCAGCAGGGCGCCGAGCGGCACGGTCATGATCAGGTAGCCGATCGAGATGCCGATGGCGACCGGGATGAAGGCGTAGCCCTCGGCGCCGGTGAGTTGGTCGGCCGTGGCCGACAGGTCACCGACCACACCGAAGAAGCCGGCCAGCGCCGAATTCTTGATCATCGCGATGATCACCGAGCCGAGCGGAACGATCGAGGCCTGCCAGGACTGCGGCAGCACCACGTGGCGCAGGTTCTGCCCGAAGGTCAGACCCAGTGACCGCGCCGCCTCCGCCTGGCCGGCGGGCACCGCGTTGACCCCGGACCGCAGCGCCTCGCAGACGAACGCCGCGGTGTAGAGCACAAGGGCGATCAGTGCGAACCGGAAGTACGGCAGATCGGTGCCGAGCCGGGTGAACAGCGAGTCGAGCACCGGGATGCGGAGGAAGTCCGCGTTGGAGCCGAGCGCCGGCAGGCCGAACGCGGCGAAGAACATCACCACGGTCAGCGGCATGTTGCGGAAGACGTTCACGTAGGCGGTGCCGAGCGCGCGCAGCGGCGGCACCGGTGAGATGCGCAGCACCGCCACGATGGACCCCAGGACCAGGGCACCGATCGCGGCGAGGATGCAGATCTGGAGGGTGAGCCAGAAACCACCCGCAAAGACGTCGAACTTGTCGATGAGCACGTTCACGGGTCGGTGTTCCTCCCCACCCTCCAGATCGAAGGATCAGATCAGTAGCGGTTGATGGTGGGCGCCGAGCCCAGTTCCGCGCCGAACTTGCCGGCGGTGCTGTCCCAGGCCTTCTTCCAGCTGCCGTCGGCGACCGCCTTGTCCAGCGTGTCGTTGATGAAGCTGCGGAAGTCCGCGTCCTCCTTCTTCACCCCGATGCCGTACGGCTCCTTGGTGAAGTTGCTACCGGCCAGCTTGAACGACGCCTCGTCCTTGGCGATGTAGCCGAGCAGGATCACGTTGTCCGTGGTGACGGCGTTGACCTGGCCACCCTTGAGGGCGTCCCGGCACTTGTCGTAGGTGTCGAAGAGCACCAGCTGGGTGCCGACGTCCTTGACGTACTGCTTGATCGTCTCGGCCGGGGTGGAGCCGGTGACGGAGCAGACCTTCTTGGTGCCGTCCTTGAACGAGTCCGGACCGGTGATGGTCGTGTCGTCCTTCTTGACCAGGATGTTCTGGCCGGCCTCGTAGTACGGGCCCGCGAAGGCGATCCGCTCCTTGCGCTTGTCGTTGATCGTGTAGGTCGCGGCGACCAGGTCGACCGTGCCGTTGACGATCACGTCCTCGCGGACCTTCGAGGGGGCCTCGACCCACTCGATCTTGTCCTCGGGGATGCCCAGCTCCTTGACGATGATCTTCGCGATCTCGACGTCGAAGCCCTCCGGCTTGCCCGACAGGCCCTTCAGGCCGAAGCCGGGCTGGTCGAACTTGGTGCCGACCTTGATCTTCTGGGCCTTGTTCAGCTTCTCCATGGTGGTGCCGGCGGTGAAGGACTTGCTGCCAGCACCGGTGTCCCCGCCGTCGTCGCCACCACAGGCGGTGAGGCCGAGCGCCAGAGCGGCGACCGCGGCGACTGCCGCAACGCGCTTGATACGCATACTCTTCTCCTTCTTCAACGGAGCCCACCGAGTACGGCGCGCTCCACTACGGACGCTCAGTGCGTGAGGATCTTGGAGAGGAAGTCTCGGGCCCGCTCGCTGCGCGGGTTCGCGAAGAACTCCGCCGGTGGGGCGTCCTCGACCAGTTGCCCGTCGGCCATGAAGATGACCCGGTTCGCCGCGTGCCGGGCGAAGCCCATCTCGTGGGTCACCACGACCATCGTCATGCCGTCGCTGGCCAGCGAGGTCATCACGTCGAGCACCTCGCCGACCATCTCCGGGTCCAGGGCGCTTGTCGGCTCGTCGAAGAGCATCGCCTTGGGCTGCATGGCCAGCGCCCGGGCGATGGCCGCCCGCTGCTGCTGGCCGCCGGAGAGCTGGGCCGGGAACTTGTCCGCCTGGTTGGCGATGCCGACCCGGTCCAGCAGGGCCAGGCCGCGCTCGCGGGCGGCGGCCGGCTTCTCCTTGCGGACCTTGATCGGGCCGAGGGTGACGTTCTCCAGGATGGTCTTGTGCGCGAAGAGGTTGAAGGACTGGAAGACCATGCCCACCTCGCTGCGCAGCTTCGCGAGAGGCTTGCCCTCGGCCGGCAGCGGCTGGCCGTCGAAGGTGATGGTGCCCGAGTTGATCGGTTCCAGTCGGTTGATCGTGCGGCACAGCGTCGACTTGCCGGAGCCGGACGGGCCGATCACCACGACCACCTCGCCCCGACCCACCGACAGTGAGACGTCGTCCAGCACGTGCAGCGGCCCGAACCACTTGTTGACCGCGTCCAGCACGATGAGCGGTTCGCCCGTCGTCACGTCGTCCACCGTCCCCTGTCGTCTCCCGGATCGGGGTCGGTTGACCCCCGGTGCGGCCACTGTAGGCGGCCTGATGTGGCAGAACGCAACCCAGCGGGTCACGGAGCGGTAACACCGGTCACGATCGTTCTCGGGCGTCCGATTTTGGTCACCGGCTGGGTGGTCACGGTGGCGATCGTGGCGCCTTGTCGAGATCATGGGGGGATGACCGAACCCGTACGGTTGACCAAGTACGCCCGCGGCGGTGGCTGCGCCTGCAAGATCCCGCCGGGCGAGCTGGAGATCATGGTGGCGGGTCTCGGCCCGGCGACCGGCACCGCGGAGTTGCTGGTCGGGTTGGATCACGGCGACGACGCGGCGGTGGTGCGCCTCGACGAGCGGACCGGCCTGGTCAGCACCGCCGACTTCTTCACGCCGGTGGTCGACGACGCGTACGACTGGGGTCGGATCGCCGCGGCCAACGCGCTCTCCGACGTGTACGCGATGGGCGGCACCCCGCTGGTGGCGCTCAACCTGCTCTGCTGGCCGCGCGACGTGCTGCCGATGGAGTTGGCGGGCGAGGTCCTGCGCGGCGGTCAGGACGTGGCGCGGGAGGCCGGCTGTCACCTGGCCGGCGGGCACAGCGTGGACGACGACGGCCCGAAGTACGGCCTCGCGGTCACCGGCACCGTCCGACCTGAGGAGCTGATCACCCTCGACGCCGGGCGGGCCGGGGTGCCGTTGTCGCTGACCAAGCCGCTCGGGGTGGGTGTGCTCAACACCCGGCACAAGGCGACCGGTGAGAGCTTTCCCGAGGCGGTGGCCTCGATGAGCGCGCTCAACCGGGACGCGGCCCGTGCGGCGGTCGCCGCCGGCATCCGGTGCGGCACCGACGTGACCGGGTTCGGGCTGCTCGGGCACGCCTCGAAGCTGGCCCGGGCCAGCCGGGTCACGGTGGCCATCGACAGCGCCCGGGTGCCCTATCTGGCCGGTGCCCGCGAGGCCCTGCGCGACGGGTTCGTCAGCGGCGGCAGCCGACGCAACCTGGACTGGGTGACCCCGTGGACCGACTTCGGCGCGGCGGACGAGGCCGAGCGGCTGCTGCTGGCCGACGCGCAGACCTCCGGTGGCCTGCTGGTCGCCGGCGAGGTGCCCGGCGCTCCCGTGGTGGGCGAGCTGCTGCCCCGGGGGGAGCACCTGGTCGTCCTGCGCTGACCCCCGAGGGCGGTTGGACCTGCGGCAGGACACGCGGTGGCGGTGGTGCGGATGGCGCACCATACCCGATAAACTGTCACCTTCCCGCTACTCCGAGCAATGCCGCTCAGGGAAATTTTGCCCGGAATGGTCACAGACCGGTAACTTGCCCCCGGCTGGGGTCAAATGCCCCCCACCATCGTGTGTAAGGCCCGATCCGGAGGCCGGTGGGGACGAACGCAGCGAGGAGGCGGAATGACCGAGCTGTGGAACTGGAGAATCGACGGGGCTCAACCCGTGGAGGTCTACCCGGCGCTGGCCGAGGCGCTTGGTCGGGTGGTGATGCCGCTGGCGGTGGCCGACCCGGCGCGGCTGCCGGCGTACGCGGTGGTGTGTGACGTCTGGCAGGCGCCGGGCGAGTTCTCGACGGTGGTGGACTGCTACGGGGTGCCGGAGCAGCTCTCCGAGCACGCCAGCATCGCCGCACTGGCCCGATTGCTGGGCCGCAACTGCCTGTTGCGCGACGACACGCTCGACGCGGGCCGGCACCTGCTCGTCGCCCCGGACGGCACGGTCCGTCCGGTGCACTTCGAGGTGCGGGACACCGACGACGGTGAGGTGCTCAGCAAGCTGCGGCTCTGCTCGCTGGGCGACCCGGGCTGTCGGGGCTGGTCGCAGTGCCACCGCTCGCGCTGGGCGCCGGACACGGTCGCCCCAGCGCTCGCCGCGGCCTGACCCTCTCAGGGTCAGGCCCGGCCGGGTCCCCTGCCGGTGGGCGCGATCAGCTGGCGGCGGTGGCCGACCGGTCCGTGGTGCCCGCTCCGGCACCCCGCACCACCAGTTGGTCGAGCAGGGTGCGCGTCGCCTCGGCCACGGCGGCCACCGCGGCGTCGAAAGCGGCGGCGTTGTGCGCGGCGGGCGCCCGGAAGCCAGAGATCTTCCGGACGTACTGCAACGCCGCCGCCTCGACGTCCGCGTCGGTCACCTGCGGGGTGAACGGTTCGCGCAGCGTCTTGATGCTCCGGCACATGTCAGCTCCTCCTCCGGCCACCGCGGCCTGCCACTCGGCGTGCGGGCAATGGTACCGACGGTGACACTGGGTCGATATTTGTCTATCCTGGTCACGGACCAGAGCCGTTCGAGCCACAGCCGCCGCTCGCGCTCCCAGCGCCCCGGGCCCCCGGAGACTCATTGTGGACCATGCCCCCGCCCGCTCATCCCGTCCCGACCTAGACGATCTCACCCGTAGCCTGCACACCCCGCTGGAACGGATCGCCGTCGAGCACGCCGATCTGATCGAGGCGGTGCGCAGGCGCGTCGTCACCAACGACTCCGTGCCGTCCGGCATCGTGGCCGTCGCCGCCTTCAACTCGTCCATCTGAGTGATGGTCTGCCGGTGCGGTCCACCCGGAGTGGGCGCATCGTGCCGGCGGATCAGCCAGTTCGTGCTGAAGGTGCACAGCCGCTGTGACCTCAGCTGCGACCACTGCTACGTCTACCAGCACGCCGACCAGACCTGGCGTGGCCGTCCGGCGCGGATGCCGCCGGCCACCGTCCAGGCCGCCGCACGGCGGATCGCCGAGCACGCCCGCGAGCACGGGTTGCCGATCGTGCACGTGGTGCTGCACGGGGGTGAGCCGCTGCTGCTGGGTGCCGCCGGCTTGCGGGAGGTGCTGGCCGAGCTGCGCACGACCATCACCCCCTGGACGCGGCTCGACCTGCGCATGCAGACCAACGGCGTGCTGCTCGACGAGGAGCTGTGCCGACTGTTCGTCGAGTACGACGTGCGGGTCGGGGTCTCCTTGGACGGCGACCGCGCCGCCAACGACCGCCACCGGGTCTTCGCCCACGGCGGCAGCAGCCACGACCTCGTCCGGCGGGCGCTGGCCCTGCTCCGACGGCCGGAACACCGCGCCAGCTACGCCGGCATCCTCTGCACCATCGACGTCCGCAACGACCCCGACCGGGTCTACGAGGCGCTGCTGGCCGAGAGCCCGCCCCGGGTCGACCTGCTGCTGCCGCACGCCACCTGGGACGACCCCCCGGAGCGCCCCGGCCCCGCCCGCACCCCGTACGCGGACTGGCTGGGGCGGATTCACCGGCGGTGGGTGGACGACGGGCGCCCGGTGTCGATCCGGATGTTCGAGGCGCTGCGACCGGGTGGCGGCGGCACCGAGGCGTTCGGCCTCGCTCCGGCCGACGTGCTGGTCATCGAGGCGGACGGCAGTTGGGAGCAGGTCGACTCGCTGAAGACCGCGTACCACGGCGCGGCCGATACCGGGTTCGACGTGTTCGACCACTCGGTGGACGAGGTGGCGCGGCACCCCGGGGTGGCCGTCCGGCACGACGGCGCGGACGGGCTCTGCGCGACCTGCCGGGCCTGCCCGGTGGTCGACCGGTGCGGCGGCGGCCTGTACGCCCACCGCTGGCGCACCGGCTCCGGCTTCGACAACCCCTCGGTGTACTGCGCCGACCTGCTCCGCCTGATCGACACCGTGGACGCCTACCCGCCGCCCACCCCACAGGCGTCGGGTGAGTGGTCCGCCACCTCGCCCGTCGACGACCTGCTGGACGACCTGGCGACCGGGCACGGGTCGGCGTCGACGCTCGCGCTGCTCGCCGCCACCCAGCTCTCCATCACCCGGGCGCTGCTGGCGGCCGGCCGGGACCGGTCCGGCGCCACCGCTGCCTGGGACCTCCTCGTCCACCTCGACCAGGCGGCGCCGGAGGCGGTCCGGGCGGTCCTGGCGCACCCCTTCGTCCGGCCCGGGCTGGTGCATCGCCTCGACCCGTCGGCCTCGCCCGGCCTCGGCGCGGCAGTCGACCCGCTGCCGGCCCTCGCCATCGCCGCGGCCCTGTTGGCCGGCGTCCCGGCCACGTTGCAGGTGCCGGTGCGGGCCGACGCGATCACGTTGCCCACGCACGGCAGCCTGGTGCTGCCCGGCCTGGGGGAGAGCGCCGAGGTGACCATCCGACCCGGCGAGTTCCGGGTCCGGGGTGGGTCGGTCGAGCAGACGGTGCTCCTCGACCCGCTGGCGCCGCCGTCGACCGGCTGGCTTCCGACGCGCGACGTGTCGGTGCCCGGTGGTCGGTTGCTGCTGGAGGACGGCGACCCGTACCGCGACTGCTACGGCCAGCCGGTCGAGTCCCGGCTGGAGGTTCCGGCGGCGCGGGCGTTGGGCCGTACCCTGGCGGAGGCCTGGCGGGTCGTGCACCGGGACGTGCCGGCGCACGCGGCGACGCTCGACGGTGGTCTGCGTGCCGTCGTTCCGTTGGCGCCCGACCCGGCGCGACCCCTGCGGAGCGCGACCGCCCGGCACGCGTTCGGGGCGGTCGCCGTCACCCCGCATCCCGACCCGGAGACGATGGCGGTGCTGCTCGTGCACGAGTGGCAGCACGCGAAGCTGGGTGCGGTGCTCGACCTGTACGACCTCGTCGAACCCGCCCACGGCAGCCGGATCCGGGTGCCGTGGCGCCCCGACCCGCGACCTCCGGAGGGCGTCCTCCAGGGGGTGTACGCCCACCTCGCCGTCACCCAGGTCTGGCAGTCCCGGGCGGCCACCGACCAGCCGGACGCGTCGGCGCACGCGGCCCACTTCCTGGCGTGGACTCGGGACGGCGTCGACGCGCTGCTGGCCAGCCGGTCGCTCACCGCGGCGGGTGAGCGGTTCGTCGGCCAACTGCGCCACGCCCTGGAGGAGACCCGTGTCGGGTCCAGATGAGCAGCCACTGCCCGGGCTGGGCCGTCCCCGCCTCGCCGACGACCTGCGGGCGCTGGGCGTACGCCAGGGGGTGTGCCTGCTGGTGCACTGCGGCCTCCGTCGGGTGGGCCGGTTGGAGCACGGCCCGGCGACCCTCGCCGGCGCGCTGCGCGACGTCCTCGGCCCGGCCGGCACACTGCTGGTCCCCACCCATACCGACGGCAACTCGACCACCTCCCGGGCCCACCTGGCGGCCACCGCGGGCATGGACCGGGCGCAGCGCGAGCGGTACGAGGCGGCGCTGCCGGGCTGGGACCGCCGGACCACCCCCTCGCAGCGGATGGGTGCGCTCGCCGAGTACGTCCGGTGCGCCCCCGGCGCCGTGCGCAGTGACCATCCACAGACCTCGTTCACCGCGCTCGGCCCTCGGGCCCGGCAGCTCACCGACGGCCATGACCTCACCTGCCACCTGGGAGAACGCTCACCGGTCGGCGGCCTCTACGCGGCGGACGGGCAGATCCTGCTGCTCGGCCTCGGCTACGAGGCGTGCAGCGCCCTGCACCTGGCCGAGTACCGGCTGCCGGTGCCGCCGCCCGAGCGCGACTACCACTGCTTCCGGCTCGTCGACGGGGGGCGGCGGGTCCGCCTCGACTTCCGGGCCCTCGACCTGGACGACCGGGACTTCCCGACGGTGGGTGCCGCGCTCGACGCGACGCCGTTGGTGCGGCACGGCCGGGTGGGGCGGGCCACCGCCCGCCTGCTGCCGGCGCGGGCCGCTGTCGACTTCGCGACTGGCTGGTTCGCCACGAACCGGTTGGCGGCGCAACGTTGACGCGGGGACTACGCTGATGTTCCGGCCGCGTGGGGAGGGCGGAGGGGCAGCGGTGAGCACAGTGGACGCACCCTCCCAAGCACGCGCCCCGCTCTTCTTCATCAGCTACTCGCGGGCGCCGGTCGGCCGGGCCACCGGCAAACCCGCCGAGTACGTCTCCCGGTTCTTCGAGGACCTCTCCGTCCACGTCAGTGAGTTGGTCGGCCCGGTGACCGGAGTGGACGCCGGCTTCCTGGACAGCTCCATCGCCGGCGGTGAACGCTGGAGCCCGGAACTGCTCCAGGCCGCCGGCACCTGCCAGGTCTTCGTTCCGCTGGTGTCCAGCGCGCTGCTCGGCAGCGACTGGTGCGGCCGGGAGTGGGACGCGTTCTCCCGTCGACGGATCACCCCGCGACACAGCTCCGCCTCGGTCCACGAGACGGCGATCGTGCCGGTCACCTGGTCGCCGACGAACGGCACGGCACTGCCCCGGGTGCTCCGCGACATCCAGCGCTTCACCCCGACCGCGATGCCGGATCCCGACATCGCGGTGCACTACCAGCGGGACGGGGTCTACGGCTTGCTGACCATGCAGTGGGAGAACGCGTACCGGGCGGTGGTCTGGCGGCTCGCCCAGCGGATCGTGGCCATCCACCGGTCGTACCTGGTCGAGCCCTGGGTGCCGGCGAGCGTGGACGAGCTGTGCAACCGGTTCGCCGAGGAGTCGGAGTGAGCCCGCCGACGGACCGGCGCCGGACGGGGGCGCGCGGGACGTACTTCTTCCTGAGCTACGCCCACTCGGCGCCGCCGCCGGGCGCCCGTGCCGACGCCGACGTCTGGGTCGGCCAGTTCTTCGCCGACCTGACCGACGAGGTGCGGCGCCAGGCCCGACCGGTGGCCGGGATGCGGATCGGCTTCTTCGACCAGCACATCCCGTTGGGCGCCGACTGGAAGGCCGCGCTTGCCGAGGCGCTCGGTGACGCCGAGGTCTTCGTCCCGCTCTACTCACCCGGCTACTTCAGTCGCCCCTGGGCGCTGGGGGAGCAGGAGTCCTTCCGGGCCCGGCTGGCCGCCGCCGGGCCGGCCCGGCTCACCGCCGGCCACCTCACCCCGGTGCTGTGGATCCCGTTCCCCCCGTGGGAGGCCCACCCGGAGCTGGACGGCGCCCTGGACCTCGGCCGCGACGTCCCGGAGTACGCCGCGGACGGCCTGCGCGCGTTCTGCATGCTGGCCTCCTACCGGGCCCAGTACGAGCTGCTGCTGAGCCGCCTGGCGAGCCGGATCGTGCACACCGCCGAGCGGCGACCGATGGGCCCGTCCCGGGCACCCGGCCTGGACGAGGTCGTCCGTCCGGCGCCGACCGACCCGGACTTCGTCGTCGCCGTCCTGGCCCCGACCCGGGACCGGCTGCCGACCGATCGCGACCCCGCCGGCTACGCCGCCAGTGGCCGGCTCTGGCGGCCGTACGGACGCAGCCAGCAGCTGCCCGCCGCCGAGTACGCGGTCAGCACCGCCGAGCGGCTCGGGCTGACGGCCCGTACCGAGGACTTCGCGCAGGCCTCCGCGCTGCTTGATCGACGGCCGGCCGTGCTGCTGGTCGACCCGTGGATCGCGGCGGCACCGGACGCGGCCGCGCTCCTCGCCCGCATGCTGCACGGCCTACGCCAGTGGGTCGTTCCGCTGGTGGTCACCGACGACGACGACACCCAGGACGCCACCCGCTGGGCCACCGAGGTGACCCAGCTGCTGCACGACGCCGGTCTGCCCCAGGTGAAGCGCGCGTGCAGCATGCCGGAGTTCGTCGACCTGATGCCGGCGCTGGTCACCGAGGCGCGCCGGCAGTTCCTCAAGTACGGCCCGGTCGTCCCCTTCGAACCACCGCCCGAGCCGGTGCCGAGCCTGCGTGACGGCCTGCCCGCCGCCGGCTCGACCGTTTCCACCGACCCCGCGTCCCCGCCTGATGATCCGGCCCCACCGCGTCCCCACGGAGAAAACCGATGAACAACGATCGCGAAGGCCAGGTCGTCACCTTCTACTCGTTCAAGGGTGGGACGGGCCGGACGATGGCGCTGGCCAACGTGGCCTGGATCCTGGCGGCCAGCGGCCGGCGGGTGCTCGTCGCCGACTGGGACCTCGAGTCACCCGGTCTGCACCGCTTCTTCCACCCGTTCCTCGACGCCGAGGCGATCCAGGGCACCAGCGGCGTGATCGACATGATCCGCGACTACGAGTGGGAGACCACCCGGGTCGACGACCGACCGGACCGCTGGATGGAGCAGTACGCCCGGGTGGGGCGGCACGCGTTCTCGCTGCGCTGGAACTTCCCCGACGGCGGCGGCCTCGACTTCCTCTCCGCCGGCCGGCAGAACAGCGACTACGCCGTCTCGGTGAGCGGCCTGGACTGGGACAACTTCTACAACCGGCTGGGCGGGGCGCAGTTCTTCGAGGCGCTGCGCGCGGACATGAAGCGCCAGTACGACTTCACCCTGATCGACAGCCGGACGGGGTTGAGCGACGTCGCCGACATCTGCACCCTGCACCTACCGGACACCCTGGTCGACTGCTTCACGCTCAGCGACCAGGGCATCGACGGCGCGGCCCGGGTGGCGCACTCGGTCCGGGACCGGTACCGGCGGCGCGACATCCGGGTCCTGCCGGTGCCGATGCGGGTCGACCAGGCCGAGAAGGAGCGGGCCGAGGCGGGTCGCCTGCTGGCCATGCGCCGCTTCGCCGGGTTGCCGGCCGGCATGACCGAGGCGGAACGGCGGCGTTACTGGGCCGCGGTGGAGGTCCCGTACCGTCCGTTCTACGCGTACGAGGAGACCCTGGCCACGTTCGGCGATCCGCCGGGCTCACCGACCTCGCTGCTGGCCGCGTTCGAGACGTTGACCGGGATCCTCACCGACGGCGCGGTGACCGCGCTGCCGCTGATGGACGAGTCGGTACGGGAACGGGGCAAGGCCCGGTTCCGCCGACGCACCGAGGCGATCGACGACCAGATCGTGCTCCGGTACGCGCCGGAGGACGCCATCTGGGCCGAGTGGCTGGAGCGGGTGCTCAGCTCGGCCGGGCTGCGGGTGGTGGAGCCCGTGGCCGCCGTCGGGTCGGCCGGCACGCCGGCCCCGCGCACGCTGACCGTGGTCTCGCCGGCCTACGTGGCGACGCCGTCCGGTGGTCTGCCCGACCGGGACACGAGCACCGGCTCCACGGCCCTGGCCGTCTACGTCGCGGACCTGCGCCCACTGGCGGAGTTCCCGGCCCAGAGTTCCACCAACCTGGTCAACGTGAGCGCCGCGACCGCCGTGGAGCGGGTGTTGCGGCTGGTCGGCCGGCCGGTGCCGTCGTCGGCGGACGGGCCGGCGGCCGGCGCCACCCGCTACCCCGGCACCGAGCCGTTGATCTTCAACGCCCCGAACCGGAACGCCCGGTTCACCGGCCGGGAGGACGACCTGGCCCGGCTGCGCGCGCAGTTGCAGAGCGGGGGCAGCGCGGTGGTGCTGCCGGTCGCCCTGCAGGGCATGGGCGGCGTCGGCAAGACGCAGGTGGCTCTGGAGTACGTGCACCGGTTCAAGGCCGCGTACGACGTGGTCTGGTGGATCGTGGCGGACCCGCCGCAGTTCGTCGACACCGCCCTCGCCGACCTCGCCGGTCGCCTCGGCATCCTCGTCGGCCCGACCCTGCCCGACACGGTCCGGTCGGTGCTCCAGGTGCTCGGCCGTGGTGAGCCGTACGAGCGGTGGCTCGTCGTGCTGGACAACGCCGAGGAGCTCGACCAGATCGAGCCGTTCCTGCCGCAGGGCCCCGGGCACGTCCTGCTGACCTCCCGCAACCGCGCCTGGGGTGACCGGGCGAACCCGATCCAGGTGGACGTCTTCGACCGCACCGAGAGCGTGGCGCACCTCGCCCAGCGGGTGCCCACGATCAGCGCCGAGGAGGCCGACCGGGTGGCCGAGGCGCTCGGCGACCTGCCGATCGCGGTGGCCGCGGCGGGCGCCTGGCTCGCCGACACCGGCACGTCGGTCGCCGACTACCTGCGGCAGATCGAGCGGCACGGCCCCAGCGCCCTCTCCGTGGAGGCGACCTGGGACCTGTCGCTGAACCGGCTGCTCGAGCAGGCGCCCGCCGCGTACCGGCTGTTGCAGCTCTGCTCGGTGCTGGCCCCGGAGATCGCCCTCGAACTCATCTACAGCGACGAGATGGCGGCGGCCCTCGTGCCGTTCGACCCGTCGGTGTCGGAGCGGCTCGTACGCGGCGCCCTGGTCCAGCAGATCAACCGCCTGGCACTGCTCAAACTGGACGTCCAGGGTGGTCGGGTCCAGGTGCACCGGCTGTTGCAGGCGGTGGTGCGCGACCGGATGACCGACGACGAGATCACCGCCGCCCGACACCAGGTGCACCTGGTGCTGGCCGCGTCCCGGCCCCGTGGCGACGTGGACGACCCGACCACCTGGGCCCGGCTGCGCATGCTCTGGCCGCATCTGGAGGTCTCCGAGGCGTTGACCTGCCCGGACGAGGCAGTGTGTCAGCTGCTGATTGACCGGGTCCGTTATCTGTGGCAGCGCGGTGGTCTGGACCAGGCCGACGCGTTCAGCCAGGAGGTGGACGACACCTGGAGCGCCCGGCTCGGCGACACGCGTGACGAGGTCGAGGCGTCGGCGCTGGGCCGACAGCTGCTGCACCTGCGGTTCAACCGGGCGAACATCCTGCGCAGCCTGGGCCGGTTCGACGAGGCCCGGGACCTGGACGAGGCGGTGCTGGCCGAGCAACGCCGACTGCTGGGCCCGCTGCACCCGCACAGTCTGATGACCGCCGGCAGCCTCGGCGGTGACCTGCGGGCGCTCGGCCGCTACGCCGAGGCCCTGGAACGGGACCGGTCCACCTACGCCTCCTGGCTCCAGGTGTTCGGCGAGGACCACCCTCGGACGTTGAGCGCGGCCAACAACCTCGCCGTCTCGTACCGGCTGGTCGGCGACTACCGGTCGGCCCGTCGGTGGGACGACGAGGTGCACCAGCGGCGGCGGCTGGTGCTCGGCCCCACGCATCCCTACACCCTGGTCTCCGCCGTACGGCTCGGCAGCGACCTGCGGGAGGCTGGCGAGTACGAGAGGTCGGCCACCCTGCTGCGGACGGTGTACGAGACGTACTGCGAGGTGCTCGGGCCGGATGACGGCCAGAGCCTGGCCGCTCAGGTCAACCTGGCGGTGTCCCTGCGCAGCTGCGGTCGGGGCAGCGAGGCCGCGCCGATGTTCGAGACGGCCTACCGCGAACTCGACGACCGCTTCGGGCCGGACAACCCGGACACGGTGGCGTGCCGGTCGAGTCGCGCGGCGAACCTGTTGGCCGTCGGCGACGCGGCTCGGGCGCTGACCGAGATGACCGCCGTGCGTCTGGCGTTCGAGGAGCAGCTCCGGCTCGGCCCGGAGCACCCGCACACCCTGGCGACGGTGAGCAACATCTCGGCCGCGGAGCGCGCGCTCGGCCGCCGGTCGGACGCGCTCGCGTCGGCGGCCCGCGCGGTCGGCGAGTTGCGCAAGGTGCTCGGGCCGGACCACCCGCACACCCTCGCGGCGGAGGTCAACCACTCGGTGTGCCTCGCCGAGGAGAGTGACTGGGAGTCGGCGCGGGACCGGCTGCGGGAGACCGCCGGCCGGCTGGCCACGGTGATCGGCGCGGACCACCCCGACACGCTGCGCTGCCTCGGCGATCTCGCCCTGGTGTCGCGGCGCGGGGGCGACGGCGCTCCCGCCGAGGACGTCGGCGTCGTGGCGGACCGGCTGGCCGAGGTGATCGGCGTGGAGCATCCCACCGTGCAGACCCTGCGGGAACGGCGGTTCGTGGTCCGGGTGATCGACCCCCACACGATCTGACGGGGTCGTCCGGCGGGCGGGGTCGGGTGTCCGGGCCGCCCGGCGGTCTGGCCGTGCCGGCCGGCGCTCAGAGGCGCGGGCTGGTCGCGAGGTCCGGCGTGGCCAGCCAGGTCAGGGTCTGCGGCAGGATCTCCACCGCCCCGAAGTGCGCGGCACCGGGCTGCACCTGCACCTCGGCACGCGGAATCCGCGAGGCGAGCCAGTGGGAGTGCTCCACCGGAGAGAAGCGGTCCTGCTCGCCGTGCCAGAGCCGGACCTCCGCGCGGATGGCGCCCAGGTCGAACCCCCAGCCGCGCCGGATCGCCAGCACGTCGTCGATCCAACCCTCGGGGCCGTGTCGCAGCGCCTCGGAGTACATGTCGGTCAGCAGTCGGCGGATAGCGACGTCGTCGACGACCCGGATGTCCTCGTCGGGAAGTTGGGGGCGGAGGAAGTCCAGCAGCGTCATCGGGTCCCGGCGGGCCTCGTCCGCGCGAACCTTCAGGTTGAGCGTGAGCTCGGCCAGATCATCGTCGGCCTGCCCGTAGTCCTCCACGTTCGATTCCGCCATGCCCGCGTACCAGTCCAGGTCGGGTGCGCCGGCCGGGGCGAGCCCCACCAGCACGGCGGCCCGGGTGACCCGGTCCGGCAGCAGCGCGGCGCAGGCCAGGGCGTGTGGCCCGCCTCCGGAGCGGCCCACCACCGAGAACCGGTCGATACCGAGTTCGTCGGCGATCGCCGCCACGTCGGCCGCGGCGTCGGCCACCCGCCGGCCCTCGTGCCGGTCGGAGTCGCCGTACCCGGGTCGGTCGTAGCAGACGAGGTGCACGCCGAGGCGGTAGACGACGATGCCCCGGGGGCGGGGGCCGCTACGGCTGCCCGGGGTGCCGTGCAGCAGGAAGACCGCCGGCCCGTCCGGCGCGCCGGAGGTCTCCACCGCGAGGTGCCGCCCGTCCGGGGTCGTGACGGTGCGCTGTGTCGCATCTTGTCGCGTCACGGTTGGCCTCCCGCGGGTCGTCATGTGCTCCCCCGTGAACGGAGCCGCGCATCGTCGGCGCCGAGTGCAAAGCCCCCGAAATCGCCCAGAACACATTCTTGTTGTGCAGCGTACTGCCCGTCGTGGATGCCCGCCATGGGCCGGCGGGTCAATGCCGGTGGGTTGGGCCCCCCGAACGGGCCGCTACCCTGGTAGCCCGAGGGGAAGGGGCACCAAGAGGGTGGCTAGGACCTACAACGTCGTGACGTACGGCTGCCAGATGAACGTGCACGATTCTGAGCGGATCTCCGGCCTGCTCGAACAGGCCGGCTACGTGCGCGCGGTGCCGACCGACGACACCCCGGACATCGTCGTCTTCAACACCTGCGCGGTGCGGGAGAACGCGGACAACCGGCTCTACGGCAACCTCGGTCGCCTGCGCCCCGTGAAGGACAAGCACCCCGGGATGCAGATCGCGGTCGGCGGCTGCCTCGCCCAGAAGGACCGGGGCGACATCGTCCGCAAGGCGCCCTGGGTGGACGTGGTCTTCGGCACCCACAACATCGGCGCGCTGCCGGTGCTGCTGGAGCGGGCCCGGCACAACGCCGCCGCCGAGGTGGAGATCCTGGAGTCCCTCGACGTCTTCCCGTCCACGCTGCCCACCCGCCGCGAGTCCACGTACGCCGGCTGGGTGTCGATCTCGGTGGGGTGCAACAACACCTGCACGTTCTGCATCGTGCCGGCGCTGCGCGGCAAGGAGAAGGACCGGCGCCCCGGCGACATCCTCTCCGAGGTGCGCGCCCTGGTCGACGAGGGCGTGCTGGAGGTGACCCTGCTCGGGCAGAACGTCAACTCGTACGGCGTGGAGTTCGGCGACCGGTACGCGTTCGGCAAGCTGCTGCGGGCCTGCGGCGACATCGACGGGTTGGAGCGCGTCCGGTTCACCAGCCCGCACCCGAAGGACTTCACCGACGACGTGATCGCCGCGATGGCCGAGACGCCGAACGTCTGCCACTCGCTGCACATGCCGTTGCAGTCCGGCTCCGACGACGTGCTCCGTGCGATGCGCCGGTCCTACCGTTCCGAGCGCTACCTGGGGATCATCGAGAAGGTCCGCGCGGCGATGCCGGACGCGGCGATCACCACCGACATCATCGTCGGCTTCCCCGGTGAGACCGAGGCCGACTTCCAGCGCACCCTGGACGTGGTCCGGGAGGCCCGGTTCTCCTCGGCCTTCACCTTCCAGTACTCCAAGCGGCCCGGCACCCCCGCCGCGACCATGGACGACCAGCTGCCCAAGCAGGTCGTGCAGGAGCGCTACGAGCGGTTGATCGCTACCGTCGAGGAGATCACCTGGGCGGAGAACAAGCGCCTCGTCGGGGAGACCGTCGAGGTACTGGTCGCGGTCGGCGAGGGCCGCAAGGACGAGCGGACCGGTCGGATGTCCGGTCGGGCGCGCGACGGTCGACTGGTGCACTTCGCGACCGAGACCCCCGGCGGGGAGTCGCTGGCCGGTCAGATCCGGCCGGGCGACATCGTGCACACCACGATCACGTACGCCGCACCGCACCACCTGAACGCCGACGGTGCGCCGGTGGCGCACCGGCGTACCCGGGCCGGCGACGCGGCCGAGGCGGGACGCTCCCCGCGTACCCCGGGGGTTCTGCTCGGTCTGCCGACGATCGGCGCACCGCCGGTCGCTCCTGCTCCCACCGCTGGTTGCGCCACCCACTGACCGCACGGAAGGGCCCCTAAACGAGGGGCCCTTCCGCGAAGGACCGCGTCAGACGGTGATCCGGCCGGAGCCGGCGCCCGCCGTCACGATGGACTCGACGTTGCTCGCGGCCGGTGCGGTGGGCACCGGCCGTCCCGGTGGTTCAGCAGCTGGCGCCGCTGAGTTTCACAGTGCCCGGCGCGCTGGCCGTGCCGTTGGCGGTGAAGCCCACGGTGACCGACCCGCCCGCCGGCAGGGACGGGGCGTGGCTCGGAGCAGCCGCGGTGACCGTCGTGCCGGACTGCGTGACGGTGGCGTTCCAGCCACTGCCCAGCGTCACCCCGGACGGCCAGCTCCAGGTGACCGACCACGGGTTCACCGCGCCCGAGCCGGTGTTCTTCACGGTCAACTCGCCCTGGAAGCCGCCCTGCCAGGCGTTGACCTGCCGGTACGTGGCGGTGCAGGCGCCGGCCGGCGGGTCCGTCGGTCCACCGGTCGGCGGCCCGCCGGTGCCGCCACCGGACGGCGCGATCAGGTACGGCTGGAGGATGGCCTGCTTCGCAGTGTTGATGTTGGTCCAGTCGTCCAACGCGATACCGCCGGTGTCACCCGAGTTGGGGTTCCACGACCAGTAGGTGAAGGACATCCCGGTCACCCCGGTGCCGGTGTACGCCATCAGCTTCTCCAGCCACACCTTGTCCTTCGGGTCGACCAGGGTGCTGCCGAACTCGCCCATCATGATCGGGGCGATGTTCTGCTTGTAGAGGTAACCGAAGTACTTGTCCCAGATGGCCGGCATGTTCGCCGGGTAGTCCGGGGCGTCGAACCAGGTCTGCCGGTACACCGAGGTGGCGTACTCGTGCGGCGAGTAGACCAACCGGTTCGCCACGTTCAGCCGGACCGGGAACTGGCCCGCCTTGGACAGGTTGCCACCCCACCAGCCGCAGTCCTCGTCGTTGCTGGTGTCGCCGTCCCAGACGTTGGAGAGACCCCCGCTCGGGCAGCTCACCCCCTCCACGAAGATCAACCAGTTCGGCTGCACACCGAGGATGGCGTTCCCGGCCCGCTCGGCGGCGAGCCGCCAGTCCCGGGTGGTGTCGCCACAGCCCCAGCACGCCCCGGTGGCCGCCGGGTTGGTGCCCTCCGCGTGCGGCTCGTTGTGCAGGTCGGCGCCGATCACCGTGGGGTTGCCCGCGTACCGCTGGGCGAGCATCTTCCAGTCGTTGATCCAGGTCGCCTCGGAAACCGTCGACGTGTACCAGAGCGGCGACTGCCCGGCCGCCGTCGGCCGGTGCCGGTCCAGGATGATCCGCATGCCCTTGCTGCCGGCGTAGTCGATCACCTTGTCCAGGATCTGCAACGGCGACAGCCCGATCAGGTCCGGGTTGACGAAGTCGTTGATCCCGGTGGCGGTCGCGCCCGGCTTCAGCGCGTCGTTCGAGTACGGCACCCGCAACGTGTTGTAACCCAGCCGGGCCATCGTGTCGAGCTGCCCCCGCCACGGGTTGCTCGACCACAGACCGTGGAAGGTCTTGTTGTCGGTCTCCATGCCGAACCAGTTGATACCGGTCAGCCGGACCGTGGTCCCGGTGCTGTCCACGATCTGGTTGCCGCTGGTGTGCAGATAACCGGTACCGGTGCCAGCGGCAACGGCCGGACTGGTGCTGACGGCGGCGGCGAGGAACACGCCGGACGCGACGGTGGCGAGCGCAGTGAGCGCGCCGCCGAGAGCTTTCGGACGGAACATTCGAGCTCCACTTCGGAGGTCCGGCGCCCTCCAGAGACGACGCCGGCAGGCGGCCGTCCGCACGTCACGCTCCCCCAGGGGTACGCGGACAGTGCGCGACGGCCCATGTCACGCGGACGTGGTCACTCGCGGAAGCTCACCGGCGACCCTCGACGGCGGATGTTCCGCCTTCGTCGCCCTCGTGCCGGTGGCCCTACCTGGCTCCGTCGCTCATTCTGATCAGCCCGCGTCAATGCGTCAACCTGCCCCCGCCCCGCCCCGCCCCGTCCGTCCGCGCTCCGTCCGTCGGCACCCCGCGGCCCGTTCTGCGCCGCGCCCGCTGCATGATCGCGCTAGAACATGGATGTAGTGGCATCCCGGGGCTTCGTGGCCACTACATCCTGGATCGAGCGTGACCTTGACGGCCGAAAGCGCCCCACACCCGCGCCCGGGCCGCCCACGGACGGTGTTCGTCGTCAAGATCCGCGCAATATCAGGGATGTTGCTGTCTCTCGCGCGCCGGAGGCAGCAACATCGGGGAAGTTGCGCGGGGCGCGGGGCGCGGGGCGCGGGGTCGCCCGACCGGGACGGGTTCTCCCGTCGCGGTGCGGGGTGCCGGGTGCAGGGCGTGGGGGTCGGGTACGCGGGAGCCCCCGGTCCCGCTGGGGACCGGGGGCTCCGGACGTCGTCAGCTCAGCCGGCCTGCTCGGCGAGTTGGAGGAACTGCCGCTTGGAGGCGAGGGCCTGCTCAGCCTCCTTGATCCGGCGTGCGTCCCCGGCGCTCTGCGCCCGGGCCAGCCGGTCCTCGGCCTCCGCCACCTGTGCCCGCATCTGGGCGAGCAGCGGGTTGTCCTCCTTGGTGGTGCGGCGCCACGCCGAGTCCATGACGTCACGGACCTTGTCGTCGATGACGCGCAGTCGGCGCTCCAGCCCGGCGGCCGCCTCGCGGGGCACCCGGCCGGCCTCGTGCCACTGGGCCTGGATCTCCCGCAGCTTGGCCTGGGCACCCTTCGGGTCGGCGTCGATGTCCAATGCCTCGGCCTCCGCGAGCAGGGCCTGCTTGCGCTCCAGGTTGCCGCGCTGCTCGTTGTCCCGTGCGGAGAAGACCTCGCTGCGCCGGCTGAAGAAGGCGTCCTGCGCACCCCGGAACCGTTCCCAGAGCTTCTGCTCGGCCTCCTTGGAGGCGCGCGGAGCGGCCTTCCACTGGGTCATCAGGTCCTTGAGCTGGTTGGCGGTGGCGGCCCAGTCGGTGGATTCCTGGAGCTTCTCCGCTTCGGCGACCAGCTCCTCCTTGACCGTCTGCGCCTGCTTGCGCTGGGAGTCCAGGGAGGCGAAGTGGGCGCCGCGGCGGCGGGTGAAGCCGTCCCGGGCGGCGGCGAACCGCTTCCACAGCTCACCGTCGGCCTTCTTGTCGACCCCGCGGATGGTCTTCCACTCGTCGAGGATCTCCTTGAGCCGGTCCCCGGCGGTCTTCCACCCGGTGGATTCGGCGGCCAGCTTCTCGGCCTCCTCGACCAGCGCGGTCTTGCGGGCCAGGGCCTCGCCGCGAGCGGCGTCCCGGGCGGCGCGCGCCTCGCCGGCCTTCTCCTCGGCGAGGGTCGCCAGCTTGTCCAGGCGTGCCGCCAGTGCGTCGATGTCGCCGACCACGTTGGCCTCGGGCAGCGTGGTGCGGATCCGCCGGATCGTGCTCAACGAGTGCCCGGCGTCCGCCGCACCCGACTTGAGTCGCGCCTCGGTCAGGTCCACCTCGGTAACCAGGTCGGCGAAGCGGCGTGCGAAGTGAGCCAGGCCCTCCTCCGGTGCTCCCGCCTGCCAGGATCCGACCACCCGCTCGCCCTCGGTGGTCTTGACGTACACGGTGCCGTCCGCGTCCACCCGTCCGAAGGCAGTCCAGTCGCTCATGTGCCCATCCTCGTTCTCCCGGCGTCGAGGGATCGATCCCCCGTCGCCGCCACGGCGCAGCCAAGTTGCTTCCGGCATTGTCACAGGTCCGACCCGGTCCGCGTCGAGCGCCTATCGCCGACCGTGACCATACGGTGTCCTAGGGGCCGAATGACCGGATCGGCTCGGAGACGCACCGGGGATTCCCGCTACGGTGAACGGGTGCCACTGGTCGCCGCCGCCGTCTGCCCGCATCCGCCCCTGCTCGTGCCCGAGGTGGCCGGCTCGGCGGCCCCGGAGTTGGACGATCTGCGGGCGGCCTGTGATACCGCCGTACGCCGGCTGTTGGCCGCCGATCCGGACACTCTGCTGCTGCTGGGCACCGGCCCGGTGACCGGCCCGATCGGTACCCCGGCGACCGGTTCCCTCCAGCCCTGGGGTGTCGACCTGGACGTGCCGCTGGTGCCCGGCCAGCCGGACCGAGGCGCGGTGCTGCCGTTGAGCCTGACCATCGGCGCGTGGCTGCTGACCCGCCACGACGCCCGACCGCCGGTGACCGCCGTGCAGGTGGCCGCCGACGCCGGCCCGGCCGAGCTGGCCGCGCTCGCCGCCGAGGTCGACGCCGCCGGTGACCGGGTGGCGGCGCTGGTGCTCGGTGACGGGTCGGCCTGCCGGGGAGAGAAGGCACCCGGGTACGACGACGCGCGCGCCCTCCCGTACGACCAGGGGGTTGCCGCGGCGCTGGCCGACGCGGACCTGGACGCCCTGCTGGACCTCGACCCGGTGCTGTCGACGGAGCTGAAGGCCGCCGGTCGCGCCTCCTGGCAGGTGCTCGCCGGCGCGGCCCGCGCGGCCGGCGGCGGGTGGCGCGGCGAGCTGCTGCACGACTCCGCCCCCTACGGGGTGGCCTACTTCGTGGCGTCCTGGGAGCGGGTGTGACAGGCACGGTCGTCGCGGTGGTCGGCCCGACGGCGGCCGGCAAGTCGGCGCTGAGCATCGCGTTGGCGCACGCCCTGAACGGGGAGGTGGTCAACGCCGACTCGATGCAGCTCTACCGGGGCATGGACATCGGCACCGCCAAACTGACCCTCGCCGAGCGGGACGGGGTGCCGCACCACCTGCTGGACATCTGGGAGGTCACCGAGCCGGCGAGCGTCGCGGAGTACCAGCGACTGGCCCGCGCGGCGGTGGACGACATCCTGTCCCGGGGGCGGGTGCCGCTGCTGGTCGGTGGCTCCGGGCTGTACGTGCGGGCGGTGCTGGAGCGCTTCGAGTTCCCCGGCACCGACGCGGCGCTGCGGGAGCGGCTGGAACGGGAGTTGGCCGAGGTCGGCCCGGCCCCGCTGTACGCGCGGCTGCGCGCCGCCGACCCGGTCGCGGCCGACGGCATCCTGCCCGGCAACGGTCGGCGGATCGTGCGGGCCCTGGAGGTGATCGAGCTCACCGGCGCGCCGTTCGCCGCGTCGCTGCCGCAGCCCACGCCGTACTACCCGTCGGTGCAGCTCGGCGTCGACCTGGACACCGGCCTGCTGGACGAGCGGATCGCGCTGCGGGTCGACCGGATGTGGGCCGACGGCCTGGTGGACGAGACCCGCGAGCTGGTCGGGCGCGGGCTGCCCGAGGGGCGGACGGCGAGTCGGGCGCTCGGCTACCAGCAGGTGCTGCGCCTGCTCGCCGGTGAACTGACCGAGGCGCAGGCGCACGACGAGACGGTCCGGGCCACCCGGCGTTTCGTCCGCCGGCAGCGGTCCTGGTTCCGGCGCGACCCGCGGATCCACTGGCTGGACTCGGCGACCCCGGACCTGATCGGGGCCGCCCTGCGCCTGGTGCCGGCCGCTGCGCGATGATGGGGGAGTGGAGTTCACCAAGGGCCACGGCACCGGCAACGACTTCGTCCTCCTTCCCGACCCGGACGGTCAGCTCGACCTGACCCCGGAGCTGGTCGCGGCGCTCTGCGACAGGCGTCGGGGCATCGGCGCGGACGGCGTACTGCGGGTGGTCCGCGCGGCCAAGCATCCGGACGGCGCGGGTCAGGCCGGCGAGGCCGAGTGGTTCATGGACTACTGGAACGCCGACGGCTCGTTCGCCGAGATGTGCGGCAACGGCGCCCGGGTCTTCGTGCGCTACCTGCTCGACACCGGGTTGGCCACGCCCGCCGGCGCGGCGCTGCCGGTGGCCACCCGGGCCGGCGTCGTGCGCGCGCTGGTCGAGGGCGACGCCGTGTCCGTGGAGATGCGCCGACCCCAGGTGTACGACAGCTCCGCCGCCACCCTCGGCGGACTGACCCTGACCGGTGCGGTGGTGGACGTCGGCAACCCGCACCTGGTCTGCGTCCTGCCGGCCGGCGTCGAGCTGTCGGCGCTGGACCTGACCGTCGCGCCCGGGTTCGACCCGACGGTCTTCCCGAGCGGGGTGAACGTGGAGTTCATCGTGGCGGGCGACCCGGTCGACGGCACCGACGGGCACACCCTGATGCGGGTGTACGAGCGCGGCAGCGCCGAGACCCTGTCCTGCGGCACGGGTGCCTGCGCGGTGGGCGCGGTGGCGCTGCGCGACGCCGGCCGGGACACCGGCGTGGTCGCCGTGGACGTGCCCGGCGGTCGCCTCACGGTGACGGTCACTGCCGACTCCTGCTGGCTCTCCGGCCCTGCCGTCCTGGTGGCCACCGGCGAGCTGAACCCGGCCATTCTCCGCCCCTGAGGCCCCACCCGGGCTCCCGCCCGCGTTGATCAAGAGGTTTGCGTCAGAATTCGCGCTCTTCCTGACGCGAACCTCTTGATCAACGGGGTCATCGGCGGGTGAACGGCACGCGTTACGGGGTGGCGCTGGCGTTTGCGGCGATCTCGGGGAGGTCGGCCGGGCCGGGGTCGGCGGCCGGGAGCGGGCTCGGGTTGTGCGCGGCGGCGCGTACGGCCGCGGCGACCGCCGGGGCGACCCGGGAGTCGAAGACGCTCGGCACGATCACCGTCGGGTTGATCTTCTCTTCGCCGACCACGTCCGCGATGGCCCGGGCGGCCGCGATGGCCATCTCCTCGGTGAACTCCTCAGCGTGCGCGTCCAGCATGCCGCGGAACACCCCGGGGAACGCGAGCACGTTGTTGATCTGGTTCGGCTGGTCCGAGCGGCCGGTGGCGACCACGGCGGCGTGCTTGCGTGCCTCCCGTGGGTCGACCTCCGGGTCCGGGTTCGCGAGGGCGAAGACGATCGAGTCCTTCGCCATCTGGGCGATGTCGTCGCCGGTGAGCAGGTTCGGCGCGCTGACCCCGATGAACACGTCGGCGCCCCGGATCGCGCCGGGCAGGTCGCCGGAGTAGTTCTCCTTGTTGGTGTTCTCCGCCAGCCACTGCCACGCCGAGTTGAGCCCGGTCAGCCCGCGGTGCAGGGCGCCCTCCCGGTCGTACGCGATGATGTCGCCGACGCCCTGGCGCAGCAGCAGCTTCATGATCGCGGTGCCGGCCGCGCCGGCTCCGGAGACGACCACGCGGACGTCCTCGAGCCGCTTGCCCACCACCCGCAGCGCGTTGGTCAGCGCGGCCAGCACGCAGATCGCGGTGCCGTGCTGGTCGTCGTGGAAGACCGGGATGTCCAGCGCCTCGCGCAGCCGGGCCTCGATCTCGAAGCAACGCGGCGCGGCGATGTCCTCCAGGTTGATGCCGCCGTAGGCCGGCGCGATCGCCTTGACGATCTGCACGATCTCGTCGGTGTCCTGGGTGTCCAGCACCACCGGCCAGGCGTCCACCCCGCCGAAGCGCTTGAACAGCGCGGCCTTGCCCTCCATCACCGGCAGCGACGCGGCCGGGCCGAGGTTGCCCAGGCCGAGCACCGCCGAGCCGTCACTGACCACCGCGACGGTGTTGCGCTTGATGGTCAGTCGCCGGGCGTCGGCCGGGTTCTCGGCGATCGCCATGCAGACCCGGGCCACCCCCGGGGTGTACGCGCGGGACAGCTCGTCGCGGTTGCGCAGCGCGACCTTCGAGGTCACCTCGATCTTGCCGCCCAGGTGCAGCAGGAACGTCCGGTCCGACACCTTGCGCACGTCCACGCCGTCCAGCGCGGTCAACGCGTCGACCACCTGGTCGGCGTGTCCGGCGTCGGCGGTGTCGCAGGTCAGGTCGACGATCACATGGGTCGGGTCCGAGTCCACCACGTCCAGCGCCGTGACGATCGCCCCGGCCTCGCCGACGGAGGTGGTGAGCCGGCCGATCGAGGAGGCGTCCGCGGTCACGGCGATCCGGATGGTGATCGAAAATCCGGCGCTCGGCAGTCGGGTGATGGCCACGGGATCCCTCCGTAACGGCTGTGCGGCCGATCGGCCGCCGCCCGCATTTCTACCGGGTTGTCGCGGCCGACCAGCATTCGCCCCCACTTTTGGCGACCTTCAGCATGGGCATATAGCAGGTGCGTTCGGCGTTGTGTCATGTCAGGATTACGTTCTACTTATCAAAACGGACAGGAGAACCGCTTGCGAGACCAGGAGAGCTTTGTCCCCGTCGAGGACGAGCTCGACGACGTCACCACCGGCGAGATGGAGCTGTCGGAGCGGCAGTCCCTCCGACGCGTCCCGGGCCTGTCAACCGAGCTCACCGACGTCACCGAGGTGGAATACCGCCAGCTGCGGCTGGAGCGGGTCGTCCTGGTGGGCGTCTGGACCGAAGGCACTGTCACCGACGCGGAAAACTCGCTGACCGAGCTCGCCGCGCTGGCCGAGACCGCCGGTTCGCAGGTGCTCGAAGGGCTCATCCAACGTCGTACCCGACCCGACCCGGCCACGTACATCGGCCGCGGCAAGGTCGACGACCTCGGCGCGGTGGTGCTCTCCACCGGCGCCGACACGGTCATCTGTGACGGTGAGCTGTCCCCGTCGCAGCTGCGCAACCTGGAGCAGCGCACCAAGGTCAAGGTCGTCGACCGCACCGCGCTGATCCTCGACATCTTCGCCCAGCACGCCAAGAGCAAGGAAGGTAAGGCGCAGGTCGAGCTGGCCCAGCTCCAATACCTGCTGCCCCGACTGCGCGGTTGGGGTGAGACGCTCTCCCGGCAGACCGGTGGTTCCGGCCGGGGCGGCGGCGCCGGCGGCGGTGTGGGTGTTCGTGGTCCCGGTGAGACCAAGCTGGAGACCGACCGGCGGCGCATCCGTCACCGCATCTCCCGGCTGCGTCGCGAGATCAAGAGCATGAAGACGGTACGCGTGACCAAGCGCTCTCGGCGCTCCCGCAACGCCGTTCCCGCGGTCGCCATCGCCGGCTACACCAACGCCGGCAAGTCCAGCCTGCTCAACCGCCTGACCGGCGCGGGCGTGCTGGTGGAGAACGCGCTGTTCGCCACGCTGGACCCGACGACCCGCAAGGCCACCGCCTCCGACGGGCGGCTCTACACCCTCTCCGACACCGTCGGTTTCGTCCGGCACCTGCCGCACCAGATCGTCGAGGCGTTCCGCTCGACGCTGGAGGAGGTCGCGGAGGCGGATCTGGTGGTGCACGTCGTCGACGGCACCCACCCGGATCCGGAGGAGCAGGTCCGAGCGGTCCACGCCGTGCTTGCCGAGGTCAGCGCCGATCGGCTCCCCGAGCTGTTGGTGGTCAACAAGACCGACGCGGCCGACGAGGACACCCTGCTGCGGCTCAAGCGGCTCTGGCCGGACGCGATCTTCGTGTCCGCGTACTCCGGGCGGGGCATGGACGAGCTGCGCGCGGCGATCGAGGAGCGGCTGCCGAGTCCGGCCGTGGAGGTCCGGGCCGTGCTGCCGTACGACCGGGGCGACCTGGTGGCCCGGGCGCACCGCACGGGTGAGGTGCTCAGCACGTCGCACCTGCCGGAGGGCACCCTGCTGCACGTCCGCGTCGGAGCGGAGTTGGCGGCGGAGCTTATGGCGTACGACGTGGAGCGGCAGGGACAGGCGGCCGGCAGCCGGTCCTGAGCGGCCACGGCGTCATCCACCGGAAACGCGCGGCATGCGACACTGGCCGAATGCGCCGCGTTGTTTCCTCGGTCACGGTTGCCCTCGGCCTGCTCGGGGCAACCGTGGCGCTCGCCGGAGTCGCCGCAGCGGCTCCCGCCCCTGGGGCGTCCGGGCCGCCCGCCGCGAACCCTGGCCAGAAGCGATGCACGATTACCGACGAGCGCCTACGGGAGCTGTCCGGGCTGGTCGCCACCAAGAGTGGCTTCATCGTCATCAACGACGGCACCGAGCTCCCGGAGCGCAAGCGGGTCTTCTTCCTCGACAGCAAGTGCAAGATCTCGAAGGAGCCGATCCGCTACTCGGGGCAGGGTCCGTTCGACACCGAGGATCTCGCCGTGTCCAAGGACGGCAAAACCCTCTGGATCGCCGACACCGGTGACAACCCCGACGCGAAGGAGCGCCGCAGCCGCGTCGCGCTCTGGTCGATGCCGGTCACCGGCGCCAACCAGCCGACGCTGCACCGGCTCTCCTACCCCGAGGCCAAACCGCACGACGCCGAGGCACTCCTCATCGGCGACGACGGGAAACCGCTGATCATCACCAAGGTGACCAGCGGCAAGGCCGAGATCTACACGCCGTCGGCGGCTCTGAAGAGCGGCGACACCGACCCGGTGCCGATGCGGAAGGCCGGCGAGCTCACGCTGCCGAAGACCCAGACGGAGAACACCCTCAACACCTTCGGCCGGATCGCCATCACCGGCGCGTCCCGGGCACCGGACGGCTCCCGGGTGGTCCTGCGCACCTACGCCGACGCCTTCGAGTTCGACGTGAGCGGCGGCGACATCGTGGGCGCGCTCACCAGCGGCAAGCCGCGGGTGACGCCGCTGGCCGACCCGTTCGGCGAGGCCATCAGCTACACCCCGGACGGAAAGTCGTTCCTCACCGTCTCCGAAGCGGGCCGGTTCGCCGAGGACGAGCCGCTCGACATCCTCAGCTACGCCCCGTCCAGTTCGACAGCCGTGCCACTGGCTCCGGAGGAGGGCGGCAAGCCGGCCGCCTCGAAATCCTGGACCGCCGGGTTGAGCCTCGACGACATCACGTACCTGGTCGGGGCGGTCGGGGTGATCGGCCTGCTGTTGGTCGCCGCCGGCATCTTCGGCATCGTCCGCGCCCGCCGCCGACCGTCGACCGCCGACGCGTCCGACCTGTCGGACCCGGATGGCGAGCCGTTCGGCCCGCGCGCGGGCCGAGCCGTCGACGGTTTGCCGGCCGATGACGACCGCAGGGGTGGTGTCTACGGGGGCGGCGCGCCAGCCGGCGGCGCGGTCTACGGCGGTGGTGCGGGTCGCGGCGGTCCGGCCCCGGCGGGTGGTGCGGGTCGTGGCGGCCCGGCCCCGGCGGGTGGTGCCGTGTACGGCGGTGGCGGCCGGCCGGCCCCGGCTGATGGAGGCTACGGTGCGCCACGACCGGACGGCGGCGGTGCTGGCGTGTACGGCGGCGGACGCCCTCCGGCCGGCGGCGGCGGACGCCCTCCAGCCGGTGGCGGTGGCCGTCCCCCGACTGGTGGCGGTGGCCGTCCTCCGGCTGGTGGCGGTGGTCGTCCGCAGGCCGGCACCGGTCGTCCGCAGGCCGGCGGTGGTCGTCCGCAGGCCGGCGGTGGTCGTCCTGGCGGTGGCGTGTACGGCGGCGAGGGCGGTCAGCCCGGTCGCGCGGAGCCGCCCCGGCGTGGTGGGCCGGAGCCTGACTACCGCGGTCAGCGACCTGGCCGCCGACGCGACGACGACGGGCCAGTGGACCCGTACGGGCAGTATCCCGGGGGTGGGCGTGGTCACCGGGGCGACCGTTACTGATCGGCGCTGAGGCGATCATCCGCCTCGAACACGAGCGGTGCGGGTGAGTGCTGTTCGGCACCCACCCGCCGATCGGTCAGATCCGGCGTAGCACCGCCACGACCCGGCCCATGATGGTGGCGTCATCGCCGGGGATCGGGTCGAAGGCCGGGTTCTGCGGCATCAGCCAGACGTGCCCGTCGCGCCGCCGGTAGGTCTTCACCGTCGCCTCGCCGTCGAGCATGGCGGCCACGATCTCGCCGGAGTCGGCGGTTGGCTGCTGCCGGACCACCACCCAGTCGCCGTCGCAGATCGCCGCGTCGAGCATCGAGTCGCCCTTGACCTGGAGCATGAAGACCTCGCCCTCACCCACCAGCTCGCGGGGGAGCGGGAAGATGTCCTCCACGGCCTGCTCGGCGAGGATCGGGCCACCGGCGGCGATCCGGCCGAGCATCGGCACGTACGCCGGGGTCGGCCGCTGGGCCCTCGACAGCTCGTCGTCGATCGCCTCGCTGGGGGCGCGGACGTCCACCGCGCGCGGCCGGTTCGGGTCGCGGCGCAGGAAGCCCTTCTTCTCCAGCTCCTTGAGCTGGTAGGCGACGCTGGACGGCGACACCAGGCCGACCGCCTCGCCGATCTCCCGGACGCTCGGCGGGTAGCCGTGCCGTTCCACCCAGTTGCGGATGAACTCCAGGATGCGGCGCTGGCGGGCGGTCAGGTCGACCGTCGCCGGGTCGGGGAAGGCGCTGACCACCGGGGTGACCGGGCGCACGGCGGGCTGACCCGTCCGGCTGCGCGCGGCGCTGCGGCGTCGGGTGGCCGGGGGGCCCGCCTCGGTGATCTGCTGCGGGCTCTTCGGCCGGCTGGCCCGGTCCTCGGTCACGTCCGTCCTCCCTGGTCGGCGCTGGGTGCCTCGTCGGCTCGTGGTGCGTGCGGTGGTGCCACGTTGTTCATGACCGTATAGGTGAGATCAGTCATTTTCAAACATCTGTACGACCTCTCACCGGCGTGTCGGGGTGAAAAAGCACTCCGGTCGTACGGATGTTCTGATAAATGGTACGTCAGGTAGTACTGGTGTTCGATCCTCGACCATTTGCCGGGCGGGTCCGACCTGCTGGCCGGTAACCCGGGCGAGGTCGTGGCGTTGGGCCTTCGGGCGTGCTGCGGGGCGGGGATGACCGGATGGTCCGTGACGCGCCGGACACGCCGGCCAACTTGACCCGGCTTCCCCGGCGACATACGGTCGACCCCTAGATGTAGTAGTGACACGGGCGTAAGTTGCCTACAGGTTGGGTCTGACTACCGACCGCACTCCCGTAACGTCGATCACGGCAGGCGTCATCCGAGGATGGCACCGTCGCGGTGCGGCGTGCCCGGGGTGTCCGGTGTGCTCGCAGTTGATCATTTTTAGGAGGTGGGCGAATGCGGTGTCCGTACTGCCGGCACGCTGACTCCCGGGTGGTCGACTCGCGGGAGGCCGACGACGGCCAGCTCATCCGACGGCGGCGGTCCTGCCCGGAGTGCGGCAAGCGGTTCACCACCGTCGAGGAGGCGGTGCTCGCGGTCGTCAAGCGCAGCGGGGTGACCGAGCCGTTCAGCCGCACAAAGATCATCGGCGGGGTGCGCAAGGCGTGCCAGGGCCGGCCGGTGGACGACGACTCACTCGCGCTGCTCGCGCAGCGGGTGGAGGAGACGGTCCGGGCCAAGGGGGCCGCCGAGATCCCCAGCCACGACGTGGGCCTGGCGATCCTGGGTCCGCTACGCGACCTGGACGAGATCGCCTACCTGCGGTTCGCCAGCGTCTACCGCTCGTTCGACTCGCTCGCCGACTTCGAGCGCGAGATCGAGACGTTGCGGGCCGCGGCGCGAGCCCGGGAGCAGGGCAGGGCCGATGCGGTTGAGGCCGCCGGCCGTACCAGCTGAGTCTTCACAGTTTTTCGAGAGATTGGGACGCGCGGTGGGTGACCGCGCAGACGAGGGGGGCGACGGCGTGACAACTAGCCGTTCACGGAACAAGGCAGGCGCGGGGCTGAAGATCGAGCGGGTGTGGACGACCGAGGGGGTCCACCCGTACGACGAGGTCTCCTGGGAGCGCCGGGACGTCGTGATGACGAACTGGCGGGACGGCTCGATCAACTTCGAGCAGCGTGGGGTGGAGTTCCCGGAGTCGTGGAGCGTCAACGCGGCCAACATCGTGACCACCAAGTACTTCCGGGGAGCGGTGGGGACCCCGGAGCGGGAGTGGTCGCTCAAGCAGCTGATCGACCGGGTGGTCACCACCTACCGCACCGCGGGTGAGGAGTACGGCTACTTCGCCGGCCCGGCCGACGCCGAGGTCTTCGCGCACGAGCTGACCTGGATGCTGCTGAACCAGGTGTTCAGCTTCAACTCGCCGGTCTGGTTCAACGTCGGCACGCCGTCGCCGCAGCAGGTCAGCGCCTGCTTCATCCTGGCCGTCGACGACTCGATGGACTCGATCCTCGACTGGTACAAGGAGGAGGGGCTGATCTTCAAGGGCGGCTCCGGCTCCGGAGTCAACCTGTCGCGCATCCGCTCGTCCCGTGAGCTGCTCTCCTCCGGCGGCACCGCCTCCGGCCCGGTCAGCTTCATGCGCGGCGCGGACGCCTCCGCCGGCACCATCAAGTCCGGCGGCGCGACGCGCCGGGCGGCCAAGATGGTCATCCTCGACGTGGACCACCCGGACATCGAGGAGTTCGTGGTCACGAAGGCGCGCGAAGAGGACAAGATCCGCGCGCTGCGCGACGCCGGGTTCGACATGGACCTCGGCGGCTCCGACATCGTCAGCGTGCAGTACCAGAACGCCAACAACTCGGTCCGGGTCTCCGACGAGTTCATGTCGGCGGTGGAGAACGGTAAGGGCTTCGACCTGCGCGGCCGCCTGGACGGCTCGGTGATCGACACCGTCGACGCCAAGAAGCTGTTCCGCACCATCTCCCAGGCCGCCTGGGAGTGCGCCGACCCGGGCCTGCAGTACGACGACACCATCAACGACTGGCACACCTGCCCGGAGACCGGGCGGATCACCGCGTCGAACCCGTGCTCGGAGTACCTGCACCTGGACAACTCCTCGTGCAACCTGGCCTCGCTCAACCTGATGAAGTTCCTCCGCGCCGACGGTGGCTTCGAGGTGGAGAAGTTCGTCAAGTCAGTCGAGTTCGTCATCACCGCGATGGACATCTCGATCTGCTTCGCGGACTTCCCGACCGAGAAGATCGGTGAGACCTCCCGCGCATACCGGCAGCTCGGCATCGGCTACGCCAACCTGGGTGCCCTGCTGATGGCCACCGGCCTGCCGTACGACTCGGACCAGGGCCGCTCGGTCGCCGCGTCGATCACGTCCCTGATGACCGGCACCGCCTACCGCCGCTCGGCCGAGCTGGCCGGCGTCGTCGGCCCGTACGACGGCTACGCGCGCAACGCCGAGCCGCACAAGCGGGTCATGCGTAAGCACGCCGCGGCCAACGACGAGATCAAGCCGACCAGCCCGGTGGCCACCGCGATCGTCCGCGAGGCGACCAAGCAGTGGACCCAGGGCAACAAGATCGGCGATAAGAACGGTTGGCGCAACGCGCAGGCGAGCGTCCTCGCCCCGACCGGCACGATCGGCTTCATGATGGACTGCGACACGACCGGCGTGGAGCCGGACCTGGCGCTGGTCAAGTTCAAGAAGCTGGTCGGCGGCGGCTCGATGCAGATCGTCAACCAGACGGTGCCGCGCGCCCTGCGCAGCCTCGGCTACCCCGAGGAGCAGGTCGAGGCGATCGTCGAGCACATCGCCGACCACGGGCACGTGGTGGACGCCCCCGGCCTCAAGCCGGAGCACTACCCGGTCTTCGACTGCGCCATGGGGGAGCGGACGATCGCCCCGATGGGTCACGTGCGGATGATGGCGGCCATCCAGCCGTTCGTCTCCGGCGCCATCTCCAAGACGGTCAACATGCCGGAGGCGGCCACCGTCGAGGACGTCGAGAAGATCTACTTCGAGGGCTGGAAGCTCGGCCTCAAGGCGCTGGCGATCTACCGGGACAACTGCAAGGTCGGCCAGCCGCTCTCGGTGGCCAAGTCCAACAAGGCCACCGAGCCGGCCGCCGTCGAGACGGCACCGGCCGCGCCGGCCGCGGTCGAAAAGGTCATCGAGTACCGGCCGGTGCGTAAGCGCCTGCCGAAGAAGCGCCCGTCCGAGACGGTCAGCTTCTCCGTCGGTGGCGCCGAGGGCTACCTGACCGCGTCGTCCTACCCCGACGACGGCCTCGGTGAGGTCTTCCTGAAGATGTCCAAGCAGGGCTCGACCCTGGCCGGCGTGATGGACGCCTTCTCGGTGGCCATCAGCATCGGCCTGCAGTACGGCGTGCCGCTGGAGACGTTCGTCAGCAAGTTCACCAACATGCGCTTCGAGCCGGCCGGCATGACCGACGACCCGGACGTGCGGATGGCGGCCTCGGTGATGGACTACATCTTCCGTCGCCTGGCGCTGGACTTCCTGCCCTACGAGCGCCGTGCCGAGCTGGGTATCTTCACCGCCTCGGAGCGGGCCGCGCAGCTGCGGGCCGAGGCCGACGCGGAGGCTGCCGCCGTCACCGGCGTCGAGCTCACCGCGATGGCGGCGTCCGCACCGGTGGAGACCCCGGCCAAGCCGGAGGCGGTCGCCCAGCCTGCCCAGGAGATGGCCGACGTGGCCGCCGCCAAGCCGGCTCCGAGCGTGGGTTCCAGCACCGAACTGCTGGAGGCCGTGATCGGCAAGGCCGCCGACGCGCCGCTCTGCTTCACCTGCGGTACGAAGATGCGCCCCGCCGGTAGCTGCTACGTCTGCGAGGGCTGCGGCTCCACCAGCGGCTGCAGCTGACGTACGCGAAACGCGGCGCTGCCCCGGTCTCCCTCGTCGGAGGCCGGGGCAGCGCCGTTTTCGGGCCCCCTGGAGGCTCGCGCGGGAGGGCATGTTGTCGTTGGCCGTGATGCCTGTGAGTCATCTTGATGACTCACAGGCATCACGCCCGTCAGGGTGTTGTGCGGTGGGCTGCCAGCTGAGGATCAGCGAGTCGGCTCAAGTGATCTTGGCGACCGGGCTACTGGCTTGCTCGCTCGGCGGCGCGCACGGCGTTGCGGAACAGCATCGCGACGGTGGTCGGACCGACTCCGCCGACCCGGGGGGTGATGGCGCCGGCTACCTCGGCGCACGCTTCGTCCACGTCCGGTAGGAGCCGCCGGCCTTCGTAGCGGACGCCGGCGCCGATGACGACGGCTCCGGGCTTGACGTGCTCGGGCTGAACGATCCCGGGTACGCCGGCGGCGGCGACGAGGATGTCGGCGCGGCGGGTGTAGCGGGCCCAGTCGGGAACACCGGTGTGTACGACGGTGACGGCGGCGTTGGCGGTGGGGCGTTTCTGGGCGAGCAGCATGGCCAGGGGTCGGCCAAGGGTGGCGCCCCGGCCGAGGATGACGACCTCACGGCCGGCGACGGGGATCTCGTAGTACGCCAGGAGGGCTTCGATGCCGGCGGGGGTGCACGGCAGTGGGCCGGGCAGGCCGACGGCGAGACGCCCCATGTTCAGCGGGTGCATGCCGTCGACGTCCTTGTCCGGGTCGATGGTCTGCAACGCCGCGTCGTAGTCCAGGTGCCCCGGAACCGGGTACTGCACGAGCAGCCCGTGTACGGCCGGATCGCTGTTGAATCGGGCGATGGCCTGGTGCAGCTCGGCCTGGGTGGCGGTGGCAGGCAGGTGCACGTGCGGGGAGGCGAACCCGAGCGCGGCGGCCTGACGCTGTTTGATGGAGATGTAGCCGGCGCTGGCGTCGTCATCGCCGACGAGGATGGTGGCGAGGCTCGGTGTGATCCCGCGGCTGCGCAGGCGGGCGACTGCCTCGGCCGTCTCGGCCAGCACGGCTTCGGCGACGGGTGCGCCCGGCAGGAGCCGGGCAGCGCCCGATGGGGTGTGGTGCTCGGCGGATTCGCTGGTCGTGGTCATGACGCTTCCTCGACGCAGGCGCCCAGGCGGTCGACGCCCGCGAGAGGCTCCCCGATGGTTCCACCATCCCCGTGCCGCCAGTCGCCGGTGGTTCGATGATGCCGCATCACCAGGGCGGTTGCCCAACTGGACCAGCAGAGCCGCGGTCAGCCCCGGGCGGGCTCAGTCAGTCGGCAGGAGCGGGCGCATGAACGTTCGCTCGTACCGCACGACACAACCCGAGCCTTCGCGGATGCTGTCCGCCGCGACGAACTCCGGGTCATTGCCGAACCGTGCGCGGTAACGCTCGTACGCCGCCAGGCTCTCGAAGCTGAACAGCGCCTCGGCCTTGTCGCTGGCGCCCTCGGCGGGCAGGAAGTAGCCGTGGTGCACACCACCGTGCTTGGCCACCAGCCGCATCCATGCCCGGGCGAAGTCTTCGAACGCGTCGATCTGCGCGGGATCGATGGTGTAGTGCACGACGCAGGTGATCACACCGTCACCCTACGGCCGGATGTCGGTAACACTCGTGCTCCGCCTTACGAAGAAGGGGTGTGAAGGCTACGAGGGAGGACGGCCTGTGAGTGAGCCGAGCCGAGCCGATGATGACATTTCCGGCATTGGAGCCGATCCGGTGGCCTTCGAGGTCTTCTACCGGCGGCACCTGGAGGCGGTGGGTCGGTTCGTGGCACGACGGGTGGACGACCCACACCTCGCCGCCGACCTGACCGCCGACGTGTTCCTGGCGGTGATCGAGTCGGCGGCCGGCTACCGGCCGGACCGGGGTAGCCAGATCGGCTGGCTGTACGGGGTGGCCCGCAACGTCATCGGCGACGAGCGGCGTCGGGCGGCCCAACGGCTGCGGGTGACCGGCCGACTGGCCGGACGGCGGGACCTGGGCCCCGACGACATCGCCCGCATCGAGGAGCGGATCGACGCCGAGTCGGCCGCCCGCCGCACCCATCGGGCGTTGAGCGAGCTACCCGAGGGCACTCGGACGCTTGTCGAACTCGTCGCCGTGGACGGCCTCACCGTCGCGGAGGCGGCAGCCGTGCTCGGGGTCTCGCCGGTCGCCGCTCGGGTCCGCCTGCATCGTGCCCGCCGCGTCGTCCGCGCCGTGCTCGCCCACCCGGCCACCACCCTCGCCTGACGAGACGGAGATGACGATGAACGAGACCGAACGGTCGCCGCAGGGTTTCGAGGAGCAGCTCCTCAACGATCTGACCGCACACGTCGCCCGGCGGGCCGAGATGACGTCGGCTGCCCGTCCCGCCAGACGTCGTACCCGGTTCCTGGGCGGTTGGCGCCTCGCCGGAGCGTTTGGGCTGGCGGTGACGCTGACCGCCGGTGCGCTTGTGGTCCAGACGATCAGCGTGGGCGATCAGCCGCCGCCGACGGCCAGCGCGTCGGAGATCTTCCATCTGGCGGCCGACGCGGCCCGGCAGCAGCCGGAACTCACCGCCCGACCCGATCAGTACGTCTTCACGGAGACCCTGGCGACGATCCGGGACCTGCCGGACAGCGGCCCGTACCGGACCATACGAAACCAACTGTGGCAGTCGGCTGGCGGAGTCGCGTACACGCAGGGACGTTACCGACCGGAGAGCGACCCGAACGGGTGGAGCGAGCTGAGGGTGCTCCGCATGGGTGATCCCGCCGATCCAGAGAAGGAGCTCGACGCGTTCCAGCCGCCCGCGTACCACGGCGACCTGCCCTCCGATCCGGACGAGCTACTTCGATACCTTCGGGAGAACCCGGTCGACCTGCATCTTCCCGAAGGAGCCGACGAAGAGGCCGTGTACGGGGACGAGAGCATGGCGTACACCACCGCGCGGTCGATGGTCCGCGGCGGCTACGTGCCGCCCCACGCGCTCGCGGCCCTGTTCGAACTGTTGGCACGGGAGCCCGGAGCGGTCGTCATATCGGGTGACGTGGTGGACGCCGCCGGTCGGCACGGGGTGGCGATCCGGATGCCCGGGGTGATCGGCGGCAACATGGACCTGCTCTTCGACCGCGACTCCCACGTCTACCTTGGCACCCGCAATTCGGTGATACGCAACGGCAAGGAGTCACTGGAGTCGGCCGCCGCGCTCCTGCGGGTCGCCATCGTCGACCGGCCGGGCCAGCTGCCCTGAGCGTTGACGGCACCGCCCCGGACGTGGCCGGTCGGTCACGTCGGGCCGGTCAGGGCTGGGCGAACAGGGGGCCGTAGTTCGAGCGGAACATCTGTTCGCCGAGGCGGCGCATCACCAGGTCGCGCAGCGCGGGCGGAAGCCCGGTGGCTTTGTCGCGGCGATGGGTCTGGCTGAGCACCCAGTTCGTACGCGGGCGGCGCCGCACCTCGTACCCGCGCAGGGCCTCGGCAATGGACCCGGCGGTGGCCAGCGAGGAGGCGAGCACGACCGCGTCCTCCAGGGCCATCGCCGCGCCCTGGGCCATGTTCGGCGAGGTGGCGTGGGCGGCGTCGCCGACCAGCAGCACCGGCCCCCGGGACCAGGAGTCGAGCACCACCTCCTGGTTCGGCCCGGCGTGCAAGCTGCTGTCGTCGTAGTCGAGGGCCTTGAGCATGGTGGCCACCGGCTCGGTGAACGTCGCGGCCAGCTCGGCGCGCCAGCCGGGCCGGTCGGCCACCGGACCGTCGTTGTAGTAGCAGTACGTCTGCTCGGCGCTGATCGGGATGGTCAGGAACTGCCGACCGCGCCCCAACTGCACCGACCAGACCGGCTCGTCGTCGATGCGGGGAGCGACCCACCGGTACGCGTGCTGGCCGAGGTCGCGGGCCGCCTGGCCGTCGAAGGCGAGCCGGCGGACCGTCGAGTGCACCCCGTCCGCGCCGAGCACCAGGTCGTAGCGTCCGGTGCTGTCGTCGTCGAACTCGACGGCGACCTGGTCGCCCTCCGGAAGGAGCGCGACCGGCTGGCGGCCCCAGCGGATCGGGGCGTCGCCGACGCCGTCGAGCAGTGCCCGGTGCAGCTGCGCCCGGGGCAGCGACACGCACGCCCCGACGCCCTGCCACAGTGCGGCCACGTCGATGTCGAAGAGGCGACGCCCGCGCTGGTTGGCGCTGCGCTGCCGGGCGATCTCCACGGCGACGTCGGCGACCGACTCCCGCAGACCGAGTACGTCGAGCATCCGGGTCGCGTTGCCGGTGAGGTAGATCCCGGTGCCGGAGTCGGTCGGCCCGGGCGCCCGCTCGACGACGTCGATCGTCGCGCCCCACTCGCGAAGTGCGGCCACCGCCGCCAGGCCGGCGACACCTCCGCCGACGATCAGTACCCGGACACCGTCACCCCGCACGACACGTTCCTCCCCCGTTGCCTTGGCCCGAACCCCCGCTGAGCTGCTGCTCAACGGTCCGACCGCCGCAGCACTCTACGAGGCGGGTGAGTCAGCGCACGGGAATGGGGGCTGAATTTCCGAGGAATGGGCTGCGACGATGAGGGCATGACGACCGCTGAGGCGTACGTCGAGTTCGGCAGCCGCGAGGCGCGCGGGGTGTCGCCCACGTACGAGCGTCTGTCGCAGGCCGTCGCCCACGACGACGACCTGCTCGCCCTGCTCGACGGGCTTCCGTCGGCCAAGCGGCAGCCGAATCTGCTGTTCGGCGTCGTCCGCTGGCTCGGTGGCCCGGTCGACGACCCGGCCGCCTTCCACGACTTCGTGGTGACGCACTGGCCCGCCGTCGAGACGGAGATGCGCACCCGGGCGACCCAGACGAACGAGGCGGGCCGGTGCGCGGTCCTGCTGCCGGTGCTCGCCGCGCTGCCGCAGCCCCTCGCCCTGTTGGAGGTCGGGGCGTCGGCCGGGCTCTGCCTCTACCCCGACCGGTACGCGTACCGCTACGGCGACCATCAGGTCGGCTCCGGTGAGCCGGTCCTCGACTGCATGGCCAACGGATTGGTGCCGCCGGCACGCGTACCCCAGGTGGTGTGGCGGGCCGGCCTGGATCTCAACCCGCTCGACGTGACCGACCTCGACGACGTGTCCTGGTTGGACGCCCTGATCTGGCCGGAGCACGCCCACCGGCGGGCCCGGCTGCGGGCCGCGGCGGCGGTCGCCGCGGCAGACCCGCCGCTGCTGGTCCGGGGCGACCTGGTGGACGACCTGCCGGCGCTGGCCGCGCGGGCGCCGACCGACGCGACGCTTGTGGTCTTCCACACGTCCGTTCTCTATCAGGTGCCGCCTCCGCGCCGGGACGCGTTCGTCCGGTTGGTCCGCGAGCTGCCGGGGCACTGGGTCGCGAACGAGGGGCCGGACGTGCTCCGGTACGACGGGCTGCCCGAGCCGCCGAGCGATGCGCTGCACAACGTCCTCGCGCTCGACGGAGAGCCGCTGGCCTGGGCCAGGGGCCACGGCCAGGCGCTGACCTGGTTCGGCTGACGCCGCCAAACCGCCCGGGCCCGGTCAGCTCACCGAGCCGGCTCGGGCATCCGGGCGCGCAGAGCCCGGATGAACCAGTCCACCGCCGGCGCTGTCGCATCGCCTGTCGACCAGCCGTTGAGCACCGCCAACAGGTCGAGGTAGCGGTCCCGGCGGGGGTCGTTGGCGGGGACCAGCCGGTCGAGCAACCGCCGACGCAGGTCGGCGTCGTCCGGGTGACCCTGCAGGCTCGCGTACCGGGCGGTGACGGCCGCGACCACCGGATCGGCGTGCGGGCCGGTCGGGTCGAGACCTACCGCGAGAGCGGGGGCCACCGCGTCCCGGACCACCGCGACGGCGTCCGGGCGGGGCGGCCCCGGGACGTCGTGGTCGGCGGCGTGCTGCCGCGCCAGCCGCCGCATCCGGGCCCGGAAGGCGGGGTCCCGGCACAACTCGGCCAGCTCCAGCCACGCCTCGACCTGCTCGGTGCTGGGGTCGTCGGGAAGTTCCGGTGTCATCGAGACGATCACCCCCGGGTACGCGGGATGGTCGCCGAGGCAGGCGAAGACGCTGCCCAGGAAGTCGGCCACCAACTGCCCCCGCTCCCGGCTGGTGAGCCGGGCCAACCGGTGCAGCTCGTCCACCTCGGCTGGGCCCGACCCGCGCCTCGCCGCGACGGTGAGCACCGCCTGACGCAGCCGCAGCACCCGGATCTGCACCGCCAACGCCTCGGCGTGCGCGGCGGCCACCTCGTGCAGGGGCACCTGGTGGTCCACCACCCGCCGGATGGTGGCCAGGTCCAGGCCCAGGTCACGCAGCGTCCGAACCAGCTCCAACCGGGCCACGGCCTCCGGGCCGTACCGCCGGTAGCCGGCCGGGCTCCGGTCCGTCGGTGGCACGATCCCGCTGTCGGCGTAGTACCGGATGGTCTTGACGCTCAGGCCGGTGCGCCGGGCCAGCTCGCCGATCGTGTGCCGTGTCTCCCCGCTCATGCCTCCACCCTCGCGTCTCCCGCCGGTGGAGACTCAAGCACCATCCGAGCCGGACAGGAACGCCGCGACCGTCGCGGTGAACGCCTCGGCGTCGTCGAGCCACGGGTAGTGCCCGGCGCCCGGCTGGACGACCAGCTCGGCGCGCTGACTCAGCTCCGCGAACTGGGCCACCAGGCCCGGCGGTGCGGCCAGGTCGACAGCACCGGCGAGCAGCAGCACCGGGCCTCGATGTGCGGCGAGCGCCGCACGAGTAGCCGGCGGATCGAAGGCGCCCTCGGAGCTGAAGACTCGCGCCAGCTCCTCGTTGCGCTGGCCGGACTCGGCGGCCCGGTGGACCTGAGCGGCCGTGTCCCACCTGCCGTAGAGGAACGGCGCGATCTCCTGCGCGGCGGCTGGCCCGGATCGACCCGCGAGGATGGACTCCAACGCCGCTGCTGCCACTGGAAACCATGGCTCGCCGGCCCGGGCCTGGGTGACCTCCTGCCGCTGCGCTGCGGTCACCTCCAGCCCGACCGCTCGGATGCTCGGGTTGATCAGCGCGAGTCGGCCCACCCGGTCGGCATGCCGGGTCAGGTACCGCAGAGCCAGGTTGGCGCCGGCGGAGTGCCCGAGCAGATCCAGCCGGTCGAGGCCAAGGTGGCCGCGAAGCGCCTCCACATCGTCGACCATGCGGTCGCAGCGGCACGTCGAGACGTCCGCCGGGGCCGCCGAGCGACCGGTGCCCCGCGGATCGAGGATGACCAGCGTCCGGTGCGCGCCCAGACCGCCGAGATCACCGAGGTACGCGGAGTCGCGCATCGGCCCACCCGGCAGACAGACCAGTGGGTCTCCGGTTCCGACGGTCCGGTACGCGAGCGTGGTCCCGTCGATCGCGTCGAAGGTGGTGACCATCGGTCAGCGGACCCGCTCGTGACGAAGCAGGACCACCCCGTTGCCGAAGACGCGGCTCTCCACGAGTCGCAGGTTGGTCGGGGCGTCCGCCTCGGGGAAGAGTCGCCGACCCCGACCGACCAGCACCGGGTGGACGTAGATCCGGTACTCGTCGATCAGGTCGTGCCGGGCGAACGTCGCGGCCAGGTCGGCCCCACCGAGCGCCAGGTCGCCGCCCGGCTCGGCGGTGAGCCTGCGGACCTGCTCGACGTCGACCTCGCGCACCACTGTCGCGTTCCAGTCGGCGTGGTCGAGCGTGCGCGAGTAGACGATCTTCGGCATGTCCCGCCAGATGCGGGCGAACTCGCGCTCCGGGCCACTGGCGGTCGGATCCTGATCGGCGGTCGGCCAGTAGGCGGCCATCAGCTCGTGGCTGACCCGGCCGCTGAGGAACCCGCCCATCGGGGCGATCACGTCGTTGAAGTGCTGGTGCAACTCCTCGTCGACCTGGTGCCAGCCGATGTCGCCACCCCGGCCCTCGAAGAACCCGTCCAACGACAGGCTCATCTGCACAACGATCTTCCGCATCGCGTCCCCTCCGTATGCGTTGATGGGCGTCGACCCCGATCGTCGTCGGACCGTACGACGAAACGACCGCCCGCCGCGACGACGCCATGGGCATGTCGCGTGTCCGGGCAGCGGGAGGCCGGCCACGACGCGTCCCTAGACTGCTGCGGTGACCGGAGAGCGACGACCCCTGGCCGACCGGCCGCTCACCGAGCCGCACCCGTCCCGGCTGCCGTCCGACCACCCTGACCGGGCCCGGGTCCTCGCCGCGCACACCGCCGCGTTGGCCGCCGGTGAGGCCGGTTACCTCGACCCGGCGAGCGGGCTGTTCGTGCTCAGCGCCGCTTTCCTGGCCCGCCGTGGCACGTGCTGCGGGCGCGGCTGCCGGCACTGCCCGTACGTGGACGATCCACCGTCGGAATAGGCGACAGCGGGGGCTTTCGCCCGACACCGACACCCCGTACGGTGTCCGACGGACGTCTGGCGGGAGCCTTCCGCCGTCGGTCGGCGAGAGGGTGGGACGTGCGCGGTCGGATCGTGGTCGTCGGGCTGGCCGGGCTGCTGGTGAGCGGCTGCGCCGACGAGGCGGAACCGGTGGCGGTGCCGCCGCCGGTGCCGATCGCGGTGGACGTGGCGGCGGCCTCCTCGGGCGGCGCCTGCCGCCTACTGGACTTCGCGGTGATCGAGCAGGTGGTGAAGGTCCGCTTCGACGTGGCGGCGGCCAGCGAACAGGGCGACACCCACGCCTGTGTGGTCCGGGCCGCGGGTGCGACCCTGCCGGAGCTGACGCTCAGCGTGACCGAGACCACGATCGACAAGACCAGCTTCGGCGCGGACGTGGTGCCGGACAAGGCGGCGAAGGTCACCGGGCTGGGTCAGCAGGCCTACAAGCGGACCACCGCCGCGACGAGCGGGCACGGGCCGGTCGCCGAGGTGGGCTGGCTGGCCGGCGACGGGCGGCTGGCCACGGTGAGCTGGACCGCTGCCCGTGGCAGTGAGCGCTCGGCGGTGGAGAAGCTGACCGGCGACCTGGCCGCGCTGGCGAAAAAGGTGGACACCCGGGCGTTGTGACGCCCGGGGGCCCGGTTGGTCAGCTGGCGGCGACGAAGACCCGGGAGGCGACCTCGCGGGGCAGCCGCACCCGGTCACCGGAGCGGTCGATCGACACCCCGTCGCGCTCCTGGGCCACGGTCACCGTGGCGCCCGGGTCGACGCCGGCGGCGTGCAGCTGGCGCAGCACGTCGGCGTCCTTCTGCACGCTCTCGCAGATCCGGCGCACCACGACCGGCCCGGAGAGGCCGGGGAAGGCCAGGTTGCGCTCGCCCTCGGCAGCCTCGATGGTCTCCGTCGCCGGCGAACCCAGCTCCTGTAGACCGGGGATCGGGTTGCCGTACGGGGAACGGGTCGGCCGGTTGAGCAGGTCGTACACCCGCTTCTCCACGGCGTCGCTCATCACGTGCTCCCAGCGGCAGGCCTCCTCGTGGGCCTCCTCGTAGGGCATCCCGATGACGTTGACCAGCAGCAGCTCGGCGAGGCGGTGCTTGCGCATCACCGACACGGCGCTGCCGCGGCCCTGGGCGGTGAGCGTCAGGTGCCGGTCCCCCTCGACGGTGAGCAGGCCATCGCGCTCCATTCGGGCGACGGTCTGGCTCACGGTGGGGCCACTCTGCTGCAGCCTCTCGGCGATCCGGGCACGCAGCGGCGGCACCCCCTCCTCTTCCAACTCGAGGATGGTGCGCAGGTACATTTCGGTCGTGTCGACCAGGTCGTGAGACTTCATAACGTCAGCGGCCCTCCGGTGCACGATGCTACCTCGGGGAAGGGCTGGCGACCGCCGCCGAGCCGCGTGCCGTCGGCGCGAATGGTGTTGGATGGTCGCCATGTCCGGTACCCAGGAGTCGTTGGTCGAGGTCGATCGGCTCGTCGCCGAGCTTGACGAGGCCGATCCGCCCACCCTGCTCGACGTCCGTTGGCGGCTCATCGGCCCGCCCGGGCGCGACGACTACCTGGTCGGCCACCTGCCCGGGGCGGTCTTCGTCGACCTGGACACCGCGCTCTGTGGGGCGCCGGGCGCCGGCGGTCGGCACCCCCTGCCCGACCCGGCCGCGTTGCAGGCCGCGCTGCGGGCCGCTGGCGTCCGCGCCGGTCACCCCGTGGTGGTGTACGACGGCGGCGACGGCATGGCCGCCGCGCGAGCCTGGTGGACGCTGCGCTGGGCGGGGCACCGTCCGGTGCGCCTGCTGCACGGCGGCTACCCGGCCTGGGTCGCCGCCGGCCGGCCTGTCTCGACCGACGCCCCCGCCCCGCCCCCCGGTGACGTCGTGGTGCGCCCCGGTAATCTCCCGGTGCTCGACGCGGGGCAGGCCGCCGCACTGGCCGCCGCGGACGACGCCGTGCTGCTCGACGTACGGGCGGCGCCACGCTACCGGGGTGAGGTCGAGCCGATCGACCCGATCGCCGGGCACGTGCCGGGAGCGGTGAACCTGCCCGCTGGCGAGTACGTCGGACCGGACGGCCGGTTCCTGGCGGCCGACGTGTTGAGCGAACGGTTCGCCGCCGCCGGGGTGACCGAGGGGCGGGCCGTCGGGGCGTACTGCGGTTCGGGGGTGACCGCCGCGCAGGCGGTGCTCGCGCTGCACCTGGCCGGCCGCACGGACGCCGCGCTCTACGTTGGATCGTGGAGCAACTGGGTGACCGACCCCGCCCGGCCGGTCGCCTCCGGGTCGACACCTGGCCGCTGACCAGCGCGTGCGGTGGGCCGGTGCCGGTCCTCGTGCGACGATGGGCTCATGTCCGACGACACGGTGGTGGTGTGGGACGAGTCGCTGCTCGCCTACGACATGGGTGACCATCCACTCGACCCGGTCCGGGTGGAGCTGACCATCGCGCTCGCCCGCGAGCTGGGCATCCTCAATCGGCCAGGGGTGCGCGTGGTCAAGCCCGAGCCGGCCGACGACGCCCTGCTCACCCGGGTGCACGAGCCGGCCTACCTCGCCGCGGTGCGCAACGCGCCGCGTGACCCGCTCTTCGCCGGGTACGGGCTGGGCACCTCCGACAACCCGGTCTTCGAGGGGATGCACGAGTCCAGCGCGCTCATCGCCGGCGCGACGGTGGGCGCCGCCGAGGCGGTCTGGCGCGGCGACGCCCGGCGGGCGGTGAACGTGGCCGGTGGGCTGCACCACGCGATGTCCGCCCGAGCCTCCGGCTTCTGCGTCTACAACGACCCCGCGGTGGCCATCGCCCGCCTGCTCGACCTGGGCGCCGAGCGGGTCGCGTACGTGGACGTGGACGTGCACCACGGCGACGGGGTGCAGCAGATCTTCTGGAACGACCCCCGGGTGCTCACGGTCAGCGTGCACGAGACCCCGCTGGCGCTCTTTCCGGGCACGGGTTTCCCGGACGAGACGGGCGGCCCGGGCGCGCAGGGCACCGCGGTCAACATGCCGTTGCCCCCGGGTGTCGACGACAGCGGCTGGCAGCGGGCGTTCCACGCGATCGTGCCGTCGGTGCTGCGCGCGTTCCGGCCGCAGGTGCTGGTGAGCCAGTGCGGCGCCGACGGGCACCGACTGGACCCGCTCGCCGACCTCAACCTGACGGTGGACGGGCAGCGGGCCACCTACCTGGCGATGCGGGCGCTCGCCGACGAGTTGTGCGAGGGCCGGTGGGTGGCCACCGGCGGCGGGGGGTACGCGCTCGTCGAGGTGGTGCCCCGGGCCTGGAGTCACCTGCTGGCCGTGGCCACCGGTGACCCGATCGACCCGGCCACGCTCACCCCACCCGGGTGGCGGGACCTGGTCGCCTCCCGTCGTCTGGGCCGGGAGGTGCCGCTGCGGATGACCGACGACGCCGACCCGTCGTACGAGCCGTGGCAGCCGACCGGTGAGCCGAACGCGGTGGACCGGGCGATCGCGGCCACCCGCAAGACGGTCTTCCCGCTGCTGGGGCTCGACCCGCACGATCCGCGGGACTGAGCCGGGCCGGGGGAGGGCAGTTCCGGTGACGACCGTGGGCCAGCCGGTCGACGTGCTGCTCAGCGACGGCAGCACGGTCCAGTTGCGACCGATCGACCCGGCCGACGCGCCGGGCATCGTGGCGATGCACAGCCGGTTCTCCGAGCGCACCCGCTACCTGCGGTACTTCTCGCCGTACCCGCGCATCCCGGAACGGGATCTGATCCGTTTCGTCACGGTGGACCACCACGACCGGGAGGCGTTCGTGGTGCTGGCCGCCGACCAGATCGTCGCGGTCGGCCGCTACGAGCGGCTCGGCCCGCAGGCCCCCGAGGCGGAGGTGGCCTTCGTGGTGGAGGACGCCTACCAGGGTCGGGGCATCGGCTCGGTGCTGATGGAGCACCTGGCCGACGCGGCCCGCCGCAACGACATCATGAGCTTCGTCGCGGAGGTGCTGCCGGCCAACGGGACGATGCTGCGGGTTTTCGCCGACTTCGGCTACCAGGTCCAGCGCGAGTACGCCGACGGGGTGGTCCACCTGAGCTTCCCCATCGCGCCCACCGAGGCCAGTCTGGAGGTGCAGCGCGGCCGGGAGCACCGCACCGAGGCCCGCTCGATCGCCCGGCTGCTCGCCCCGCGCGGCATCGTCGTCTACGGCGCCAGCGCCACCGGCCAGGGCGTCGGCGCGGCGGTGCTCGGGCACCTGCGCGACGGCGGGTTCACCGGTGCGGTGGTGCCGGTGCACCCGAGCGCGTCGACCGTGGCCGGCCTGCCCGCGTACCCGTCGGCGGTGGACGCCGGAGCGCCGGTGGACCTTGCGGTGGTGGCGGTCCCGCCGGAGGCGGCGACCGGCGTGGTCGCCGACGCGGCCGCCGCGGGGGTGCACGGCCTGGTGGTCATCTCGGCCGGCTTCGCCGAGGCCGGCGGTGAGGGCGCGGCCACGCAGCGGGCGCTGGTCCGCGCGGCGCACGCGGCCGGAATGCGGGTCGTCGGCCCGAACTGCCTGGGCGTGGCCAACACCGACCCGACGGTACGCCTCAACGCCACCCTCGCCCCGGCGCTGCCGCCGGCCGGTCGGGTCGGCATCTTCAGTCAGTCCGGCGCGTTCGGGGTGGCGTTGCTCGCCGAAGCGGACCGGCGGGGCCTCGGGCTGTCCAGCTTCGTCTCGGCCGGCAACCGGGCCGACGTATCCGGCAACGACCTTCTGCAGTACTGGCAGGACGATCCCGGCACCGACGTGATCATGCTGTACCTGGAGACCTTCGGGAACCCGCGCAAGTTCGCCCGGCTGGCTCGGCGGATCGGCCGCGCCAAACCGGTCGTCGCGCTCGCCTCGCCGGCCCGCCCGCCCGGGGTCGGTGACGCCGCCGGGCCGGACGAGGTGGCGGTGGCCGCGCTCTTCGCCCAGTCCGGGGTGATCCGGGTGGACACCGTGCCGGAGCTGCTCGACGTGGGGGTGCTGCTGGCCAACCAGCCGTTGCCGGCCGGCGGCCGGGTCGGTGTGGTCGGCAACTCCTCGGCCCTCACCGGGCTCGCCGCTACCGCCTGCGTCGGGCACGGCCTCAGCGTGGCCGACGGTTATCCCCGCGACGTCGGGCCGAGCGCCGGCGCCGCCGAGTTCGCCGCCGCGCTCGCCGAGACGGCCGCCGACGAACGGGTGGACGCCCTGGTGGTGGTCTTCGCCCCGCCGCTACCCGGCCAGTTGACCGAGGTGGACGCCGACGTGACCGCCGCGCTGCCGGCCGCCCTCGCGTTGGGCAAGCCGACCGTGGCGACGTTCCTGGTCGGGCGGCTGCCGCCGGGGGTGCCGGCGTACGGCGGCGTGGAGGAGGCCGTCCGCGCGCTCGCCCGCGCCCACCGGTACGCCGAGTGGCTTCGCCGCCCGCCCGGGGTGGCACCGGAGCTGCCCGGCCTCGATCGAGCCGCCGCGCAGGCCGCGCTCCGGGCCGACGCCACCGACCCGGGCGCGCTGCTGGCGGCGTACGGCATCGACGTGGTGGCCTCGGTGCCCGTCGACTCGGCCGACGCGGCGGCCGACGCGGCGGCGCGGCTGGGCTTCCCGGTGGCGCTCAAGGCGGCCGCCCCCGGGCTGCGGCACCGGCTCGACCTCGGCGCGGTCCGGCTCGACCTGCCCGACGAGCCGACCCTCCGTCGCGTGTACGCCGACCTGGCGGCGACCTTCGGCGCGGACGCCCTGGTCCAGCCGATGGTCCCGCCCGGGGTGGCGTGCGTGGTGGAGGTGGTGGAGGATCCTGCGTTCGGGCCGGTGGTCGGCTTCGGCCTCGGTGGGGTCGCCACCGAGCTGCTCGGCGATCGGGCCTGGCGGGCAGTGCCGCTGACCGACCGGGACGCGGCCGAGCTGGTCGACGAGCCCCGGGCGGCGCCGCTGCTGCGCGGGCACCGGGGGGCCGCGCCGGTCGACCGGGCGGCGCTGGCCGACCTGCTGCTGCGGGTGGGTCAGCTCGCCGACGAACAACCCCGGGTGCGGTCGCTGACCCTCAACCCGGTGCTCGCCCGCCCGGACGGCATCTCGGTCCTGCACGCCCAGGTAGGGGTCGGTGGGGTGGTCGCCCGCCCGGACACCGGCCCGCGCCGCCTGTGAGCGTGTCGGGTCAGGCGCGGCTGGAGATCTGCTGGATGCCCCAGGTGTTGCCGTCAGGGTCGGCGAAGAAGACGAAGCCGACATTGTCAAGCGGATCCGGCACCGGCCGGGGGTTCTGACCCACCACCTGGATCTCGCTGACCTCCACACCCCGCCCGACCAGCTCCTCGTGGGCCCGCTTCAGGTCGGGCACCACCAGTTGCAGGCCCTTGAGTGAGCCGGGCGGCATCTCCGGAATGACGCCCTTACCGATCACGATCGAGCAGCCCGAGCCGGGCGGGGTCAGCTGGACGATGCGCGCCTCGTCGCTGATCACCGTGTCGTGGTCCACCGTGAAGCCGAGCTGGTCGGCGTAGAACCTCTTCGCCCGGTCCACATCGGAGACCGGCACGATCACCACTTCCAACGTCCAGTTCATCGTCGCTCTCCTCGCCTCGTCGATCAGCGGGCCGGTGCCCCAGTCAAACACCCCGACGGCACGGAAGGCCCCGGCGAACCGCCGGGGCCTTCCGTGGGAACCGGGTGCGTCAGCAGGCGTACGCCTCCAGGCGCTGGGCCCGCTCGGGTGCGCGCAGCTTCAGCAGCGTCACCTTCTCGATCTGCCGGATCCGCTCCCGGGAAAGGCCGAACTCCCGGCCGACCTCGTCCAGGGTGCGCTGGCGGCCGTCGTCCAGACCGAACCGGAGCCGGATGACGGCCTGCTCCCGCTGGGACAGCGTGGAGAGCACGATGCTGACCTCGTTGCGCAGCTCGCCCTGGGCGGCGGCGTCGCTGGGCTCGGTACGCGGGTCCACCGAGGCCACGAAGTCGCCGAGCGCGCTCTCACCGTCGTCGCCGACGGCCTGGTCCAGGCTGACCGGCTCCCGGTCGTACGAGATCAGCTCGATGACCTGGATCTCGGGGATCTCCAGTGCGCGGGCGACCTCGGCGACCGTCGGTTCGCGGCCCAGCGTCACCGCCAGCTCGCGGCGGGCCCGGACCATCCGGTTGACCTGCTCGACCATGTGCACCGGGATGCGGATGGTGCGGGCCTGGTCGGCCATGGCGCGGGTGATGGCCTGCCGGATCCACCAGGTGGCGTACGTGGAGAACTTGTAGCCCTTGGCGTAGTCGAACTTCTCCACGGCCCGGATCAGACCGAGGTTGCCCTCCTGGATCAGGTCGAGAAACGCCATGCCCCGGCCGGTGTAGCGCTTGGCGATGCTGACCACCAGCCGCAGGTTCGCCTCCAACAGGTGGTCCTTGGCCGCCCGGCCTTCCGCGACGATCAGCTCCAGGTCGGCTCGCAGCTCCGCGGAGACCGGGGTGCAGGTGGCCAGCTTCTCGTCGGCGAACAGGCCGGCCTCGATGCGCCGGGCCAGGTCGACCTCCTGGGCGGCGGTCAGCAGCTTCGTCCGGCCGATCCCGTTGAGGTAGGCCCGGACCAGGTCGGTGGAGATGCCGCGCTCGTCGGTGGCGTCCAGGTCGACGAGGGCCTCGGAGGCTCCGTCGGTGTCGGTCGTGGTGGCCGGGCGCGTCCGGTGTTCCGTCATCTGCAGGACCATCTCTGTCTCTCCCCGTTTCCACGTCGGTGCCGTGTTCCCGGCCCAGTGGTGCCGGTGTGACAACAGCTTGGCGGGCAGGGCGTAAAACGGGAGTGAGGCGATCGGGCACCCGACAGGAAATGGGTCGGGTCGCTGGTGCGGTGTGTCGTCGGAGTGTGTGGTTGCCCGCCCCGGCTACGTTGCGGACGGCCGCCACCTCTGGTCGGCCGGATACGACAGATGGAGGACGGTGTGGTCTTCAAGCGGCTCATGAAGGCGATGGGCGTCGGCGGCCCGTCGGTGGAGACGGTGCTGGCCAACCCGAACTGCCGCCCGGGCGGCCAGTTGGAGGGCCGCATCCAGGTGGTGGGCGGCGACCACCAGGTCGACATCGACCACGTCACCCTCGGCCTGGTCACCCGGGTCGAGGTCGAGAGCGGCGACAACGACTACGACACCACCCAGGAGTTCCACCGCCAGCGGGTCACCGGCGCGTTCCGGCTGGAGCCGGGGCAGCGCTACGACCTCCCGTTCCGCTTCGACGTGCCCTGGGAGACGCCGGTCACCGAGCTGTACGGGCAGCACCTGCACGGGATGACGATGGGCCTGCGTACCGAGCTGGAGGTCGCCCGCGCGGTCGACAAGGGAGACCTGGACGCCGTGTCGGTGCACCCGCTGCCGGCGCAGGAGCGACTGCTGGACGCGTTGCTGCGGCTGGGCTTCCGGTTCGCACGCGCCGATGTGGAGCGTGGTCACATCTACGGCGTACGCCAGACCTTGCCGTTCTACCAGGAGATCGAGTTCAGCCCGGCGCCGCAGTACGCCCGCTCGATCAACCAGTTGGAGGTCACCTTCATCGCCGACGCGCAGCAGATGCAGGTGGTGCTGGAGGTCGACAAGCGCGGCGGTGTCTTCACCGAGGGCCGGGACGCCTTCGGCCGGTTCACGGTCGACCACGCCACCGCCGACCGCACCGACTGGACCGCCGAACTCGACAACTGGCTCCGCCAGTCCCTAACCCGCCGAGGCCTCTTCTCCTAACCCCACCCCACCGCCCACCAGCCCACCCCGGTGATCAAGAGGTTTGCGTCATATCGAGCTCGGATTCTGACGCAAACTTCTTGATCACCGCTGTTCGTTAGAAATCTAGGAGGAGGGTTTGGGGGCCGACGTTGATGCTTTCGACAAGCATGTGGGCGCGGAAGCGGCCGGTCTCCACCTTGGCGCCTCGCTCGCGTAACGCGTCGACCACCGCTGTCACAAGTGGTTCGGCGACCTCGGCGGGGGCGGCGGCGGTCCAGCTCGGTCGGCGGCCCTTGCGGACGTCGCCGTAGAGGGTGAACTGGCTCACCACCAGGATCGGTGCGCCGGTGTCGGCGGCGGACCGTTCACCGTCCAGGATGCGTACCTCGTGCACCTTGCGGGCCATCGTCTGAGCGGTCTCCCTGGTGTCGGTGTGGGTCACCCCGAGCAGCACCAGCAGGCCGTTCTCGATGGCACCGACCACCTCGCCGTCCACCGTCACGCTGGCCCGCCCGACGGTCTGCACCACCGCCCGCATCAGGCGCTCACCGGCTCGATGAAGCCGCGTTCCACCAGGTGCGCCACGATCGGGCCGGCGGCCTCGGCCATCTCGTCGGGCTCGACGTCGTGCGCGGCGGCGAGCAGGGCGAGCTGGTCACGCAGCGGCAGCCGGCCGTCGGCGCCACCGACCAGTGCCAGCACCAGTGGGTCGATGTCCTCGGTCCAGCGCAGGCCGTGCGGCATCGCCAGGACCTGCCGGTCCACCCCCCAGCCCTCATCGCCCATGGTGGCCTCCTGCCGCAGCTGGAGGCCCTCGGCGGCCCGGTAGCGCTCGGCGAGCAACGCCTCGGTGTCGCGTACCCGGAGAAAGTCCTGGCGGTCGAACCAGGCGGCGACCTGGTTGCCCAGCGGTGGCTGCACCCGCTGGCGCAGGTCCTCCACCCGGACCACCGGGTCGGTGTGCCCGCCCCGGCGCAGTGACACGATGCCGAAGCCGATGCCCTCCACCTTGTGCGCGTCGAACCAGTCCAGCCAGGCGGCCATCCGCTGCGGGTCGGCGGTCTCGCCGACGTCGGTGAGCCACAGGTCGACGTACGCCATCGGGTCGGCCACCTCGCGCTGGATCACCCAGGCGTCCAGGCCGGTCCCGGCGAACCAGCCGGCCACCCGCTCGTCCCACTCCTCGCCGGCGACGTGCACCCAGTTCGCCAGGTACTGCATGGTGCCGCCCTCGGTGAGCAGGCCCGGGGCGGCGGCGGCCAGTTCGGCGCCGATCGCGTCACCGACCCTGCCGGAGTCGCGGTACACGTGCGTGGTGGTGCCCGGGCCGACCACGAACGGCGGGTTGCTCACCACCAGGTCGAACCGCCGACCGGCCACCGGGGCGACCAGGTCGCCGCGGAGCAGCTCCCAGTCCTGATTGTTGAGGGCTGCGGTGGTCGCGGCGAAGCGCAGCGCCCGCTGGGAGAGGTCGGTGGCGGTCACCGACCGGGCGTGGGTGGCCAGGTGCAGGGCCTGCACGCCGGAGCCGGTGCCCAGGTCCAGTGCGGTGTCGACCGGCCGGCGCATGGTCGCGCCGATCAGGGTGTGGGTCGCCCCGCCGATGCCGAGGACGTGCTCGGCGTGCAACGGGCGACCTGGGCGGGCGCTGGCCGGCACGTCGGCGAGCACCCACCAGTCGTCCCCGTACGGCTCCAGGTCGACGCCGGCGCGCAGGCCGTCGCCGTACCGCTCGACCAGCCCGCCGGCCAGCGCCTCCTCCAGGCTCAGCGGCGCCAGCGCGGCGGCCACCGTGGCCTCCGGCTCGGTCTGGTCGCAGATGAACACCCGGATCAGGGTGCCGAGCGGGTCGCCGTCCTCGGTCGCGCGCAACGCGGCCCGGTAGTCGTTCCGGGCGACCGCCGCGGTCGCCTGGGCGCCCAGCCGCTCGGCGATGCCGTGGCTGGTGAAACCGGTCCGGGTCAGCGCGCTCCGCAGCGCGTCGACGCCGGCGGGGGAGAGCAGCATGTCGTGTTCGTCCACCCCGACATCCTGCCCCCCGTCGCGTCCCGGGTCAGCGTCACCCGCCGGTAGACGTCGGAGCGTCGGTGTCCGCCCGGATCGGCGCGGGAGGCAGGATGGTCCGCATGACGCTCGTTCTGCCCATCGACCCGGAGGCCAACCGGCTGCTGGAGCGCAGCCCGCTGGCCCTGCTCCTCGGCATGGTTCTTGATCAACGAGTGCCGATGGAGAAGGCGTTCTCGTCGCCGTACGTGCTCCAGCAGCGGCTCGGCCACGAGCTGGACGCGGCGGAGCTGGCCGGGTACGACCCAGAGGCCCTGGTCGCACTCTTCGCCCAGCCGCCCGCTCTGCACCGGTTTCCGAAGGCCATGGCGGCCCGGGTGCAGGAGGTCTGCCAGGTGCTGGTGGAGCGCTACGACGGTGACGCGGCGCTGCTCTGGGCCGAGGTCGCCGACGGGCCGGAGCTGCTGCGCCGGGTCTCCGCGCTGCCCGGCTTCGGCAAGCAGAAGGCACAGATCTTCGTGGCCCTGCTCGGCAAGCGGTTCGGGGTGACCCCGCAGGACTGGCGGAAGGTGGCCGGCGACTACGGCGACCCGGGCGCGTACCGGTCGGTGGCCGACGTCACCGACGCCGATTCGCTGCGTCGGGTGCGGGAGTTCAAGCAGCAGATGAAGGCGGCAGCCAAGGCGAAGACCGCCGGCGGCTGAGCCGTCGTCTGCTCAGGCCGCGGTGGGGTGCGCCAGCGAGGCCAGCGCGCGCCGGACGTCGGCCAGCGAGACGGTCGCCGAGTCGTCCAGGTCGGCCAGGCCGGCCTCGATCCACTGGCGCATCAGCGTGGTGACCCCGATGCCCCGGGCGTCGGCGGCGGCGCGGACCCGCTCGTAGGTGTCCAGTGGGAGCCGCACCGAGCGGCTCACCATCGGCACGTCGGTGTCGGGGGTGGGCAGCTCCGCCGCCGGGCTCTCGTCGATCAGGTCGGCGACCCGGTCGCCGCCGCCGTGGAACTGCTTGGTCGCGTCGTTACGGTGCATCGTCACGGCCTCCTCATCGGCGCGATCTCCGCACGGCCTCGTCGTATCGCTTGGACTCGACGTCGCTCAGCTCGCGGGCGGAGAGGATGTCCCAGTCGTTGTCGGTGCCATCGGCCTCGGCGAGCAGCACCGCCAGCCGGCGGCCCCGACGGGCGGCGGCGTAGACCACCATCACGTCGTCACCCAGATGCCGGATGACCCGTCGGGCGCTGTGCAGCGCCTCCCAGACTTCCCCGGGTGTGACGTCGTAGACCCTCAGGTTGGCCAACGCCTCGTCGGTGAAGCTGAACCTGCTGCCCACGACGCGGAGCGTACCACGGACGTAACACGCGGCGGGATGAGTCGAATTTCGCTGATCACGGACCTGCGGTGACAGGATGAGGTGTTACCCCCTCGAGGAGGTCCATGGTGAAGCGTCAGGCGTACCAGCCGATTCTGATCACCGACGCCTCGCGCAGCCAGGACGATCAGCTCAACAGTCGCCAGCGCCGCTATGTCCTGATGATGGGCATCCGGGTGCTGTGCATCATCGTCGGCGCGATCCTGGTCGGTGCGAACGCCCCACTGCTCTGGCTCTGGCTGCCGCTGTGCGGCCTCGGCATGGTGCTCATCCCCTGGCTGGCCGTGCTGCTGGCCAACGACCGGCCGCCGAAGGAAGAGCACCGGCTGGCCAACCGGTTCCACCCGCGCCAACAGGACGACACCCCGCCGATGAGCCTCACCGCCGAGGATCGCCCGCACAAGGTCATCGACGTCGAACCCTGACCCGCCAGCGGGCCAGGGTTCGATCGTCACGCGCGTTAGGGCTGGGGTCGCGCGCCGGCCGTTAGGGCTGGGGTCGCGCGCCGGCCGTTAGGGCTGGAGCCGTGCGCCGGCCGTTAGGGCTGTGGCCGTGCGCCGGCCGTGGAGACGGCCAACGCGCCCAGGTCGGTGGCGCGGCTCAGTGCCGCGGCCGGGGTGGCACCGGCGAGCCACGCGGTGAGCAGACCGGCCGCAAAGGCGTCGCCCGCGCCCGTGACGTCCACCACCGCCACCCGCCGGGCCGGAGCCACGCAGACCGGCGTGGTGCGGTCGACCCAGACCGCGCCGGCCGCGCCGCCCTTCACCACGACCCGCCGAGCCGTCGCCGACAGCACCCGCCCCTGCGCCGCCGGGTCCAGCCCGCCGGCCAGCACCGTGGCCTCGTCCGCGTTGACCAGGAGCAGGTCGATGTCGCGTACCCAACTCAGGAACGCCGCCGCGCCGACCCGCCGCAGCGGCGCCGCGGAGGCCGCGTCGACGCTGGTGGTGAGCCCGCGCTCGCGGGCGGCGGCCAACGCCCGCAACCCCGCGCCGCGCGACTCGGCGTCCAGCAGGGTGTACGCGGACAGGTGCAGATGCCCAGCGTCGGGCACCGCCGCGAGGGCCTGCTCGACGTGCGCGGCGCTCAGCCGCAGGTTCGCGCCCCGCTGGCTGACCATCGTGCGTTCGTCGTCGGCGGCCAACACGATGACCGTGCCGGTCGGGGCGCCCTCGACCCGCTCGATCGCGCAGTCGACGCCCGCCCGGTCGAGTTCGGCCACCCGGTCCCGCCCGGCGTCGTCGTTCCCGACGGCGCCGACGAGCGTGACGTCCACCCGCTGCGCGGCGACCCAGGCGGCGGTGTTGGCCGCCTGACCGCCGCCGCCGAGACTGATCTCGGCCCCGGTGTCCGAGCCGGACGCGAGCGGCCCGGACAGCACGGCGACCACATCGGTGATCACGTCCCCGACGACGACCACCCGGGCCGGTCGGGTCATGCCGGGACGGCGGTGCCGCGGGTCGCCGAGGCGACCGCGATCCGCGCGGCCAGGTCGGCGTTGCGCAGGATGATCCGCACGTTCACCGCCAGGCTCGCGCCCTCGGTGGCCGAGTGGAAGTGCGCGAGCAGGTACGGGGTGACGGCCTTTCCGGTGATCCCGTCCCGCTCCAGCAGGGCCAGGCCCTCGGTGAGCGTCCGGTCGTGCAGCTCCGGGTCGAGCTGTTCGTCGACCGGCAGCGGGTTGGCGATGAGCAGCCCACCGGTGTGCAGGGCGTGCTCGTCCCGGGCGGCGAGCACGGCGGCGACCTGCTCCGGCGAGTCCACCGACCAGTCCAGGTCGAAGCCGGCGTCGGTGAGGTAGAAGCCGGGGAACCGGCGGGTGCGGTAACCCACCACGGCGACCCCCAGGGTCTCCAGGCGCTCCAGCGTCGCGCCCACGTCGAGGATCGACTTGACCCCGGCGCAGACCACCGCGATCGGGGTCTGCGCCAGGGTGACCAGGTCCGCCGACTCGTCGAAGGTGTGCGCGGCCTCCCGGTGCACCCCACCCAGCCCGCCGGTGGCGAACACGCCGATACCGGCCGCGGCGGCCACCGCACTGGTCGCGGCCACCGTGGTCGCGCCGTCCGCGCCGGTCGCGGCGGCCACCGCGAGGTCGCGGACGGAGAGCTTGGTCACGCCGTCGACCGTGGCCAGCCGGGTCAGCTGCGCGTCGTCCAGGCCGACCACCAGCTCGCCGGCGATCATGCCGATCGTCGCCGGAACGGCCCCGGCCTCCCGAACCGTCCGCTCGATCTCCCTGGCCACCCGCAGGTTCTCCGGCCGGGGCAGACCGTGCGAGACGATGGTGCTCTCCAGCGCGACGACGGGCCGGCCGTCGCGCAGGGCTTCGGCGACCTCGGTGCCGTAGCTGATGCGAAAGTCAGTCACACGGGCACCGTACGGGGTGGGGCCTCGGCCGGCCTCAAGTGGACCCGGCCGTGATGACCTGCCAAACTTGTCGGTTGGAGGTGCAGACGTGAGCACAGAGGTTCTCGAGCGTCCGGAGCTGAAGGATGCCGACACCGGTCCCGAGATGTTCCACTACGTCCGCAAGGAGAAGATCGCCGAGAGTGCCGTCATGGGCACTTTCGTCGTCGCTCTCTGCGGCGAGACCTTCCCGGTCACCAAGGCGGCCAAGCCGGGTTCGCCCGTCTGCCCCAAGTGCAAGGAGATCTACGACTCGTACCGCGAGTGATCCTCGGCCGGGGCTCCGGCCGGCGACGTAGCCTGCGGCGGTGACCACCTCCACCGCCCTGCTCCTCGCCGACCTGACCGGGGTGGCGGTGTTCGCCGCGTCCGGGGCCTCGGCGGCGGTGGCCAAGCGACTGGACCTGTTCGGCGTCGCGTTCGTCGGCTTCGTGGCCGCCCTCGGCGGTGGGATCTTCCGGGACCTGGTCATCGACGAGGTGCCGCCGCTGGCCTTCGCCGACTGGCGGTACGCGGCCACCGCCGCAATCACCGCGCTCGCCGTCTTCTGGCTGCACCCGCAACTGGCCCGACTGCGCACCACCGTGCTGGTGCTGGACGCGGCCGGCCTGGCGCTGTTCACCGTCACCGGCACGCTCAAGGCGCTCGACGCCCGGGTGCCGGCGGTCGGTGCCTGCCTGATCGGCATGCTCACCGCGATCGGCGGCGGGCTCGGCCGGGACCTGCTCACCGCCGAGATCCCGGTCGTGCTGCGCCGGGAGATCTACGCGCTGGCCGCGCTGGCCGGTTCGGTCCTGGTGGCGCTGCTGTACGTCACCGGGCAGACCGGGCCCGCACCGCTCACCGCCGCCGCCGTCCTGGTCTTCGGGCTGCGCCTGATCGCGCTGCGTCGACGCTGGTCCGCGCCGGTGGCCCCGTTACGTCCGTCGCGTGCCGACGGGGCGGATCCACGCGCCGACCGGGAGTGGTGAGAGGGTCGGGCCGCTGTTCGGTCGGGTGCGGGATTGTGACCAGCGTGGCGTCGCCTGGGCCCGGCGGCCCGTGCTGGTTATGCTGAGTCGGCCTTCGCGGCAGCTTCTGCGCGGAGGCGTTTTCATGGGCGGCGGATCCTCGTGGCCCTCGCCCGGGGTCCGCCATCGTGCGGTCGGAGAGGAGCTTCGCGTGGCAGCCCGGACGCCGGTGCTCGAGACGTTCCCGGCGCTGCGCGCCTGGCAGCGCAAGGCCCTGGTGGAATACCTGCGTCGCCGCAGCGAGGACTTCACCGCGGTCGCCACCCCCGGCGCCGGCAAGACCACCTTCGCCCTGCGGATCGCCGCCGAGCTGCTCGGCGACGGCACCGTGGAAGCGGTCACCGTGGTCGCGCCGACCGAGCACCTGAAGAACCAGTGGTCCGAGGCCGCGGCCCGGGTGGGCATCCAACTCGACGCCGCGTTCCGCAACGCCGACCTGCACTCCGCGGCCGACTTCCACGGCGCGGTGGTCACCTACGCGCAGGTGGGGATGGCCCCGCAGGTGCACCGGCGGCGCACCATGACCCGGCGCACCCTGGTCATCCTCGACGAGATCCACCACGCCGGCGACTCCCGGTCCTGGGGCGACGGCGTGAAGAACGCCTTCGAACCCGCCGTACGCCGGCTGATGCTCACCGGGACACCGTTCCGCTCCGACGACAACCCGATCCCGTTCGTCAGCTACGAGCGGGGCGGAGACGGGCTGCTGCGCTCCCGCGCCGACTCGGTGTACGGCTACTCCGACGCGCTCCGCGACGGCGTGGTCCGGCCGGTGCTCTTCCTGGCGTACTCCGGGGAGACCCGCTGGCGTACCAACGCGGGGGAGGAGCTGGCGGCCCGGCTGGGCGAACCGATGACCCAGGACCTGGTGGCGCAGGCGTGGCGTACCGCCCTGGACCCGGCCGGCGACTGGATGCCACAGGTGCTGCGGGCCGCCGACGCCCGACTCACCGTGCTGCGCAACGCGGGCATGGCCGACGCCGGTGGTCTGATCATCGCCACCGACCAGCAGACCGCCCGCTCGTACGCCAAGCTGATCGAGCAGGTGACCGGCGAGAAGGCCGCCGTGGTGCTCTCCGACGACCAGGGCGCGTCCGCGCGGATCGCGACGTTCGCGGCGTCCGACCAGCGGTGGCTGGTCGCGGTGCGGATGGTGTCCGAGGGGGTCGACATCCCGCGACTGGCGGTCGGCGTCTACGCCACCAGCGCCAGCACACCGCTCTACTTCGCCCAGGCGATCGGCCGGTTCGTCCGGGCCCGCCGGCCCGGGGAGACCGCGTCGGTCTTCCTGCCCAGCGTGCCGCACCTGCTCGGGTTGGCCAGCGAGATGGAGACCGAGCGCGACCACGTCCTCGGCAAACCCAAGGAAGCCGACGGTTTCGACGACGAGCTGCTGGAACGCGCGCAGCGCGACGACCAGGCCAGCGGGGAGTTGGAGAAGCGGTTCGCGGCGCTCTCGGCCACCGCCGAGCTGGACCAGGTCATCTTCGACGGGGCGTCCTTCGGCACCGCGGCCCAGGCCGGCACCCCCGAGGAAGAGGAATACCTCGGTCTGCCCGGCCTGCTGACCGCCGATCAGGTCTCGCTGCTGCTGACCAAGCGACAGGCCGCACAGCTCGCCGCCCAACGCCGTCGTACGGCCGACGGGGCCGCTCAGCCGGCCGCTGCGCCCACAGCAGCGCCACCCGCACCCATGAGCGCCGCTCAGCGTCGCGTGGCCCTCCGGCGCCAACTGAACGCGTTGGTGGCCGCCCGACACCACCGCACCGGCCAGCCCCACGGCAAGATCCATGCGGAACTGCGCCGGCTCTGCGGCGGCCCGCCGAGCGCCCAGGCCACCATCGAGCAGCTTGAGGAACGCATCGCCACCGTGCAGACCCTCTAGACCTGCCCATCGGTGGACGGGCCCATCAGTGGATGGGCCCATCGGCGGTCCGCCCATCGGTGGGCCGGCTGGGATCACATCGTTACCGAATGGCCCTTCAGGCCCGTCCAGGCCGGTGGGATGGACGGGCCCAGTGGGCGGCCTGCCCATCGGCGGGCCGGCCTGGGATCGCATCGTCACCGGGTGGCCCTTCAGGCGCGTCCACCCCAGTGGCACCGCCGAGGCCAGGCGACGCCCGGGTTGGGCGGCGCCGACTGGCCTGGGCCTTGACTTGGGGAGTGGTGCGCGTCCGTGCTTGCGGGGGTGGTCTGTGGCCGTGCACGCGCGTGATCCACTCGGTTTCCTTGAAATCGCGGTGTCCGGACGAGGTGGAACGCGCGACTTCCGGGAAACCGAGTGGATCACGGTTGCCCTGGGGTTGGGCCGAGGATTGCCTGGCCGGAACGGCCGCGCGGTGCCCTCTATGGGGCATCCCGACTCCAAGATCGTGCAATAACCAGGATGTAGTGGCCTCGGTGCGTCGGTGAGGCCACTACATCCTGGTTCGAGCGTGACCTTGGCGGCGGTGGGCGCACCAGACCCCGCGCCTGCTCTCGGGGGCGGTGTCTGTCATCAAGATCCGCGCAGTATCAGGGATGTTGCTGTCTCTGGCGTGTCGGAGGCAGCAACTTCGGGGAAGTTGCGGAGATCTTGGCGCGCGACGCGCGACGCGCGACGCGGGGCGCGGGGCGCGGGACGTGGGGCGCAGGACGTGGGGACAGAAAAGCCGGCCGGAGGCACCCTCTGGGTGCCTCCGGCCGGCTATGTCGGTTTGCGGATTTAGTTCGCCATCAGATCGGCGCCACGCCAGCTGAAATCGGGCTCCGTTGCGAACCGCTCGGTGATCTTCACGAGATCCTCCGCGTACTTGTTCGCGTGGTGCCCGCAGAACACCAGCTCGCTCCCACCCGCCAGAGTGATCCGGAGCTTCCCGGCAGCATTGCAGCGGTCGCACCGTTCATCGGCGGCTGGGGGCGCCACCGTCTCGGGCGGCGGCGTGAGGGTCGGGGTCATCGCCTTCCTCCTCTGGTCGTCACCGATGAACAATCTCTTCGGTCGTTGCTCACCTATCGTGCAACACCCTTACTAGGCACTGCCTTCCCTGTGTGCCCGCGGGGGACCGAGGTCACACCTGGAAGGGACAGTGTGCCGTGCACCCAGGGTGCCACGTCAACGATCACATTCGTGCATCCGGACGATCACCATCTGGTGTTGCACGCCAGGTGGTCAAAACGACACGTTCGGTTGACGAAACCGGCTCAGTCCAGGTAATCCCGGAGGACCTGCGACCGGGACGGGTGACGCAGCTTGGACATCGTCTTGGACTCGATCTGCCGGATCCGCTCCCGGGTCACCCCGTAGACCTGGCCGATCTCGTCGAGCGTCCGAGGTTGGCCGTCGGTCAGGCCGAAGCGCAGACGTACCACACCCGCCTCACGCTCGGAGAGCGTCTGCAGCACCTGCTGGAGCTGGTCCTGGAGGAGCGAGAACGACACCGCGTCGACCGCGACCACGGCCTCGGAGTCCTCGATGAAGTCGCCGAGCTGGCTGTCGCCCTCGTCGCCGATGGTCTGGTCCAGTGAGATGGGCTCCCGAGCGTACTGCTGGATCTCCAGCACCTTCTCGGGTGTGATGTCCATCTCCTTGGCCAGCTCCTCCGGAGTGGGCTCGCGGCCCAGATCCTGGAGCAACTCACGCTGTATGCGGCCGAGCTTGTTGATGACCTCGACCATGTGCACCGGGATGCGGATGGTGCGGGCCTGGTCGGCCATGGCGCGGGTGATGGCCTGCCGGATCCACCAGGTGGCGTACGTGGAGAACTTGTAGCCCTTGGTGTAGTCGAACTTCTCCACGGCCCGGATCAGACCGAGGTTGCCCTCCTGGATCAGGTCGAGGAAGGCCATGCCGCGGCCGGTGTAGCGCTTGGCCAGCGACACCACCAGTCGGAGGTTCGCCTCCAGGAGGTGGTTCTTGGCCCGCTCGCCGTCGCGGGAGATCCAGCCCAGATCACGAACCATCTCCCGGACGAGCTTCTCCTCGCCCTCGTCGGCAGCCCGCAGCCGCTCGGCGGCGTAGAGCCCGGCCTCGATCCGCTTGGCCAGCTCCACCTCCTGCTCGGCGTTGAGCAGCGGAACCTTGCCGATCTGCTTCAGGTACGCGCGGACGGAGTCGGCGGAGGCGGTCAGCTCGGCGTCGCGTCGCGCCTGCTTGAGGGCCTCGGACTCCTCGTCGTCCCACTCGAAGTCGTTGTCGGTCGCCGAGGCGGCGGCGTCGGTCTCGGCGGCCTGGGCCAGCTCGGCCGGCTCCTCGACCACCACGTCCTCGATCGCGGCGGCCAGCTCCTCCGGGTCGATCTCGCCCTCGGCGCCCTCGCCCTTCGCCTTGCCGCCAGCCTTGGTCGGCTTGGCTCCGGCAGCCGCGGCCACGGTCGCCTTGGTGGCTCGGGTCGACCGGGTCGCCTTCGCCGGCGTCGCCGCGCCGGCCTCAGCGGCGGTGCCGGTCGCCTTGCGGGCGGCCACCTTGCGCGGGGCCGGCGTCGCCGGAGCGTCGTCGGCGGCGGGGGCCTGCTTCGGCGCCGGCGCGGCGGCCTTCTTGGTGGTCTTGGCGGTGGTGGCCCGGGACGCTGGCGTGGTCGAGCGGGCCGCGGCGACACGGCGACGGGTGCTCGCCGAGCCGTCCACCACGACGGTCACTCCCGCCTCGGAGAGCGCCCGCAGGATCTTCTTGGCCTGGGCCGGAGTCACCTCGGCGGACTCGACGGTGCGCGCGAGCTGAGCCGACGTCAGCTGACCACCGGCGCTCTGCGCGTGGGCGATCAGGGTGTCGGTGAGCGAGCGAACGTCGGCGCCGGGCTGGCGGGGTTCTGTCACGAATGACCTTCCGGAGGCGAAGAGCGGGCACGGCGGGTTCGTCCAGCGCAGCGAGGGTTACCGTGCCGGGCGATGTGGTTGAGGGACCCTCGTGTCACGGTCCGGCCGGTGGTCGGCGGTCCGTGCCGCGTGGGCAGGGGTGAATTGTAACGCCGTCTGCGGCGATCATCCTGCTCCGCACCGCGTACCGCCGGTGGGGACCGTCGGTGCGGCGGAGATATGGGCTTCGCGGTAATGATAGCCGCGCGGCCGGCGAAGGGCGCCCATCGTCGAGCCTGGCGGCGCGCAGATCGTGTCCGAACTGCCGTTTGAGCAGGCAGTCCCAGGTCAGCGGGCCGGTTGCGAGGGTGCGCGTGTGGATCACCGAGGTCCCTGACGGTCCGGCGGGTGGCGCCCCCATCAGGTCGCGGTTGGGCAACGGTTGCGAGCCGAGCACGGACGGGGGCGGTAAGCACTTAAGCGACATTACCGGACCTAATGGGGCATGTTGGCGAAGGTTGGCCGCCCGAGCCGCAGGTGCACCCATCTCGCGGTGGATGCCACGCACCAAAGATCCTGGTCTGGTGCCGTCACGCGGCGTGGGGAACGATGATCTTCGGAAGCCGGGTCGGTAGTTCCACCCATCCACATGCACCCGGAGTGCGGAAAGAGGCGAATCATGACCAACTCGGCTACGACGCCATCGGAGCTGCTGACCATCGCGGTGGAGGTGGCGAGGGACGCGGCCGACACCGCGTACCGGATGCGTGCCGAGGGGGTCGTCGTCGCCGCCACCAAGAGCACCGTCACCGACGTGGTCACCGCCGCCGACCGGGCGGTCGAGCGGCAGATCCTCGACGCCCTGGCCGCGCTGCGTCCCGAGGACTCGGTGCTCGGCGAGGAGTACGGCGAGGACGCCTCCGGTGCCGGGCGCAGCGGGGTGCGCTGGATCGTCGACCCGATCGACGGCACGGTGAACTACCTGTACGGGCTGCCGCACTCCGCGGTCTCGCTGGCCGCCGAGGTGGACGGGGTGGTGGTCGCCGGCGTCGTGCGCAACGTGAGCACCGGCGAGGAATGGACCGCCACGGCCGGCGGCGGGGCCTGGCGCGACGGTGTCCGGCTGCGCTGCTCCGGCGAGGCCGACCTGGGGCAGGCGCTGGTCGGCACCGGCTTCGGCTACGACGCCGCCCGCCGGACGCACCAGGCGCAGGTGGTGGCCGGGCTGATCGCACACGTACGGGACATCCGCCGGCTCGGCGCCGCCGCGCTGGACCTCTGCCTGGTCGCCGAGGGGCGGCTCGACGCGTACTTCGAGAAGGGTCTTGCGGCCTGGGACCTGGCGGCGGGCGGGCTGGTGGCCGCCGAGGCGGGGGTTCGGGTCGCCGGCCTGGCCGGTCGGCCGCCGGGGCCGGATCTGGTGGTCGCGGCCCCGCCCGCGCTCTTCGCGCCGCTGCACGATCGGCTGGCCGCGCTGGACGCCGCCGGCGGACCCTGACCGTACGAACCCTGACCGGCGGTTCCTGACCGGCCGGCGGACCTGAATGGTGGACCAGGCCGGCTGACCCGACGGGTGGACCAGGCCGGTGGACCTGATGGCCGCCCGATCGCCGACCTGCGGCGGGCCGGTTACGCCGTCACTTGGCGGGTGGGGACGGGCAGGAGCCCTTCGGTGCCTCCGGCGGGCCCGAGTCGCCGAGTGACTGGTTGACCTCGGTCGTGGTGGCGAGCTGCTGGAAGCCGTTGCCCAGCACCACGTCCACCGTGTCGTCGGTGCGCTTCGGGTCGTAGCCCGGGGTGGCGTTGTTGAGGAAGTACGCCTGGAGCAGGTGCGCGGAACCGACGCCCTTCGGGCCGTACCGCAGCACCGCGACGCTGTTGACCTTCTTCTCGTTCCCGGTCTTCTTGACCTGGAACTGCCGATTGCTGAACTCGTCGGCGACGGTACCGGCGAGACCGGGCTGATCCGTGGCATTGAACACGTTGATCTTGACGTCCTTGCGCTCGCGCAGGGTCAGATCCGCCAGCGGCCAGCCCTCGGGGCAACCCGCCGCGGTGCCCGCGTTGCCCTGGCTGTCGCGGACCACGGCCACGACGACGAAGACCAGGGCGATGATCGCCAGCAGGCCGACGACGACGAGTGCTCGCACTCGCGCAAAACTCATCAGGGCACTCCCCGGACCTCAGGTGGGTGGTGACGGCCAGGAACGATCGCTCAGGCCGTCGGCCGTCGAATACGCCGCTGAGGTTAACGGTTGTCCGGCCGTCGCGTGGAAACAGCCCGACATGCCGGCGCGCCGACCGCGAACCGGGTACTACTACCCCTATCTTCGTGTCGCCTGAATCACATTGGGAACAACTTCGCGTGCGGGGGCGTACATCTCAGCCGCAAGGGCGGTATACATGCCTCGCCCAAGGGGGGGTAAGGTTCCGCGCTCGCAGGGGAGTCGCCCCGGCGAGCTCGATCCGTTCGGTCCTCGGGTCGGGTGCCCGACACAAGTGGTGGCCGGCCAGCGGAACCGAAACAGCGTCGTCCGGCGTTACAACCGGAAGCGACAACATCGATATGGGAGAGTGAAACCGATGGCCACCGACTACGACGCCCCGCGTCGCGACGAGGTCGACCTCGGCGAGGACAGCCTGGAAGAGCTCAAGGCACGGCGCGTCGACTCACAGTCGGGCGCGGTGGACGTCGACGAGGCCGAGGTGGCCGAGAGCTTTGAGCTGCCCGGTGCCGATCTGGCCGACGAGGAGCTCACGGTCAAGGTGCTTCCGATGCAGCAGGACGAGTTCCGGTGCGCCCGCTGCTTCCTGGTCCACCACCGTAGCCAGCTGGCGGTCGAGCGTAACGGCGAGCTGATCTGCCGCGAGTGCGTCTGACAGCCACGACACCAGCGGCGGCCTCCTGAACGGGGCCGCCGCTGCCGGTGTAGGCATGCGGCAGCGGTGGGTACCTGCTTGACTCGTAGCGGGTAGCCACAGCACCGGGAGGTCCGATGAGCGATCGAGGCGGCACCACCGATGGCGGCACGGACGGCCTTGGTGTCACGCGTGGCACGGATGACCTCGGTGCCACCGTCGCGGCGTTGACCGCGGACGACATCGCGCCGGCCCGACGCCGCCAACTGCTGACCCGGATGGTCGGGCAGGCCCGTGCGCGTGGCATCTCCGACCTGTTCAAGCCTCGCGCCGCCGTACGGTGGATGGTCGACACCGTCGCCGAGATCGCCCCGCACGTGCCGGTGCGGGACCTGGACACGCTGCGCCGGCACTTCCCCGGCCTGGACGACGCCGCCCTGGCCGACAGGCTCATCCGCAACGCGTCGAGGACCACCGCCGCGATCGGCGCGGCCGGTGGGGGCGTCGCCGCCGTCGAGTGGGCGGTGGCCCCGACCCTGCTCTCCGCGCCGGTGCTGCTGGCCGCCGAGACCGTGGCCGTGGTGGCGGTGGAGCTGAAACTGGTCGGCGAGCTGCACGAGATCCATGGTGTGGCGCTACCGGCCGGCGGCAGCCAACGGGCGGTCGCACTGGTGCACTCCTGGGCCACTCAGCGCGGCGTCAACCCGATGGTGCCCGGTGTGGGAGTGGGAGCGGTGCTGGGCACCGCCGCCCGCAAGGAGCTGCGGGACATGCTGCTGCGGCGTTTCGGTCGCAACCTCACCACGCTCGGGCCGTTCCTGACCGGCGCGGCGGTGGCCAGCTTCCTCAATCGCCGGGCCACCCAGCAGATGGCCGACCAACTCCAGGTCGACCTGCGTCGGCGGGGCATCGCCCGGCCCGCGCCACCGACGGCCCTCCCGGGCCCGCCGACCGGCACCTGAGCGGCCGCGGCGCCAGACCGGCACGGGGGCCTTTGGCGCCGGACCGGCACGGGGGCCTTCGGCGCCGGACCGGCACCCGAACGGACCCGGCGCCGTCGGATCAGCCCGGCTCGCTTGCCCTTGGCTGGGACGCCGCCAGGGCGTCGCGCGCGCTCAGCACCGCTTCGGCCAGCTCGACCGGGTGGCGGGTGCTCACCACCCAGAACGGGGTCGGATCCGCGGGGTCGTCGAGGATCACCTGCACGGCGCCGCCGATCCACGGTCGCTGCACCACGAAGGCGAGCGGGTCCGCGCCGACGCCGAGCACCTCACGTCGGCCGGCCACGTCCAGCGGCACCACGTCGGCCACGAAACGGACCGGCAGGCGGGCGTCGTCCACCCGCAGCTCGGCGTCGGCCACCCCGACCCGGATCCGGCCCAGCCACCACAGTCCGACCGCGGTGAGCGGCACCAGCACGGCGAACGGTAGCCAGGCGCGGACGCCGGAGGCGCCCATCCAGATCTCGACGGCCAGCAACGCGGCGGCCACCAGCCCGGCCAGCCACAACCACCAGGGCAGATCCAGCCGCTCGGTGTACGCCGAGCGGGCGGCGTCCGGCGGCTGATCGGCGGACGGGGAGGGCGACATGCTCACTCCTGCGAGGGTACGGCGCACGGCGGCTCGACGAACCGGCAGGATGGCAGGGTCACCCCGCGAACCGGACGGAAGAGGGGACCCGTGACCGACGTCGTACCCGTGCCCGTGCAGCTGCTCGACCCGGAGCTGCCGTTGCCCACGTACGCCCATCCTGGCGACGCCGGGGCCGACCTGGTGGCGGCCGCGGACGTGGAGTTGCCGCCCGGCGGCCGTGCCCTGGTGCCCACCGGCGTGGCCATCGCGCTGCCGGAGGGGTACGTGGGGCTGGTTCATCCGCGCTCCGGCCTGGCGGCCAGGCTCGGCGTGACGGTGCTCAACGCGCCCGGTACGGTCGACGCCGGCTACCGGGGTGAGATCCTGGTCAACCTGATCAATCATGATCGGGATGTGCCGGCGAAGATCTCCCGCGGCGACCGGATCGCGCAGCTCGTGGTCCAGCAGGTCGCACGGGCGCGGTTCGAGCCGGTGGTCGAGCTGCCCGCGTCCCGGCGCGGGGCCGGTGGGCACGGGTCCACCGGTGGGCACGCCGGGCTGGTGCCGTCGCCGACGGGCCAGGACCGGGTCGAGCGGCGGCCGAACGAGCTGGGCCGCGGGCAGACGGAAGAGGTGGCAGGGTGAGTGTGAACAGCGGAGGGCAGGCGCAGTGATCTTCTCCCGAAAGCGGGCCGATGCCGAGCGGCAGACCCGTGACGAGCGGGCCACCGAGGTCCCGGACCAGGGCGATGCGGCGCCGACGCTGGAGCGCGGCCCGTACGACATCTCCGAGAGCTACGACGACGTGCAGCGACTCGACCTGGGCAGCCTGCACATCCCGGCGATCGCCGACGTCGAGGTCCGGGTGCAGGCCGACCCGCAGGGTGTGGTCCAGCAGGTGGTGCTGGTGCACGGCGACAACGCGCTCCAGTTGGGTGTCTTCGCCGCCCCCCGGTCCGAGGGGATCTGGGACGAGGTGCGCGAGGAGATCCGGCAGTCGCTGCTCCGCGACGGCGCGAACGCCCAGGAGGTCTCCGGCGAGTACGGCCCGGAGCTGCACGCCCAGGTGCGTACCCCGGACGGCTCGACGAACCTGCGGTTCGTCGGGATCGACGGGCCGCGCTGGATGGTCCGTGGCGTGTTCCAGGGCCCGGTGGCCACCGACCCGACCATGGCCGGGCCGCTCGTCGAGTGCCTGGACGGCCTGGTGGTCGACCGTGGGCAGGAGGCGAAGCCGGTCCGCGAGCCGCTGCCGCTGCGGCTGCCCAAGGAGATCGCCGACCAGGCCGAGGCCGAGGCGGGCGACGCCGCCGCCGCGCCGCGTCAGGTCTGACCCGAGCGCACCGGCCCGCCGGAACCAGCCCCGTCGGCGTACGCTGGCGGCACGGTTCCGGCGCCGCCGGGGCCGGCCGGGGACGGCGAGCGTGGAGAGGGTGACGCGGAGGTCATGACGACCGACGAGAGCCGGGTGTCGCTGCGGCGCATCCTGCAGAAGTTCACCGCCAGCGAGGCCGAGATCGACGCGCAGGAGCTGCGTCGGGAGAGCGCCGAGTGCGGCGGGATCCCCGCCCAGCAGTGCTCCCGGGGTCAGCTGGTCTCGGTCGCCGGGCGGCTGCGCACGGTGGTCTACACACCGCGCACCAACCTGCCCACCCTCGAGGCCGACCTGTACGACGGCACTGACGTGGTCACCCTGGTCTGGCTGGGTCGACGGCACATCGCCGGGATCGAGCCTGGCCGGCACCTGACCGCCCGTGGCCGGGTGGCCGTGCGGGACGACCGCAAGGTCATCTACAACCCCTACTACGAGCTGGATTCGCCCAAGTGACGGCACTGCGGACGGAAGGCCGGCGATGACGACGGGACAGCACCGGGCGGCACAGCCGGAGACCGGTCCTCAGGACGACGACGAGCCGCTGCCGACGATCGCGGAGCAGATGGCCGACCAGCTCGGCGGCTGGCGCGGGCTGGTCGAGTCCAGCATTCCGGTCGTGGTCTTCGTCCTCGCCAACATCATCGGCGAGCTGCGGCCGGCGGTGATCGCCTCGGTCTCCGTCGCGGTGCTGATCGCCGGGGTGCGGCTGGCCCAGCGCCGGCCGATCCGGCACGCCGTGAACGGGCTCTTCGGCGTCGGTGTGGGCGCGGCCATCGCGTGGCGCACCGGCGACGAGCGTGACTTCTACCTCCCCGGCATCCTCTACGGCATCGGGTACGGGGTCGCCCTGCTGATCTCGGCCGCGATCCGGCAGCCGCTGGTGGGCTGGATCTGGTCGGTGTTGGTGGCCAAGGGCCGTTCGGAGTGGCGGGCCGACCCGAAGCTGGTGCGCACCTTCACCCAGCTGACCGTGCTCTGGGGTGTGGTCTGGCTGGCCAAGGTGGGCGTGCAGGCGGGGCTGTACCTGGCCCACCAGGACACCGCCCTGGGCGTGGCCCGGCTGGCGCTGGGCTACCCGCCGTACGCGCTGCTGCTGCTGATCACGGTCTGGACGGTGCGCCGGGTCACCCGGGAGTCGCCGCCGTCCCCGCTGCCCAGCGCCTGAGCGACGCCGGGCCAGCCGGGCCGCTCGGCGCGCCCGTCGGGTCAGCGTGAGCCGCGGGTCCGTTCGACGCTGTCCGGCCCGAGGATCACCGCGCGGACCTCGTCCTCCACCTCGGCGGTGCAAACGAAGATCAGCTCGTCGCCGGCCTCGATCGGGTCGTCCGGGCTGGGCACCAGGACCCGCTTGCCGCGCAGGATCGCCACCAGGGCGGAGTCGCGGGGCAGCGGCACGGCGTGGATCGGCTGACCGACGTAGGGGGCGGTCGGCGGCAGGGTGATCTCGACGAGGTTCGCCTCGCCCTGTCGGAAGGTCATCAGCCGGACCAGGTCGCCGACGGTGACCGCCTCCTCGACGAGCGCGGCCATCACCCGCGGCTTGCTCACCGCGACGTCCACGCCCCACTGCTCGGTGAACAGCCACTCGTTCTCGGCCCGGTTGACCCGGGCCACCACGCGGGGCACCGCGAACTCGGTCTTGGCCAACAGCGACAGCACCAGGTTGGTCTTGTCGTCGCCGGTCGCCGCGACCACCACGTCACACCCGGCGATGTTCGCCTCCTCCAGGCTGGCCACCTCGCACGCGTCGGCCAGCACCCAGTCGGCTGCCGGCACCCGGTCCGGGCGCAGCATCTTGGGTTGACGCTCGATGAGCATCACCTGGTGGCCGTTGTCGATCAACTCCTGGGCGATCGAGCGGCCCACGTTGCCCGCGCCCGCGATGGCGACCCGCATGGCTCAGTGCCCTCCTTCCGGCGGCGTCGCCGCCACCGACGTGACCGTCGCCACGATGTCATCGCTGACCAGCATGAACACCTGGTCGCCCTCCTGCAGGACGGTGGAGCCGGTGGGCAGCGTGCCGATGCCGAAGCGGATCAGGTAGGCCACCCGTGCGCCGGTCGCGTCCTCCAGCGTCCGCACCGGTCGGCCGATCCAGTCCTTGTGTACGGGCACCTCGACGATCGACACCGTGCTCGTGGGGTCGCGGAAGATCTCCACGTTGCCCTCCGGCACCAGGTGTCGCAGCATCCGGTCCGCCGTCCACCGCACGGTCGCCACGGTGGGAATGCCCAGCCGCTCGTAGACCTGCGCGCGGCGCTGGTCGTAGATCCGGGCGGCGACCCGGGACACGCCGAACGTCTCGCGGGCCAGCCGGGCCGAGATGATGTTGGAGTTGTCGCCGCTCGACACCGCCGCGAAGGCGTCCGCGCGCTCGATGCCGGCCTGCCGGAGCACCTCGCCGTCGAAACCGGCCCCGGTCACCGTGATCCCGGCGAAGTCGGGGCCGAGCCGGCGGAAGGCGTCGGCGTCCTGGTCGATCACCGCCACCGAGTGCCCTCGGGACTCCAGGCTGTGGGCGAGGGTCGACCCGACCCGACCACACCCCATGATCACGACGTGCACGCTGTCCCTCCCAAAGGTGGTACCGCTCCCGCTCCCGCTGCCGGTGGCCTTACGAGTGCGAGCCTGCCACGTCCCGGTGGCGAGCGGGGACCGACCGTACCCCGCCGTCTGGAGCAGCGGTGATCGCCCACCCCCGCGCCCCCGCCGTGGTGGTCGTACTCTTGGCGTTCGTGGCCAGTCCCACCTCGCTGCTGAAGCGGCTTCTTCTCGGTCGACCGTTCCGGTCCGACCGGCTGCAGCACACCCTCCTGCCGAAGCGCATCGCGCTGCCCGTGTTCGCGTCCGACGCGCTGTCCAGCGTCGCGTACGCGCCTGACGAGATCCTGCTGACCCTCTCCATCGCCGGTGCCTCCGCGTACGTCTTCTCGCCGTGGATCGCGCTGGCCGTGGTCGTGGTCATGCTCACCGTGGTGGCGAGCTACCGGCAGAACGTGCACGCCTACCCCTCCGGCGGCGGTGACTACGAGGTGGCCACGGTCAACCTGGGGCCGAAGTTCGGCGTCGGGGTGGCCAGCGCGTTGCTGGTCGACTACGTGCTCACGGTGGCGGTGTCGGTCTCCTCCGGGGTGGCCAACCTGGGCTCCGTGGTGCCGTTCGTGGCCACCCACAAGGTCCTCATCGCGGTGAGCGCGGTGGTCCTGCTGAGCGCGGTCAACCTGCGGGGGCTGCGCGAGTCGGGCACCGCGTTCGCCATCCCCACCTACGGCTTCGTGATCGTGATGGGCGGGATGCTGCTCACCGGGCTGTTCCGGGTCTTCGTCATGGGTGACGACCTCCGCGCGCCGAGCGCCGGCCTGGTGATCCAGGCCGAGCACAGCGTGACCGGTTTCGCGCTCATCTTCCTGCTGCTGCGGACGTTCAGCTCGGGCGCCGCCGCGCTCACCGGTGTCGAGGCGATCTCCAACGGGGTGCCGGCGTTCAAGGCGCCGAAGAGCCGCAACGCCGCCACCACCCTGCTGCTGCTCGGCACCATCTCGGTGAGCATGCTGGTCGGGATCATCTGGCTGTCCCGGCTGACCCACCTGCAGTTCGTCGAGGACCCGGCCCTCCAGATCATCTCCGGCCCCGAGGGGTACGTGCAGAAGACGGTCACCACCCAGCTCGGGGAGACGGTCTTCGGTTCCGGGTCGATCCTGCTCTACGTGGTGGCCGGGATGACCGCCCTGATCCTCTTCCTGGCGGCGAACACCGCGTTCAACGGCTTTCCGGTGCTCGGCTCCATCCTCGCCCAGGACCGCTACCTGCCCCGCCAGTTCCACACCCGGGGCGACCGGCTGGCGTTCTCCAACGGCATCGTCTTCCTGGCCCTCTTCGCGATCGTGCTGATCGTCGGCTTCCAGGCCGAGGTGACCCGACTCATCCAGCTCTACATCGTCGGGGTCTTCGTCTCGTTCACCGTCTCCCAGGCCGGCATGATCCGGCACTGGAACCGGCACCTGCGCACCGAGCGGGACCCGGAGGCGCGCCGCCGGATGCACCGGTCGCGGGCCATCAACACGTTCGGCGCGGGCCTGACCGGCGCGGTGCTGGTGATCGTCCTGATCACCAAGTTCCTGCTCGGCGCCTGGATCGCTATCGCCGCGATGGCGGTGATCTACGTGCTGATGCTGGCCATCCGCCGGCACTACGACCGGATCGCCGTCGAGCTGACCCCGCCCGACGAGGGCCGGGCCGTGCTGCCCGCCCGCAACCACGCGATCGTGTTGGTCAGCAAACTGCACCAGCCGACGCTGCGGGCCATCGCCTACGCCCGCGCCACCCGGCCGGACACGCTCACCGCGGTGACCGTCAACGTGGACGAGAAGGACACCCGGGACCTGCAGGCCGACTGGGAGCGCCGCGAGATGGCCATCCCGCTCACCGTGATCGACTCGCCGTACCGGGAGATCACCCGCCCGATCCTGGACTTCGTCGCCTCCACCCGCCGCAAGTCGCCCCGGGACGTGGTCACCGTGTTCATCCCGGAGTACGTGGTCGGCCGCTGGTGGGAGAACCTGCTGCACAACCAGAGCGCCCTGCGCCTCAAGGGTCGGCTGCTCTTCGAACCGGGGGTAATGGTCGTCAGCGTTCCGTGGCAGCTCGCGTCGACAGCGAGCAAGAACCTGGACCGGCTGGACGCCACGCTGTCCCGCACGCCCGCCCGGGGTCCCCGGAGCACCGGTTCGCCCCTGGTCGCCGCCCCGCCGGTGGCCTCCGCGCCGCCCGGCGAGGGCGGGCCCGAGAACAGCGAAACGATGGGGAACACCCGTGACTGAGTCGGCCGGTCAGCGCACCGCGACACCCCGGACGCCGTCGGCACCGGCCTCGGCTGCCTCGTTGGCGTCGGCCTCGTTGGCGTTCGAACGGGGCCTGGCCGAGACGGACCGGGTCGAGCTGACCGTCGACGCGGTCGCCCCCGGCGGGCACTGTGTTGCCCGGGTGGACGGGCAGGTGGTCTTCGTCCGACACGCGCTGCCCGGTGAGCGGGTGATCGCCGAGGTCACCGAGGTGCACCGGGGGTTCGTCCGGGCCGACGCGGTGACCGTGCTGGAGCCCTCGCCGGACCGGGTCGAGCCGCCCTGCCCGTACGCGAAGCCGGGTGCCTGCGGGGGCTGCGACCTCCAACACGTCGCCCCGGCCGCGCAACTGGCCTGGAAGACCGCCGTGGTCCGCGAACAGTTGGTCCGCCTCGGCGGGCTGACCGACGTCGAGCTGGACCGGCTCGGCGTCCGGGTCGAGGCGCTGCCCGGTGGTCTGCTCGGCTGGCGTTCCCGGGTCCGTTACGCGGTCGACGCCGCGGACCGGGCCGGCCTGCTCAAGCACCGCTCGCACGAGGTGGTGCCGATCGACCGCTGCCGGATCGCCCACCCGGCCATCCAGCAGCTGCCGGTGCTCACTCCCACCGGTGCGCGCTGGCCGGCCGCCGAGGCGGTGGAGACCATCGCCAGCACCGGCGGGGACGTGACCGTCACGGAGATCCGCGACGGGGAGCCCACCCCGGTCAGTGGCCCGACCGAGGTCCGCGAGGTCGCCGCCGGACGGGACTGGACGCTGCCCGCGTCCGCGTTCTGGCAGGTGCACCCGGCCGCCGCGGACGCCCTCTCCATGGCGGTGCTGGAGTTGCTGGACCCGCAGCCGGGCGAGACCGCCTGGGACCTCTACGGCGGCGCCGGGCTGTTCGCCGCGGCTCTCGCCAGCCGGGTCGGCGACGCCCGGATCACCCTGGTCGAATCGAGCCGGGACGGGGTGGACGCGGCCCGGGCCAACCTGGCTGACCTGCCGCAGATCGAGGTGGTCGCCGCCCGGGTGGAGACCGCGCTGACCCGCCGACGGATCACCGGCCCGGTCGACGTGGTGGTGCTGGACCCGCCGCGCTCCGGCGCGGGAGCCCAGGTGGTGCGGGACATCGTCGCCGCCGGCCCGCGGGCGGTCGCGTACGTGGCCTGTGACCCGGCCGCCTTCGCCCGGGACGTGCGCACCTTCGCCGACCTCGGTTGGCGGTTGGCGGCGCTGCGGGGCTTCGACCTCTTCCCGATGACGCAGCACGTCGAGCAGGTCGGGCTGCTGCTTCCGCCGGACGAGCGGTAGCAGACCGCGCGTCGGCGCTGTTGCCAGCGCCTGACCGGGTGCTCAGCTGCCCACTCCCCGCCCAGCCCGGGTGCGCGGTGCTCCGGGCCCGGCTGCGGAGTACCGGGCGGCCGATAGACTCTCCGGTCATGAGCGTTGAAGAGGACACGGCCAACCACGGCCGGCTGCTGGGGACGGTTCGCGGTCCGCAGGACGTCAAGCGGATGTCCGGCGAGGAACTGGACGTCCTCGCCGCCGAGATCCGGGACTTCCTGATCACCAAGGTCTCCCGTACCGGCGGGCACGTCGGGCCCAACCTCGGTGTGGTCGAGCTGACGCTCGCCATGCATCGCGTCTTCGACTCCCCCCGGGACCGGCTCCTGTTCGACACCGGCCACCAGGCGTACGTACACAAGATCATTACCGGCCGTCAGGCCGGCTTCGACAAGCTCCGCCAGCGCGGTGGCCTCTCCGGCTACCCGAGCCAGGCGGAGAGCGAGCACGACCTCATCGAGAACTCGCACGCCTCCACCGCGCTTTCCTACGCCGATGGCCTCGCCAAGGCGTACGCCCTGCGCGGTGAGGCGCGCAGCGTCGTGGCCGTGGTCGGTGACGGCGCGCTGACCGGCGGCATGTGCTGGGAGGCGCTGAACAACATCGCCACCGCCGGCAACCCCCTCGTGATCGTGGTCAACGACAACGGTCGCTCGTACGCCCCGACCATCGGCGGGCTGGCCGACCACCTCTCCTCGCTGCGGCTCAACCCCGGCTACGAGAAGGTCCTCGACACGGTCAAGGACGCCCTCGGCTCCACGCCGCTGGTCGGCCGGCCGATGTACGAGGTGCTGCACGCGGTCAAGAAAGGCATCAAGGACGCGGTCGCCCCGCAGGCCATGTTCGAGGACCTCGGCATCAAGTACGTGGGCCCGGTGGACGGGCACGACGTGACGGCGGTCGAGGCGGCGCTGCGCGCGGCGAAGAACTTCGGCGGCCCGGTCATCGTGCACGCGGTCACCCGCAAGGGCTACGGCTACCGTCCCGCCGAGGAGGACGAGGCGGACTGCCTGCACGGCCCCGGCAGCGCCTTCGACGTGGAGACCGGCGCGCTGCTGGCCGCCCCGTCGGTGAAGTGGACGCACGTCTTCGCCGACGAACTGTTGGCCATCGCCGACGAGCGTCCGGACGTGGTGGGCATCACCGCCGCGATGGCCGAGCCGACCGGCATCGCCAAGCTGGCCCGCAAGTACCCCGAGCGGGTGTACGACGTGGGCATCGCCGAGCAGCACGCCGCCACCTCGGCGGCCGGGCTGGCGCTCGGCGGCCTGCACCCGGTGGTGGCGGTCTACGCCACCTTCCTCAACCGCGCCTTCGACCAGGTCCTGCTGGACGTGGCGATGCACAAGCTGCCGGTGACCTTCGTGCTGGACCGGGCGGGCATCACCGGCCCGGACGGGCCGAGCCACTACGGCATCTGGGACATGTCGGTCTTCGGGGTGGTGCCGGGCCTGCGGATCGCCGCTCCCCGCGACGCCGCCACCCTGCGGGAGGAGTTGCGCGAGGCGGTGGCCATCGACAACGGCCCGACCGTGGTGCGGTTCCCGACCGGCGCGGTCGCCGCGGACCTGCCGGCGCTGCGCCGGGTCGGCCCGGTCGACGTGCTGGCCGAGTCCGCCCGTACCGACGTGCTGCTCGTCGCCGTCGGCTCCTTCGGCCAGTTGGGCATGGAGGTGGCCGCCCGGGTCGCCGAGCAGGGCTACGGCGTCACCGTCGTCGACCCCCGCTGGGTGCGTCCGGTCCCGGCGGAGCTGGTCGACCTGGCCGCCCGCCACCGGCTCGTGGTCAGCGTCGAGGACGGCGTCCGGGTCGGCGGGGTGGGCGACGCGCTCGCCCAGGCGATGCGCGACGCCGACGTCCGGGTGCCGCTGAAGGACCTGGGTGTGCCGGCCGACTGGCACCCGCACGGCACCCGCGCGCAGATCCTCGCCGACCTGGGCCTGACCGCCCAGGACGTGGCGCGCAACGTCACCGGCTGGATCTCCGGCCTGGACGCCACCCCGGACCGCCTCACCCCCAGCGACGCGGCCGCGCAGAACTGACGAGAACGAACGACGGCGGGCGTCCCTCGGGACGCCCGCCGTCGTTTAGCCCCGCCCACCCTCCCTCGTCGATCAAGGACTTATGGTGGGCGGTGATTGGTGGTTCGCGCCTTTTGCGAGGCACCACAACTCCATGATCGACCGGGCCAAGGTGCGGCGCGGCGGTGTGCCGCCTCGTTCCGCCTCGTTGCCCCGTCGATCTTGCACTTTCGGTTGGCGTGATGCGCCTTGAGCCCCGATTTGTCGGCGCAGAAAGTGCAAGATCGCTGGGGCGGGGGAGTGGGGGGCGGGGGTTAGCGGGGGGAGACTGAGCGGTAGTGGGTTTTGTCGGTGTTGGCGAGGCTGTAGGTCTGGGAGCGGGACGGGGTGGGGATGACCACCAGGCCGGGGCGCTCGACCAGGAGGGGAGTGCCCGGTGGGACGGAGAGCGAGCTGTCCCGGGTGGCCCGCCAGCTCAGCACCACCAGCGGCTGGCCGGGCACCGGCAGTTGGTACGCCTGCAACGGGGTGGCCCGGTCGGCGGGTGAGACGACGGGCGCGCTCCCGTCGGCCGGTCGGTAGATCACCGCGGTCATCGCGCCGGCGTCGGTGTCCCAGCTGAGCTGCTGCAACTCGGCCGCCTCGCCGCCGCCGAGGGCGACTTCGCCGAGCGAGCGCACGGTGAGCTTCGCCATCGGCCAGGACGTCGGCACCGAACGCGGGGCATCCCGGTCCCCGATTCGGCGCGGGATGCTGCCGAACGGGCCCCGATCGCCGGCCAGCACGCAGGTGTCCAGGCCGGTGAGCGCCCGCCGGCCCGTGCCGGACTCGTCGCGGACCAGCGGGTAGCGCGGGTCGACGGTGCCGGTGCCCAGGTCGAGCAGCCGGTCGGCGGCCCGCCCACGGGGCAGGGACTCCGTGGTTCGCAGGGTCGCGGTAACCCCGACGGCCGTGCAGGACGGCACGTCGACCGGTGCGCTGAGGCCGTCCGCGATGGCCAACGTCCGGTCCTGTGGCCCGAGGAGGGTCTGCACCCGGGCCGAGACGAGGTAGCGCCGGCCACCGGCCGTCTGCACCGGCAGCACGTCGGAGTAGACGAGGTAACCCGGGTCGGTGTACTCGGTGGCGCGGGTCACCGCGTACCGGTCGCCCTCGCGGGTCAGTTGCAGCAGCCAGGACGCGCTTTCGCCGGGAACGTCGGCGGCCACCAGCGCCACCGGGGCGCCGTCGACCCGACCGGAGAAGAGGATGCCGGACGAGGGCAGGTGTGCGCGGTCGTCGGCCGGCGACCGCCAGCCCCGGACCGCCGCGGTGACCGCAGCCGTCGCCGTGGGGTCCCCGGAGAGGTCGCCGCGGGGCGGCCACACCGCGAGGGTGCCGTCCAGGCTGTCGTACCCGACCCGCAGGTCCTGCGGCTTCCGCTCGGCTACCGGACCGCAGGCCGTGGTGGCCAGCAGCGCGCTCAGCAGGACGGGAAGCGCCCTGCCGTACCGACGGCCTGGAGTCACCTGGCCCGCCCCCGATCGCCTCGCCGTCGCTGTCGGAAAGCGCCATAGTACGAGATGTCCGATGCAATGCCTCAGCTGGCCGGCACCCGACCAACCACAGTGGACACCACCGGGGGTTTAGGACGTTTTGGTTGCTCCGGTAGACTCCGCCGACTGTGACGCCTGCCGAGTCCCGCGCCCTGCCCGCGCCGCACCCGGAGGCGGCAGCCGACTCCGCCGAGCTGGTGAGCTACCGCACACCGGCCGGTCTCTTCGCAGGCCCGCCCGCGCTGACCGCCCCCACCACGAACCCGGCCGAGCCTGAAGCACCGACTGAGCCCGAGGCGCCGGCTGAGCCCGAGGCGCCGGCCCAGAGCGCGGTGCCGACGCGGGCGCGGTGGCGTCGGTGGACTCGGCGTCGGCAGCACCTGGCGGTGGGCGGGTTGTTCCTGCTCGCCGCGCTCTGGGTGACCAGCCGGATCTGGCTGGACCCGTCCGGCCGGGTGGCCTCGCTCTACACCGGTGACCCGGCCCAGGTGCAGTTCTTCCTGGCCCACTCGGTACGCGTGGTGCTGCATGGCGAGTACCCGTTCTACACCGAGCAGTTCAACTACCCGGACGGCGTCAACCTGATGGCCAACACGGCCGTGCTGGCGCTGGGCATCCCGATGGTCCCGGTGACGCTGCTCTTCGGGCCGGCGGTCTCCTTCGTGGTGCTGGTCACGCTCGGTCTCGCCGGCACCGCCATGGCCTGGTACCTCATGCTCTCCCGGCACCTGGTGCGTACGCCGCTCGCGGCGGCGGTCGGCGGCTGGTTCTGCGGGTTCTCGCCCGCGATGCTCTCGCACGCCAGTTGGCACCCGAACATCATCAGCCAGTTCCTGCTGCCGTTCATCGTGTGGCGGGTGCTGGTGCTCACCCGCTCCGGAAAGCCGGTTCGGGACGGGGCTCTGCTCGCTCTGCTGGTCACCGCGCAGGCGTTCATCAACGAGGAGATCCTGCTCTTCACGGCGCTGGCCTGCGGCGTCTTCCTGTTGGCGGTGCTCGCCCAGGAGCCGGCCCGGTGGCGGGCGGCGTGGCGGCCCCTGGGCGTCGGCGTGGTGACCTGCGCGCTGCTGGCCGGGTCGCTGCTCGCGTACCCGCTCTACGTGCAGTTCGCCGGGCCGATGGCCTACCACGGGCTCAGCGACGCGGTGCAGGACTACGGCAACGACATCGCCGCCTTCTTCGCCCCCGGCTCGCCCACCCTCGGCGGCAACCAGCGAGCCAACATCAACCTGGCGCCGAACTACTCGGAGGAGAACGCCTTCTTCGGCTGGAGCCTGTCGATGCTGGCCATCGGCATCGTGGTCTGGCTGCGCCGGGAGTTGATCGTGCGGGCGCTCGCGGTGACCGGCGTGTTCTTCGCCGTACTCTCCCTCGGCGAGCGGGTCTCCTGGTGGGACCGGGAGCTGATCACCGGGCCGTGGCAGTGGTTGGTCCACCTGCCGCTGCTGGACGCGGTGGTGCCGACCCGGTTCGGGCTGATCACCAGCGTGGTGATCGGTCTGCTGCTCGCGCTCGCCGTCGAGCGGGCCTGGGCGCTGCGTCCGGCCGACCGCCGCACCGTCCACCTGCTGACCGCCGCGGGCCTGGCCTTCGCGCTGCTGCCGATCGCACCGATGCCGCTGCGGATGGTCTCCCGGCCGCCGGTGCCGGACTTCATCACGGCGGACCGTTGGCGGGCGTACGTCGGGCCGGACCAGACGCTGGTGCCGATTCCGGTGCCCAGCATGGGTAACACGCACGGCATGCGCTGGGCGGCGGCCACCAACCTCGACTTCAAGATCCCCGGCGGGTACTTCCTCGCGCCCCGCAACGGCAACACCGGTGACGCGGGCCGATTCGGCGGTCGTCCCAGCGGGGTGGGCCAGATGCTGGAGGAGGTGGCGACCACCGGCCGTACGCCCAAACTGGACGACCGGCAGCGTCGGCGCTTCACCGACGAGCTGCGGCACTGGCGGGCGGCGATCCTGGTGCTGCCGGTGCGGCAGCAGAACGCCGAGCCGCTGCGGCGTACGGTCGAGGAGCTGGTCGGCCCGGGCCGCCAGGAGTTGGATGTCTGGGTCTGGGACGTCCGGACGCTCAGCGACCGTTCGGTCTGATGACCACCGGGACGACGTCCCCGAACACCTCGTCCCCGGCGACGGTCGGCGCGTCCCGTCCGGCGTGGCTGCGGGACGCGCTGGTGGTGGCCGGCTATCTGGGCCTCGCCGTGGTGCTGACCAGCGGGCAGTGGGGCCGCCCGTGGCGGCTGTTCCACCAGGCGGGTGACCAGATCCTCTTCGAGTGGATGTTGGCCCACGCGGCGCACGCGGTGGTCGAGGGGGAGAACCCGCTCTACAGCACCGGGTTGAACGCGCCCGACGGGGTCAACCTGATGGCGAACACCTCGGTGCTCGGCCTGGGTGTCCCGCTCACCCCGGTCACCCTGCTCTTCGGCTCGCAGGTGGCGTTCTGCGTCGCGGTCGTCTGCTGCCTCGCCGGGACCGCCGTCGCCTGGTATGTGCTGTTGCGCCGCCGGCTGGTCGGCACCCGGGCCGCCGCTGCGGTGGGCGGGCTGATCTGTGGCTTCGCCCCCGGCATGATCGCTCAGGCGGGCGCCCACCTGCACATCGCCGCCCAGTTCCTGGTGCCCGCGATCCTCGCCCTGGTGTTCCGGCCCGCCTCCGGTACGACGAGGAACGGCGTGTGGCGACCGGGCGTCGGCCTGGGGCTGCTGCTCGTCTGGCAGGTCTTCATCGGCGAGGAGGTGCTGGTCTTCCTGGCGCTCGCGGCCGGGGTCTTCGCGCTCGGTTACGCGCTCGCCGACCGGGTGGCCGCACGGCGGCTCGCCCCGGCCCTGTTCGGCCGGCTCTCGGTGGCGGCCGGCGTGGCGGTGGTGGCGCTGGCGTACCCGCTGTGGTTCCAGTTCCATGGCCCGCAGCACTACGCCGGGATGGCGTTCGCCACGCAGGCCTTCCAACTGGACGTCGCCTCGTTCACCGCGTCGGCCCGGCAGACCGTGCTGGGTGACGACTGGCTGCCGGGGTTGCTCGCGCCGAACCCGACCGAGGAGAACTCGTTCTTCGGCCCGGGTCTGCTGGTGCTCGCCGTGGTGATCGTGATCTGGCAGTGGCGACGACCGTTGGTCCGGGCACTGGCCGTCTGTGGCGTGGTCTTCGCCCTGCTCTCGCTCGGCGGCGAGCTGCGGGTGGACGGGGAAGCAACAGGCATTCCAGGGCCGTACCGGCTGCTCGGCGGGCTGCCGCTGCTCGATCTCGCGGTGCCGGCCAGGTTCGCGCTGGTCTGCGTACCGGTGCTGGGTGTGCTGGTGGCGCTGTCCCTGGACCGGGTCCGGGCCGTGCGTGGGCCGACCACGACGCCGGGCCTACCGGTGCGGCTGTTGTGGGCCGGCGCGGTCGCCGCCGCGTTGCTGCCCCTGACCCCGACGCCGATCCGCGTGGTACCGGTCGCGCCGGTGCCGGCGTTCGTCGCCGCCGGCGGCTGGCGTCCGCTGGTGCCGCCCGGCCGGACGGTGGTCGCGGTACCCCCGGTCACCGGTGCCGGGCGTAGCCCGGCGATGCTCTGGTCCGCCCGTGCCGCTCTGGGATTCTCCGCGCCGGGTGGTTACTTCATCGGCCCCAGCGGCCCGGACGACCCGGCGGCCCGCTGGGGCGCACCGGACCGGCCTACGTCGGTGCTGCTCCGGCAGGTCGCCGAGACCGGCGCGGTGCCGGTGCTCACCGACGCCGACCGCCGGCAGGCCGTCGAGGACCTGCGGCACTGGCGTGCCGCGATCGTCGTCCTCGGCCAACTGGAGCACGGTGACCCGGTCCGCCGAACCGTCGATGACCTGCTCGGCCCGGGTCGACCGGTCGACGGCGGCTGGTTGTGGGACGTCCGGGACCGCGTCGGCTGAGCCGACCGACGGCGTGGTCTTCGACTAACCCACCAGGGCGCGGACGTCCCAGACCCAGACGTCGTCGACCCGCTGCGGTGGCCCGAGCAGGGCGGTGACCAGCTCACGGAGCACCGCCTCGCGGGGGTGCGCCCCGAGGACCACCACCGACGCCCGCCAGAACCGGAGGTCCTCGACGGCCTGGCGGCGGTTCTCGTCGGTCAGCGCCGGGACCGTGCCACTGTCCATGGTGGAGTAGATGAGGGAGCTGGTCGGTCGGTTGGGCGCACCGAAGACCCCCTCACCCAGCTCGTTCGGCCCGATGAAGTAGCCGCCCGGCACGGGGAACTCCTGCCCGGTCAGCGCGCTCCACCGCAGCGTCGGCAGGCCGTGCACGTTGCTCGGGATCGGCACCGGCACCAGGGTTCGGCCCGCCGGCACGTAGGGCCGCCAGCCGCCCGCGGTGATGAAGTGCGGCGGCGGGTCGATCTGCTGGGCGGGCAGCGGCCGTGGGAAGAGTGGCAGCACGGCGAGGGCGACCGCCGCGTACCCCACCGGGCGCAGCCACCGACGGCGCGCCGCGGCCGGCGCGGCCGGCGCGGCCGGCTCGGCCGGCTCGGCGGGCTCCGCCGACGTAGCCGGGGCCGCTTCGGCGGTGCGCTGGGCCGGCACCCGTGGCCGGTCGGCCACCGGGCGCCCCTGGCGGTGCGCGGCATCCCAGGTCAACGCGAGCAGTACGCCCACCGCGGCGGCGACCACAAGCGTCAACCGGGTCGGCATCATCATCTCGACCAGCGGCAGGTCGTCCGAGACGTACGACCACGGGCCTCGCACCCCGGTCTCCACACCGTTGAACCGCACCCACGGCCCGATCGCGGCCACGCTGAACACCACGATGAGCACCGCGACGATCCGGGTGGCCAGCGAGCGGCGTACGAGCAGCACCAGAGCCACCACCGAGAGCAGCACCAGCGGCCAACCGAACCAGGTGTTCTGCTCGGTCAGGCCGATCGTCTTCTCCACGGCCGGGTCACCGGCCCAGGTGTCCCGGGCGAAGGTGACGAAGGCGACCAGGTCCTCGCCCCAGTTGTGGAACACACCACCCTGCAGGCCGCGGTAGGACTGCGGGCCGTTGAACTGGAACCAGATCGGGTACGCGGTGAGCAGCAGGGCCAGCCCGCCGGCGACGCCCAGCCCGGCCAGGAACGTGCCGGCGGCGGCCCGGGTGGCCCGTGGCCGCTGCACGGCGTACGCCAGCACGATGACCAGGCAGGCCAGCGCGGTGAGCAGTAGCATCTCCTCGTTGATGAAGATCTGGTACGCCACCAGCGCGCCGAGCACGAGCCCGTTGCGCCGCCAGCGGCCCGGCTCACCCAGGCTCAGCACCCGCACCACGATCAGCGGGAGCAGGAAGTTGGAGACGAAGTTCGGTTGGCCGTTGGCGTGGTGGATGATTCCCGGCGCGAAGCCGAGGAACGCGCCGCCGACGAACGCCGCCGCCCGGGAGCGCACGAGGTGGCGGGAGAGCATCCAGTAGCCGGTGCCGGCGGTGGCCGCCAGCGCCGCGCCCAGGTAGAGCGCGTACATCACCTGGGTGCCGAGCAGCATGGTCAGCGGGGCCAGTGGCAGGGTCACCCCGAGCAGTGAGGTGTTGGCCATCATGTTCACCCCGTCCGGGGCGTTCTGACGGGCCGTGAACAGCGGGTTCTCCAGGTGCCGCACCGAGTACGCGCCGTGCGCGAACAGCCACTCGAACCAGCTGTGATCGGTGGGCAGGTGCGAGGAGACCCGGCCGGTGACGTCACCCCAGTAGTTGAGGCAGACGAAGACGCCAAGCAGCACATAGGCTCCGAGGGCCAACAGGTCGGCTCGGGCCGGGCGGCGTCGAGGCCGCCGTGTCGACTCGGCCTCGGCCGGGTCGACGTCGGTCAGGGAATTCAGCGAAGGGTCTACCACCGGCACGGCCACGACGCGCCATCGTACAGGCGGGGTTCCGTCGCTTTTGCCGGCCCGGTGCGCTGACGGTCGGTTTGCCGCACGGCTACTCGTCGGCCAGCCTTATCTGGTGACGGAGGGACGGTCGTTGTCGATCATCGAGCTGGGCGAGATCCGGGACGAGCCCGCGTCGACGCCTCCGGTTCGTCGCCCGCGCGCCGCCGGTCGCCCGCTGCGCGGCGCGGCGGTGCTGGTGCTCAGCCTGGTGGTGCTGGCCGGTGCCACGCCGTCACCGCAGCGGACGATGAGCCTGGTGCCGGCGTCGCTTACGGCCACGGCGTACCTGGCAGGAGGCGGCGTCTTCGTGGTCGACCCGCCGATACCCGACGGGGACCGCTACCTGACCGCGTACGCCCAGCCGGCACCGGCCGGAACCGCGGTGCGGCGGCGGTGGCAGGCGTCGCTGGCCCGCACCGGTGACTACCTCGACGTCCGGGTCGAACGGGGGTTGGTGCTGGCGACGGCGGTCAACGCCCCGAACCGCTTGTTCCAGACCACCGTCTTCGACGGCGCCACGGGCCGGCAACGCTGGCAGCAGCCGGGGGCCCTGCAACCAACCGCCGGCGGCGGTCTGCTGCTGACCGACGTACGGGAGGACGGGTCGGGCGCGATGAGGGGGGTCGAGCCCGACACCGGCCGGGTGCTCTGGTCGGTGCCGATCCCGCCGGCCGCCAATCCCACCTCCCATCTCGATGCCGAGGGCCAGGTCGACCGGTTCGTGCTCCTGCAGCCGACCGGCGAGGTGCAGGTGTACGACGCCGGCACCGGCCACCTGCTGCGCAGCATGGACACGCTGCCCGATGACCGGTCGGCGTACCAGCGGGTGCAGGTGGTCGACGATCTGCTGCTGCTCGTCCCGCCCGGCAGCACCCGGCTGGTGGCCTTCGGGCTGGCCGAGTTGGAGCCACGGTGGACCTCCGAGGTGACGCTGGTGTCGCATGTGCTCGCCTGCGGTGGTCTGCTCTGCGCGGTGCCGCAGACCGGCGGCCTGCAGGTGCTCGACCCGGTCACCGGCGCGGTGCGGTGGTCGGAAGCGGGCCAGGACAACCTGGCCGACGTCCGGTCCGGCCGGTTGTTGATGGCCAGTCCCGGCCGGGGGTACACGGTGCGGGACGCGGCGACCGGACAGGTGCGCATCGATTTGGGTGCGTGGGTCCTGCTGCCGGTGCTCGGACCGGACGATCCGCTGGTCGGTGTGCGGCGGGGCGACGGCGGTGGGATGGTCGTCGCCGAACTCGATCTGGTGGCCGGCCGATCGCGGATCGTCGACGTGCTGCCGGGCATCGCCGGCAGTTGCCAGGCGTCCCTGCCCGTCCTGCTCTGTCAGCGCCTCGACGGCACGACCGCGCTGTGGTGGTTGACGCGATGACCGGCCCGGTGATCGACCTCGGCGAACTGTGGCACGACGCGGACCCGAAGCCGGTGCCCCGCCCGCCCCGCGCCCACGGTCGCCCGCTGCGCTGCGCGCTGGTCGTGCTGCTCGCGCTGGTCACGCTCACCAGCGCGGCCGTGTCGCCGCCCCGGCGAACCCCGGTGACGCTGGCGGCCCAGCGTGGGTCCGACGTCATGGTGGACGGCGACCTTCTCCTGCTCATGGCACCGATCAACACCTCGACGCGGCAGGCGCGGCTGTCCGCGTATCGGCTGCCCGACGGCGAGCCGGTCTGGCAGGCGCCGCTGTCGGCGGAGGCCCGGTACTGGGGAATGACGTCGCTGGCCGGGATGCTGCTGGCCACCGGGTACGAGATCGGCCCGGAGGGTCGGGAGACACTCACCGTCGCACTGGACCGGGCGACCGGGGCGTACCGGTGGCAGCAGCCGGGCACCGTCTCCAAGCTGGCCGACGGCAACGTGTTGCTACGGAGCGGCGGCGAGACGCTACCGTCCAATCTGCGCGCGGTCGATCCGTGCTGCGGCACCGTGCGCTGGCAGCTACCCCCCACCACCGCCGAGATCAGCATCCGGGACACCGGGCACGGGGTGGACCGGCTGGTGTTCAACCAGGGGAACGGGCTGGTCGAGGTCCGCGACGCGACCACCGGCGCGGCGCTGGCCCGTGCCGGGATGCGCCCACCCGGCGGTGCACCGCTCGGAATCGAGCTGATCGACGACCTGCTGCTGGCCATCGACAGAGGCTCGGGCACGATCAACGCGTACGGGCTGGATCGGCTGGATCGGCGCTGGACACGCAGGAGCGGCCCCATCGAGTTCGCCCTGGACTGTGGGCCCGTCCTGTGTCTCCGCACCGGCGGCAACGAGCTGCAGGCGCTCGACCCCGCGACCGGCGACGTGCGCTGGCGCAGCGACCGCTGGTTGTGGGGCTGGCCGTACGAGGGCCGTCTGATGGCCAACATCAGCGGCTTCGGTCCGATGGAGCAGTACATCGTGCTCGATGCGCTGACCGGCCGGCAGCTGGCCGACCTGGGCAAGTGGGAGCTGTACCAACTCGGTGTCGGCGGCCGGCTGATCGGCATCCGCCGGCATCCCGACGGAGGGGTGCTCGTCGGCGCGTTGGACATCGGCGCCGGAGAGGTGCACATCGTGGACGTGCTGCGCGACGCCACCGGGGAGTGTCAGGCGATCACCGGCTACCTGGTGTGCAGTGCCGCCGCGGCCAACTCCTACCAGCTCTGGAAACTGGCCGACTGATCACCAGTTGGCCTGGGCGGGTGGCGGGGGCAGCGGCACCGACGCCTGTCGCAGCACGTACGCCACCCCGCCGCTGCCGCGCTGCCAGACCGTCTCGAAACCCCGCCGGGGCACGGTACGACGGACCGCGTCGTCGTCCGGGGCGTACGGGTCGTTGAGCACCGGGTCGCCGTCGACGGTGAAGCCCACCAGCACCATCAGGTGCCCTCGGGTGTCGTACCCGAGCCCCGGCACCTCGTCGGCTCGGAACGCGGCGGAGACGATCAGGGGGATGCCGGCGGCGACGAACGCCTCCGCCTCGACCAGCGACCGCAGGCGGGTGACGAACGCGTCCACCCCGTGCAGACCGGCGTACGCGGTGTTGAACGGCCAGTTGCCGGCCCCGGCGTACGCGTGGTCGTAGCAGTGGCGGGCGGCGTGCACGACCACCGGACGGGGGCCGGACGGCTCGACCCAGGCGTAGCGGTCCGGCGCCGGCTCGGCACCCCAGTAGGCGAGCACCATCGAGGTGCAGGTGGGGCTGCACCAGGAGTCGCCCCCACCACCCCACTGCGGGTACTGGCCGGCGTGCAGCCGCTGCGAGTAGCGCGGCACGTCCAGCACCCGGCCCCAGGCGGCGGACGAGGCAGCCTCCTGCGCGTACCCCTGGTCAGTGCTCGTTGGTCCGGTGGCGACCGCGCCGACGCTGCGCAGCACCGGGCCGGCGGGGCTACCGGCGGGCCGGCACAACGTCACCCGCGCCTGCCAACCGGTGACCGTCGCTCCGGTCACGATCAGGGTGTCGGTGTCGACCCGGGCGGCGCTGTCGCGCTGTCCGGGCAGCGAGGTGCGTCGTACCGCGTGGTCGTCGGCGGCCCAGTGGGCCAGCCGGTACCAGTCGGTGCTGGGCGCGTCGTCGTGCCAGCCCCGCAGGTCGACCTCGATCCAGCAGCCGTCCGGGGTGTCCGCCGTCCAGGACGGCACCACCTCGGCGACGGCGAAGCCGACAGGTACCGGCGGCGACGTCCAGGTGCCTCGCTGGGCGACGCCGTCGAGGGCCAGCCCTCGACCGTTGGCGAGCAGGCCGTCGCCGCTGCCGCCGGCCGTGTCGGCCGGCAGGTGGAAACCCCGGTAGGCGATGTCCCGTCGGGTGGGTGGTGCCGCAGTGGTCATGCCAGGTCCGTCCGTCGCTCGGTGCCGCCGGCCAGCATCGCGTACGCCGCGGTGGCCCGCAACGCGGGCCGGCGCGGGCGGCGAGGGACGATGGGTTGCCGGCCAGCACTAGGTTGGCGGTGGTCAGCAGCGAGGAGGCCGGGATGCGGGTACTGGTGGTCGAGGACGAGCGCAACCTCGCCGACGCGATCGCACGCGGGTTGCGCAAGCGGGGGATGGCGGTCGACGTGGCGTACGACGGCGACGCCGGCCACGAGGCGGCGTTCGTCACCCGGTACGACGTGGTGGTGCTCGACCGCGACCTGCCCGGCGTGCACGGCGACCAGATCTGCGCCGACCTGGCGGCCTCCGGTGCGTTGACCCGGGTCCTGATGCTCACGGCCAGCGGCACCGTGGCCGACCGGGTGGAGGGGTTGCAGCTCGGCGCGGACGACTACCTGCCCAAACCGTTCGCCTTCGACGAGCTGGTCGCCCGGGTGCAGGCGCTGGGCCGCCGGGCCACCCCGGCCGCGCCGCCGGTGCTCGAACTGGCCGACCTGGTGCTCGATCCGGCCCGCCGGGTGGCCACCCGCGCCGGCGTGCCGGTGGAGCTCACCAACAAGGAGTTCGGGGTGCTCTGCGAACTGCTCAAGGCGCGCGGCGCGGTGGTCTCCAGTGAGGAGCTGCTGGAACGGGTCTGGGACGCGAACACCGACCCGTTCACCACAATCGTCCGGGTCACCGTGATGACGCTGCGCAAGAAGCTCGGTGACCCGCCGCTGATCGAGACGGTGGTCGGCGCGGGTTACCGCACCGCCGAGGTGGGGGCATGAGCCGGCGGTTGCGGCCCACCCTGCGGTTGCGGCTGACCCTGCTCAACGGTGTGCTGCTCGTCGGGGCCGGAGCGATCCTGGTGCTGTTGGCCTGGCTGCTGGTCCGCGACGCGCTGCGACCCACCGACGAGTTGGTGCCCGGCACGACCGTGCTGCTCTCCGACGGTCGGGAGATGGACGCCGCCCAGTGGCAGCGGCAGTTGGTCGATGCCGCCTCCGGGGAGCTGCTGGCCAAGGGCCTGGTCGCGCTGTTGGCGATCAGCGTGGTGGGGGTGGCTGGCGCGTACGCGGTGGCGGGCCGGGCGCTGCGCCCACTGCACCAGGTCACGGCGACCGCGCAGCGGCTCGGTGAGGCGACCCTGGACCAGCGGATCGGTTACTCGGGGGCCGACGACGAGGTGGCAGAGCTGGCCAAGACGTTCGACGCCATGCTGGACCGGATCGCGTCCGCGTTCGAGGCCCAGAAACGTTTCGTGGCGAACGCCTCGCACGAGCTGCGTACCCCGCTCGCCGTGATGCGGACGGAGATCGACGTGACGCTCAGCGACGACGACGCGGACGCCGCCGAGTACCGACGGATGGCGACAGTGGTCCGCGACGCCTCCGAGCGGGCCAACGGCCTGGTGGACGCGCTGCTGGTGCTGGCCCGCAGTGAGGCGCAGGCCGGGCGGCAGTTGGGTCGGCGTACCGAGTGTGATCTCGCGGCGGGCACCGCCAACGCGTTGTCGGCGATGCGCCGCGAGGTGGAACGGATCGGCCTGCGGGTGCAGACGTCGCTCGAGTCCGCGCCGGTCGTCGGCGACCCCGGACTGCTCGACCGGCTGGCCGGAAACCTGATCGAGAACGCGGTCCGCTACAACCACCTGCACGGCCGGCTCTGGGTGCGTACCGGCACCGACGGCGACCGGTCCTGGCTGGTGGTGGGGAACACCGGTTTCGAGGTGGACCAGGCCGACGTGCCGGGGCTGTTCGAGCCGTTCCGCCGTGGTGGGCGGGAACGCACCGGCGCCCGCGGCTCCGGCCTGGGGCTGTCCATCGTCCGGGCGGTCTGCACGGCGCACGGCGGAACCGTACGGGTGGTCGCGCAGCCCGGCGGTGGCCTGGAGGTGACTGTCACCCTGCCGTCGGCGGACGCTCCGGCGGTGCCCGGGACGGTGCCCAGCGCTGGCTGAACGGGGTTGCGCACCCCGCTCGGCCGATGACAGGATCGCGTCGTCAGCTCGAGAGGGAAGGGGGTGCGTCGATGTCCACCAATGTTGGCTCCGCGCCCCGGGTCAGCGTCGGCTGACGTCCCGGAGGCGGAGCGTCCCCGTACGGGTCGGGCGCTGATCGCCCACTCTCGAAGGGGAAACCAGTTCCTGCGTGGTGCGCCGCGCCCGGAAACGGGGCCGCACCACGTCGCCACCGTGGAGGACCACTGTGAGTTCGACGATCCACAACATCAGCATCGACTGTCACGACACGTACGCCCTCGCCGGCTTCTGGTCGCAGGTCTTTGACTGCCCCCGGCAGCCCGACGACTTCCCCGGCGACCCGGAGGCGATGCTCCTGCCACCGGGTGGCCCGGAGGTGCTCTTCATCGCGGTGCCCGAGGGCAAGACGGTGAAGAACCGGCTGCACCTGGACCTGCAACCCGCTGACCGGACCCGGGCCGAGGAGGTCGAGCGGCTGCTCGGCATCGGCGCGACGCTCGTCGCCGACCACGTCAGCCCGACGGGCGGTGGTTGGGTGGTGCTCGCCGACCCGGAGGGCAACGAGTTCTGCGTGCTCGGCAACGCCGCCGAGCGGGCGGCCGCGGCGGCGGCACGGGCCGCGGCAGCGGTGGCCGAACCGGCCTGACCGTCGATGTACGGCACGGGGCCCCGGCCACCCGAAGGTGGCCGGGGCCCCGGCTTCGTACGGATCAGGACTGCTGCTCGACCTGGCCCCGGATCGTGGTGAACTCGGCCTTCGCCTGGTCGGCGGACTTGAAGTACATCACCACCATGCCCAGACTGCCCCGGTCGGCCCAGACGCAGATGCCCAGCGGCACGGTCTCGGCCTTGCCGTCGCCGCAGCGCGCCTCACCGCCGAGCGGGCCGGCGTCGACGGCCGTCATCTCGCCCACCGTCAGCTGCTTGGACAGGCCGCTCACGTAGGCGTCGAGCTCCTTCTTCGGGTCCGACAGCAGCCCGGAGACGCCCGTGATCATGACGAGGTCCTGCTTGGTCGGGTCGCCGTAGAAGGCAGCGACCGTGCTGGTCTCGTTCCCGGCCGCCGTCTTCATCCCGCTGACCGCCTGTTCGGCGGCCGTCTGCAGCTCCGGGTTGGTGAGCTTCGGCCGGCCGGCGAGGGTGGCCGGCGCGACCACCCGGGTCTTGCTGGCGTCCACCACGGCGCCCACGTCGTCCTTGACGACGAACCAGGTGATCGCCACGCCACCGAGGCAGAGCACCAGCACCACGGCCAACACGATCAGCACGATCTTGCCGACGTTCGACTTCTTCACCGGGGGCGGGCCGCCGGCCAGGTTCGGGTCACCGTACGGCTGGCCCGGCTGCGCGGGCGGGAAGCCCGGCTGGGCGGGTGGGAAACCAGGCTGGGCCGGTGGGAAGCCAGGCTGCGCCGGCGGGAAGCCACCGGGCTGCTGCGGGTGTCCCTGCTGCTGCGGCGGCGGCCAACCGCCAGGCTGCTGACCCGGCTGCTGCGACGGGTCGGGGGAATCGTGCGGCGGGCCGTAGGGATTGGCCGGCGGCTGGGACATCAGTCAGCTCCAAGATGGGGGTGCAAAACGCGTGATCCTAACCCGGCGCGGAGCTCGCCGTTGTCCCTGCGGAGGTCGCACGCGGCGATCACCTGATCACAAACGGTCGCGGTGGCCGTCCCGTCCACGAGGGACGGTCCGACCACCGCGACGGTGGTGCTGCTATCTCCTCAGGCCGGCAGGCTCGCCGCACCGCGCGGCAGGAACCGCTGGCCGGTGACCCGCTCGGAGGTGCCGGTCCGGTCCAGGTACGGCGTGACGCCGCCCAGGTGGAACGGCCAACCGGCGCCCAGGATCATGCACAGGTCGATGTCCTGCGCCTCGGCGACCACACCCTCGTCCAGCATCAGCCGGATCTCCTGCGCGAGCGCGTCGAGCGCGTTCTGGCGTACCTGCTCGGCGGTCAACGGCTGGTCACCCACCACCAGCAGCTTGGCGACCTCATCGTTGACCTGGTCGTCGACCACGATCGGCTGGCCCGAGTCGGCGATCCGCTTGAGGTTCTCGCTGACCCCGAACCGGTCCGGGTACGCGGCGTGCAGGGTGCCGCCCACGTGGTACGCGACGGCCGGCCCGACCAACTGGAGCAGGGCGAGCGGACGCATCGGCAGGCCCAGCGGGTCCAGTGCGCTGTTCGCCACGTCCAACGGGGTGCCGGCGTCGACGGCGGCGAAGACGGTGCCCAGGAAGCGGGTGAGCAGCCGGTTCACCACGAACGCCGGAGCGTCCTTGACCAGCACGCTCGACTTCTTGAGCTGCTTAGCCACGGCGAACGCGGTGGCCAGGGTGACGTCGTCGGTGCGCTCGCCCCGGACGATCTCCAGCAGCGGCAGCACCGCCACCGGGTTGAAGAAGTGGAAGCCGACCACCCGCTCCGGGTGCTCCAACTCGGAGGCCATCTCGGTGATCGACAGCGAGCTGGTGTTGGTGGCGAGCACCGCCTCCGGAGAGACGATCTTCTCCAGCTCGGCCCAGACCTGCTTCTTGACGCCCAGGTCCTCGAAGACCGCCTCGATGACGAAGTCCGCGTCGGCGAAGGCACTCTTGTCGACCGTGCCGCTGACCAGGCCGTACAGCTTGGCTGCGGTGCCCTTGTCCATCCGGCCCTTGGTGACGGCCTTCTCGATCTGGGTGTGCACGTAGCCGACGCCCTTGTCCACCCGGGACTGGTCGAGGTCGGTCATGACCACCGGCACCTGGAGGCGGCGGGCGAACAGCAGCGCCAGTTGGCTGGCCATCAGACCCGCGCCGACGATGCCGACCTTGGTGATGGTGCGGGCCAGGCCCTTGTCCGGTGCGCCGGCCGGGCGCTTGGCCCGCCGCTGCACCAGGTCGAACGCGTACAGACCGCTGCGCAGCTCCTCGGAGAAGACCAGGTCCGCGAGGGCCTCGTCCTCGGCGGCGGTGCCGGCGGCGAAGTCGCCGTCCTTCGCCGTCTCCAGCAGGTCGAGTGCCTTGTACGCGGCCGGGACCGCGCCGTGCAGCCGCTGGTTCAGCGTCTCCCGGGCGAAGTAGAGCACGCCCGCCCACATGTCCTTGTCGACCTCGGGCCGGGTCACGGTGACCTGACCCCGGACCACGCCGGCGGCCCACTCCAGGGACCGCTCCAGGAAGTCCGCCGGCTCCAACAGGATGTCCGCGATGCCCAGCTCGGCCGCCTGCTTCGGCTTGAGCATCTTGTTCTGCATCAGCGGGTTCTGGATGATCACCTGGGTCGCGGCCGGGATGCCGATCAGGTTCGGCAGGAGTTGCGTGCCGCCCCAGCCGGGCACCAGACCGAGGGAGACCTCGGGCAGCGCGAGGGCCGCCGCGCCGCCGGAGAGCGTCCGGTAGTGGCAGTGCAACGCCAACTCCAGGCCACCGCCCATCGCCGCGCCGTTGACGAACGCGAACGTGGGGACGGTGCTGTCCTTGAGCCGGGCGAAGACCCGGTGGCCGAGCCGGCCGATCTCCAACGCCTGCGCGCGGTCGGCGAGCTGCGGCAGGCCGACGATGTCCGCGCCCACGCAGAAGATGTACGGCTTGCCGGTGACCGCGATGAACGCCGGGTCGGCGGCGAGGGCGGCGGTGATCGCCTCGTCCAGGCTGGCCAGCCCACCCGGGCCGAAGGTGTTCGGCTTGGTGTGGTCGAGGCCGTTGTCCAGCGTGATCAGGGCGGCGGGCCGGTCCAGCCCCGGCACGTTCACCTGGCGCAGCAGCGCCCGGGTGACGACCTCGTTCGGTGCCTTCACTTGTTGCCACCCTCCCAGTGCGGGTTCTCCCAGATGACCGTGCCGCCCATGCCGATGCCGATGCACATCGCCGTGAGGCCGTAGCGGACCTCGGGGTGCTCGGCGAACTGACGGGCCAACTGCGTCATCAGCCGGACGCCGGAGGAGGCCAGCGGGTGACCGATGGCGATCGCGCCGCCCCACGGGTTGACCCGCGCGTCGTCGTCGGCGATGCCGAAGTGGTCGAGGAAGGCGAGCACCTGCACGGCGAACGCCTCGTTCAGCTCGAACAGCCCGATGTCGTCGATGCTGAGCCCGGCGAGGCGCAGCGCCTTCTCCGTCGACGGGATCGGGCCGACGCCCATCACCTCCGGCTCGACGCCGACGAAGCCGAACGACACCAGCCGCATGGCGACCGGCAGGCCCAGCTCGCGGGCCGTGGCCTCGTCGGCCAGCAGACTCGCGGTGGCACCGTCGTTCAGGCCGGCCGCGTTGCCCGCGGTGACCTTGCCGTGCGGGCGGAACGGAGTCTTCAGGGTGGCCAGCTTCTCCAGCGAGGTGTCCCGCGGGGCCTCGTCGACCGTGGCCAGACCCCAACCGCCCTCCGCGTCGCGGATGGACATCGGCACCAGATCGTCCTGGAGCTTGCCGTTGGCGTACGCCTTGGCGGTCTTCTGCTGCGAGGCGAGCGCGAACGCGTCGGTGCGTGCCTTGGTGATGTGCGGGACCAGGTCGTGCAGGTTCTCCGCGGTGGAGCCCATCACCAGCGCGGACGGGTCGACCAGCTTCTCCGCGATGATGCGCGGGTTGGGGTCGACGCCCTCACCCATCGGGTGGCGGCCCATGTGCTCGACGCCACCGGCGATGGCGATGTCGTACGCGCCCATCGCGATGCCGCTGGCCACGGTGGTGACCGCGGTCATCGCCCCCGCGCACATCCGGTCGATCGCGAAGCCGGGAACGGTCTTGGGCAGCCCGGCCAGCAGGGCGGCGGTGCGGCCGATGGTGAGGCCCTGGTCGCCGATCTGGGTGGTGGCCGCGATCGCGACCTCCTCGACCCGCTCCGGGGGCAGTTGCGGGTTGCGACGCAGCAGTTCCCGGATGCAGCGGATCACCAGGTCGTCGGCGCGGGTGTTGGCGTACATGCCACCCGCCTTGCCGAACGGGGTACGGACGCCGTCGACGAAGACGACGTCGCGAACTTCACGGGGCACTTGAGCCTCCTATTCGACCGAGATTCGGCCTTCACGCCGGGGCGGCACGCCGGACCGAACAAGGGTCGCCGACACGGGCACGTTTCCCTCGGATGCTACTCGCCAGTAACCAACCCCGCCCCACCCCCCGCTGTGGCCCACCCCACACCCGGCTCCGGTCGATCATGAAGTTATTGCCGAGACACGCCGGTGCGCATGGCAATAACTTCATGATCAACAGAGAGAGGGTGGGGCGGGTGGGTTAGGGGGTTGGGGTTTGTGGGGTTAGGGCTTCGGTCAGGTCGGGGGTGAGGAGGCCGATCTGCCACTCGCGGGCGTTGAGGCCGCGCAGGGTCTCCGCGACCGATTCCTCGGTGATCTCCTCCGGTGGGGTCCACGCCAGCCGGCGGACCGAATCCGGAGTGATCAGGTTCTCCGGCGGAAGGTTGTGCGCACCGGCGATGCGGATCACGACCTCCCGGCAGCGGGCCAGCCGACCGGCCGCCACCGGGTCCCGTTCGGCCCACCGGTGCGGCGGTGGCGGGCCCTCCACGGCCGGCGAGACCGGCAGCGAATCCTCCGGCAACTGCCGGGCGTCGTCGAGAGCGGCGAGCCAGGTGCGGGCTAGCCGACGGACCGACCGACCACCGAAACCGGGCAGGGTCAGCAGGGTCTTCTCGTCCTTCGGGTCCAGCTCGGCCGCGGCGATGATCGCCGAGTCGGGCAGCACCCGACCGGGAGCGGCGTCCCGCCGGGAAGCGATCTGGTCCCGGGCGTACCACATCGAGCGGACCCGGGCCTGGGCCCGCGCCCCCCGCAGTCGGTGGATGCCCGAGGTGCGCCGCCACGGCTCCGCGCGGACCCGCGGCGGGCGTGCCCCGGTGCGGACCAGCGCGGCGAACTCCTCCGCGGCCCAGGCCGACTTGCCCTGCCGGGTCAACTCGGCGTCGAGCGCGTCACGAAGGTCGGTGAGCAGCTCCACGTCGAGGGCGGCGTACGTCAACCACGACTCGGGCAGCGGTCGGCTCGACCAGTCGGCCGCCGAGTGGTGCTTCTCCAGGGTGAACCCGAGCAGCTGCTCGGTGAGCGCGGCCAGCCCGACGCGTTCGAAGCCGGCCAGTCGAGCCGCCAGCTCGGTGTCGAACAGTCGGCGCGGACGCAACCCCACCTCGGCCAGGCAGGGCAAGTCCTGGCTGGCCGCGTGGAGGACCCACTCCGCCTCGCCGATCACCGCGTCCAGCGCGCTGAGGTCGGGCAGGGGCAGCGGGTCGATCAGCGCCGTGCCCGCACCGGCTCGGCGCAGTTGCACCAGGTACGCGCGTTGGCTGTAGCGGTAGCCGGAGGCCCGCTCGGCGTCCAGGGCGACCGGGCCGGTGCCCGCCGCGAAGCGGGCCACGACCTCGGCAAGCTCGGCGGGGGCGGCCACCGGATCGGGGGTGCCGTCACGCGGGGCGATCAGCGGAACGGGCCCACCGTCGGCCGGGTCGGCCCCCTCGCCCGCCGGCTGCGGCTGGGCCGACGGCGGGTGCTGAGGTGCGTTTCCCGGAAGTTCTTCGGTGGGCCGACGGCGCAGGGGTGGTTCGTCGGTCACCTGCCAACCCTAGTGCGCGCGGAGATCCGACGGGTGCAGCCGGTCCGGCGTGTGTCGATCAGGTGTCCGCAAAGTGTCCTCCCGAGGGCCGAACGTCAGGCTGCGCCGGCGGGACGGCGGTCGGAGAGGGCGGTCACGCCGGGTGGGGGGAGACCGGCGGTGGAGGCGAGCAGCGCGCACCAGCCGAGCAGGTGTGGGGTCAGGTCGTCGTCGACCGGCGTCCAGGACGCGCGGATCTCGATGTCACCGATGGTCGGTGGCCCGGCAAGATCGCCGAACCGGGTCGACATGGTCTGCGTCACCGTCCCGCCGATCGCCCGGTAGCCGGCGTCCTGGGCGTCCAACGCATCGGTCAGCCACGTCCAGCCGACCCCGGGCAGCAGCGGGTCGGCGGCCAGGTCGACCTCCAACTCGGCGGTCACGTAGGTGACCAGCCGCAGGGTGCCCTGCCACGCCTCGTGCCCGACCGGGTTGTGCAGCAGGATCAGCCGGCCGGTCGCCACCTCGTCGTCGTCGCGCAGCACGGTCGCGGCGAGCGCGAACGCGTACGGGGCCAGCCGCTGGGGGGCGCCGACCTCCTCCAGGCTGATCTCCGGCCGGGGGGCGGCCGACCGCAGCCCGGCGACCGCGCGGGCGAACGTCTCCGGGAGCGCGATCGGGGGGGCCATGTCGGCAGCCTATGCCGACGCCCGCCCCCCGCTTCGACGGCGCGCCGACGCTCACCGAGGGGCCCCTGCTTCGACTCCGACGTAAGGAACGGTGCCCTTCCTCTCACCCCCACCCGGTTGGGGGCGGCGGGCGTGGCACGATTGCGGCGATGACCACGGACACCACGGGCACTGTCGCCCGAGACGGAGATTCCCGCCCCGGCGGACCGGCCGACTCGCCCTTCATCCGGGCCTGCCGACGTCGGCCCGTTCCGCACACCCCGGTCTGGTTCATGCGCCAGGCCGGCCGCTCCCTTCCGGAGTACCGGGAGATCCGGGCGAGCGTGCCGATGCTGGAGTCCTGCCGCCGCCCGGAGCTGGTCACCGAGATCACCCTCCAGCCGGTGCGCCGGCACGGCGTGGACGCCGCCATCCTGTTCAGCGACATCGTGGTGCCCGTCGCCGCGGCCGGGATCGACCTGGACATCGTGCCGGGCACCGGCCCGGTCGTCGCCGAGCCGATCCGCACCGCCGCCGACGTGGAACGGATCCGCCGGATCACCCGCGACGACGTCCCGTACGTGGACGAGGCCGTCCGGCAGCTGGTGGTCGAGCTGGGTGACACCCCGCTGATCGGTTTCGCCGGTGCGCCGTTCACCCTCGCGAGCTACCTGGTCGAGGGCGGGCCGTCGCGCACCCACGCGAAGACCAAGGCCCTGATGTACGGCGACCCGGAGCTTTGGCACGCGCTCTGCGCCCGGCTGGCCGAGGTGACGCTGGCCTTCCTGCGGGTCCAGATCGACGCCGGCGTCTCCGCCGTGCAGCTGTTCGACTCGTGGGCCGGCGCGCTCTCCGAGGCCGACTACCGCCGTTTCGTGTTGCCGCACTCGACCACCGTGCTGAGCGGGCTGGTTGACGCCGGGGTGCCCCGGATCCACTTCGGGGTGGGCACAGGTGAGCTGCTCGGCGCGATGGGCGAGGCCGGGGCGGACGTGGTCGGCGTCGACTGGCGTACGCCGCTGGACGTGGCCACCGGCCGGATCGGCGCGGACAAGGCGGTGCAGGGCAACCTGGACCCGTGCGTGCTGCTCGCGCCGTGGCCGGTCGTCGAGGCCGAGGTGCGCCGCATCCTGGAGCAGGGCCGGGCGGCCCCCGGGCACGTGTTCAACCTCGGCCACGGGGTGCTGCCGGAGACCGACCCGGAGGTCCTGACCCGGGTGGTCGCGCTGGTGCACGAGCTGTCCAGCCGCCGGGCCGACCAGGGCTGACCGGTGACGCGGCAGCCCTGGCGGGTGGCGGTGGTCGGCGGCGGGATCGCCGGGCTGGCCGCCGCGGTCCGCCTGCGCGACCGCGCTCCGGCCGGCACCGAGATCACGGTGTACGAGCAGTCCGGCGCGCTGGGCGGAAAGTTGCGCACCGGGGAGCTGGCTGGTCAGCCGGTGGAGTTCGGCGCGGAGTCGTTCCTGATGCGCGACCCGACCGGCGCCGAGAGCGCGGCGGTGGCGTTGGCCCGCCGGCTCGGGCTGGCCGAGAAGATCGTGCACCCCACGGTGGGGCAGGCCGCGCTGGTCATCGACGGGGGGCTGCGCCCCATCCCGGGCGGCACCCTGGTGGGCGTACCCGGGGATCTGGACCGGGTGACCTCGGTGGCCCGCCCGGCCGCGGACGCCGACACCGACGGCGGTCGGCCGCTGGTCGGGCCGGACGCGGACGTCTCGGTGGGTGCGCTGGTCCGGTCCCGCTTCGGCGACGAGGTGGTCGAGCGGCTGGTCGACCCGATGCTGGGCGGCGTGTACGCGGGCCGCGCCGACGATCTCTCCCTGGTCACGACGATGCCGGCGCTGGCCCGCGCGGCCCGGGTGGAGCACACCCTGGTCGGCGCGGTCCGGGCCGCGCAGGCCGCCGCGCCGCGTGCGCCCGGCGCCCCGGTCTTCGGCACCCTGGCCGGTGGGCTGAGCACCCTGGTCGAGGCGGCGGTGACGGCCAGCGGCGCGACGGTACGGCGGGACGCCGCAGTCCGTGAGTTGACACCGACCGGCACCGGTTGGCGGCTCACCGTCGGCCCGACCCGCGACCCCGAGTTGGTCGACGTGGACGCCGTGGTGCTTGCGGTGCCGGCGCGCCCGGCGGCGCGGCTGCTCGCCGGCCCCGCGCCATCGGTGGCGGCGGGCGTCGGCGCGCTGGACTACGCGAGCGTCGCCCTGGTCACCATGGCGTTGCCGCAACCGCGACTGCCCGAGCTGTCCGGCTTCCTGGTGCCGAGCACCGAGGGTCTGCTGATCAAGGCGGCGACCTTCTTCACCACCAAGTGGGGGCACCTGCGCCGGCCGGACGGGTTGGCCCTGGTGCGCGCCTCGGTGGGCCGGTACGGCGAGGAGGCGCACCTGCAGCGCCCCGACGCGGACCTGGCCGCCACCGTGCACCGCGAGCTGTCCGCGGTGCTCGGCACCCCGCTGCCCACCCCGGTCGACGGGCACGTGCAGCGGTGGGGCGGTGCGCTGCCGCAGTACGCGCCGGGGCACGCCGACCGGCTCGCCGCCGCACGGACGGCGTTGCGGGCCGCACACCCCACCCTCGTCCTCGCCGGCGCCGGCTACGACGGAGTCGGCATCCCGGTCTGCGTCCGCTCCGGCGAGACGGCGGCCGAAGAGATCATCACAGCACTGGGAGGATCGGCGACATGACCGAGCAGACAAACGCGGCCCGGTTGCGGGAGCTGAACGACAGCATCCGCTACACCATGTGGTCGGTGTTCCGGGCCAGCTCACCGCTGCCGTCGCTGCGGGACAACGTCACCAGCGAGGTCGAGTCGCTCTTCGACGAGCTGGCCGGCAAGGACGTCGTGGTCCGGGGCGTGTACGACGTCTCCGGGCTGCGCGCCGACGCGGACGTGATGATCTGGTGGCACTCCGCGTCGCCCGACGCGCTCCAGGACGCGTACCTGCGGTTCCGCCGCACCACGCTGGGCCGGGCGCTGACCCCGGTCTGGTCGCAGATGGCGCTGCACCGGCCGGCGGAGTTCAACAAGAGCCACATCCCGGCGTTCCTGGCCGGCGAGGAGGCCCGCCCCTACATCTGCGTGTACCCGTTCGTCCGCTCCTACGAGTGGTACCTGCTGCCCGACGTCGAGCGGCGCGAGATGCTGGCCGAGCACGGGAAGATGGCCCGCGGCTACCCGGACGTACGGGCCAACACGGTCGCCTCGTTCGCGCTCGGCGACTACGAGTGGATGCTCGCCTTCGAGGCCGACGAACTGCACCGGATCGTCGACCTGATGCGGGACCTACGCGCCTCCAGCGCCCGCCGGCACGTCCGCGAAGAGGTCCCGTTCTACACCGGCCGCCGCCGCTCGGTAGCCGAGATCGTCAACTGCCTGGTGTAACCCCACCCCGCCCCCGCCCCGCCCCTCGCCCCGCCGATCTTGCAGTTTCTGTCCCGGGCGAAAAGTGCATAAGCCGCGATCGGGCGACTGAAAGTGCAAGATCGCGGCAAGGGTGCGGGGAGGAGTGCGGGAGGAGGGGCGGGCGCGGGTCAGAGGGGGCGGAGCATGACCTGTTCGCCATCGGGCGTCAGGCTGTCAGGCTCGTCGCTCAGAGTGAAGCCGGCGCGGTGGTAGAGCGCCTTCGCCCGCGCATTGTCGACCCTGACGTTTAGCCTGAGTTGGCTGGCGCCGCGCTCGCGGGCCCACTGCGCGACCTCGTCCACCAAACGGTCCGCGACACCCTTGCCGCGGGCGTCGGGGTGCACCCACATCGAGATCAGGTCCATCGTCAACGGGTCCGCCGTGGGTGTGCCACTCGACATCCCGACCGGACGCCCGTCAAGGACGGCCACCAGGTTGTGTGAGCCGGGGATGCTCAGCCGGTCGCGCCAGCGTTGTTCGCGGTCGCCGTCGCCCTGCCAGTCGGCGAGCCGGGAGCCGAACGCTCCCGGCGCCTCGGTGAGGGCGGCCAGCCGCAGTTCGCGCCAGGTGGGCCAGTCATCGGGGGTGAGCACCCTGATCTCGATCATGAGGGGATGGTGCCCGGACGGACCGCCGGGCACCACCGCATTTCCCACCGGCCGGGGGGGGGCCCCCCCCCCCCGGGGGGGGCGGGCGGGGGGGGCGCGGGGGGGGGGGGGGGGGGCCCCCGCCCCCCCCCCCCCCCCCACCCCCCCGGCCGGCCCCCCCCCCCCCCCGGGGGGGCGCCCCCGGACGGGGATCAACTGGTCGTCGTACAGGAGACCAGCGGAACCGGGTTGCTGCCGTTCCACGAGCCGAGGAAACCGAACGTGGTGCTCGCTCCGGCGGCGAGGGTGCCGTTGTGGTTGGCGTTACGGGCGGTGACCAGCGTGCCGTTGGTGCTGACCGTCGCGTTCCACGAGGAGGTGACCTGCTGGCCGCCGTTGTAGTTCCAGCTCACCGACCAGCCACGGGTGGGTGAGCCACCGGCGGTCACCTTCACCTCGGCCTGGAAGCCACCGGACCACTGACCGGTGACCTGGTACGTCGCCGTGCAGGCACCGGCCGGCGGCGGGGTCGTCGGCGGCGGCGTGCTGGGTGGGGGAGTGGTGGGCGGCGGGGTCGTCGGCGGCGGGGTCGTCGGCGGGGGAGTGGTGGGCGGGGTGGTCGACCCGCCGCCGAAGTCGACGTCGCTGCACAGGTAGTACGACTGGTCCAGGTGGCTGGCCTGCCAGACGGTGTAGACGATGTGCCGCCCGGTGCGTCCGGGCGCGCTGACCGGGATCTGGATCGAGACGCCACCGGTGTCCGGGTCCCACTGCGAGGCCGGGGTGTTGCCGATCTGGCCCGCCAACTCCAGGTTGCCCCAGCCGAGCGGTTGGGTGGCGGAGTTGAAGCCCTGCTTGGTCACGTACACCCGGATGTAGTCGGCGCCGTGACTGGCCTGGTCGAAGAACCGGAGCCGGAAGTTGTTCGACACCGCTGTGGTCTTCCAGGCCCCGACGGTGTCCAGCGCGTTGTAGCGGGGGCTCTGCGTGCGCCCACCACTGCACAGTTGGCCGTCGGGGACGGCGGCCTGGTGGTTGCCGCCCACGCCCTCGCGGAACAGGCCGTTCCAGTTCCACATGGCGGCCGGGTCGGCCTGCCAGGCCTGCCAGCACATCGGGTCCTCGGTGGCCATCCGGGGGTTCTGGAAGTCGCCGCCCCACCGTTGCCAGCAGCTGTAGTTGCGCGACGCCGGGTCAACGACCGAACCATGCGCCGAGGCGGGCCTGGCCAGGATGGTGGTCAGCGCGGTCGTCAACAGGAGCGTGGTGGCCGCCACGATGGCGAACAACCAGAGCACGCGTCGTGATCGGGTGAGAGTGGACATGGAGCCCCCGGGGGATGAGGTCGGACGTCGACACCCGGATCGCCGGGAGTTGCCCACTCCCGGGCCTAATCGCTGGCTCCCGCGATGGCTCTACCCGGCACCATGCCAGTCTGATCGTCAGACGTCAATGGGTTCGCGCCGCATCGGCGTGTGCGGGATGCCGTCCTCGACGTACTCGGGGCCGCTGACCGCGAAGCCGTGCCGGGTGTAGAACGCGACCAGGTGCGACTGGGCGTCCAGCACGCAGGCCCGATTGCCCACCACCTCCAGCGCCGTCGTCATCAGCCGGCCGGCGTGTCCGCCGCCGCGCGCGGCCGGGGCCACCACCACCCGACCGATCCGGGCGACGCCGTCAGGGTCGGCCAGAATCCGCAGGTACGCCAGCGGCGCGCCGCCGTCGGTGAGCCAGAGGTGCCGGGTGCCCGGCTCGACGTCGCGACCGTCGAGCTCCGGGTACGGGCAGTTCTGCTCCACCACGAACACGTCGATGCGCAGCTTGAGCAGGTCGTGGAAGGTGCGGGCGTTCAGGTCGGCGAAGGACGCCGTCCGGAGTTCGGTGATCTGCTGGGGCATCCACCGATGGTAGGTCCGGCGGGTTCACCGGGGTTCCGCCCGGTCGGCTGCGAGATAGGTGGCGGCCACGGCGGTGAGCAGCAGGACGCCGCCGACGATCACCGGCAGGGGGAGCGGTTCGTGCAGCAGCGCCACCGCCAGCGCCGCGGCGGTGAGCGGTTCGAGCAGGGTCAGCACGGCCGCGACGCTGCCCGGGGTGGTGCGCAGCCCGGCGTAGAACAGCGCGTACGCGACCGCAGTGGTGACCACGCCGAGGTGCAGCAGCAACGCCACGGTGTCCGGGCGTAGCGGGAGGCCGACCCCGGCGACCAGGGCGAACGGCGCCAGGGTCAGCGCGCCGACCACGGTGGAGATGGTGGTCAGCGTCATCGGCGCGGTGTGCTGCGACACCTGGCGGCTGATCAGGGTGGTCACCGCGTACCCGAGGCCGGAGCCGGCCGCCGCGAGCAGGCCGAGGAGCGGGGCGGGCGCCGCCGCGCCGGGGCTCTCGGTGGCGCTGGTGATCAGGACGAGGCCGGCCACCGCCGCGACCAGCGTGCCGAGTCGCAGTCGGCCGGGGAGCCGGCGGACCTGCACCGACTCCCAGGCCGCGGCGAGCACCGGGGCGAGGCCCAGGCTGACGATGGTGGCCACGCTGACGCCGGCCCAGGCCACGGCGGCGAAGTAGAGCGCCTGGTAGAGGCCGAGGCCGACGCCGGTGAGCAGCAGCGGTACGGGCGCGGCGCGCAGGGTGGCCAGCATCGTGCGGAGCCGACCGGCGGTGCACGCCAGCAGCACGAGCGCGGCGATGGCGAGGCGGTGGAAGCCGATGCTCACCGGGCTGAGCCCGGTGCCCTCGCGCAGGAGTTGCACCGCCACTCCGGTGGTGCCCCACAGCACGCCGGTGACGGTGATCTGGATGAGGCCGCTACGGGCGGCGTGGCGGGCGGCCGAGGCGGCCGGCAGTGCGGTGCGGGTCGTGGACACGGGGGCGCTCCGAAGGGTGAGCCGTTGACGGGGACGACGTCGACGGAGCGCGTACGACAGGATGGCCGAGCGGGGTCAGGTCACCCGGTCGGCGAGAGGCGCGGCGCTCCGCTCAGGAGCGCGGCGGGGGCAGGACGCCCAGGAATGGCCGCATGGCGACGACCGTACCCCAGCTTGGCGGTCCGGCTGGCCCGCGGCCGGGCTGGTGCGGTCAGGCCGGGCGGGCGCCGACTGCGTCGCGGATCTCGGCGCCCACCGCGCCCTCGACGGCGCGGGCACAGTGTGCGCAGCAGAAGAAGCGACCGTTGACCTCGACGCCGTGCCCGACGATCTTGACCTGGCAGTGTTCGCAGATCGGTGCCATCCGGTGGATCGCGCACTCGAACGAGTCGAAGGTGTGCACGTCGCCGCTGACGGTGTGCACCTCGAACGCCATCCAGTAGTCGTTGCCGCAGACCTCGCAGGTTGCCACCGAAAACCTCCGTTAAGTGGACAAGTGCCTACAGAATCCCGCAGGGAGCCGCGGCGTGGGGCGGAACGCCGGCGCCTGGCCACGCCAGCGGCGTGTCGGCGTCGGCGTGTTGCCCGTTATGCCGGGTGTACCGCCGCAACCCCCGGAGGATCACCGTGATCAAGCGCAACAGACTCTTCGGCAACCAGACCCGGGTCACCTTCTGCCTGCCCCGGGACGTCCCGCCCGGCCCGGTGAGCGTCGTCGGCTCCTTCAATGGCTGGCAGCCGGGTCGGCACGAGTTGGTGGCCCGCCGCGACGGCACCAGGACGGTGACCGTGAAGCTGCCGCCGGGGGAGCACCGGTTCCGTTACCTCGGCGCCGGCGGCGTCTGGTTGGACGACGAGTCGGCCGACCAGGTCGACGACCGGGGCAGCCTGCTCCGGCTCTGAGAAGAAAGCCGCCTGCTCCGGCTCTGAGAAGAAAACTGCCGCCATCGATGGATTTATCGATGGGAGTCTTTACTGTTAACAATGTTTAAATTACCTTGGGGGGCACCCACCGGACCTGGAGAAGGAGCTGTCCCGATGCGTCGAAGAATCACCGTCCCGCTGGTGGCGGCGGGTGCCGTCGCCGCCACCCTCACCGTCGCAGCCCCCGCGCAGGCGCATGGCTACGTCTCCGCCCCACCGAGCCGGCAGGCGCTCTGCGCGCAGGGCCGGGTGCCCGACTGCGGGCAGATCAAGTACGAGCCGCAGAGCGTCGAGGGGCCCAAGGGCCTGCGCAGTTGCAACGCCGGAATCGCCCAGTTCGCCGTCCTCAATGACGACAGTCGGGGCTGGCCGGCCACCTCGGTGGGCAGCTCGCTGACCTTCACCTGGGTGAACACCGCCCGGCACGCCACCAGCAACTGGGAGTACTGGATCGGCAACACCCGGGTCGGCGTGGTCAACGGCAACGGCCAGCAGCCGGGCGCCACGGTGTCGCACAACGTCAATCTGGGCGGCTTCTCCGGCCGGCAGAAGATCCTCGCGGTGTGGAACATCTCCGACACGGCGAACGCCTTCTACTCCTGCATCGACGTGCAGATCGGCGGCGGAGGGTCGAACCCCACCCCCACCACCTCACCCACCCCGCGGCCCACCCCGACCAGCACGCCGACCACTCCGCCCGCGCCGGGCGGCACGTGGACGACGGGCCGGGCGTACCAGGTCGGCGACCAGGTCACCTACGGCGGAGCGACGTACCGCTGCCGGCAGGCGCACACCGCCATCCCGGGCTGGGAGCCGCCGAACGTACCGGCGCTCTGGCTCCAGGTCTGACCGCACGGGTGCGGCCCCTGGTCGCACCCGTGTCGCCGCCCTCGCACGAACGGAGCAACCGGCATGCCCCGCCGTACCCCGCTGGCGTCCCTCGTTGCCGCACTGCTGCTCACCGGAGCCTGCGCCGGACCGCCCACGGCGAGCCCGTCGGCCCTGCCGCAGCCAACCCCCGCGTCCCCGGCCGGCTCGGCGGCGGCCGGGTCCGCGGGGGCCGGTTCGGCGGGCGTCGGGTCCTCGATCGAGGCGGACGCGATGAGCGGGATCGACGTGGTGTTCCTGAGCACCATGGTCGGGCACAGCGAACGCACCCTGCAGATCGTCCGGCTGGCCCGGGACCGGGTGCGCGACGACGCGCTGCGCACCCTGGCCGCCGCCATCGAGGCGACCGAGGCCGACGAGCTGGCCGCGATGCGCGGGTGGTTGCCCACCGCCGGGCCGGGTGCCAGCGCGGCCGCACACCACCACAACGGGCACGGCGACGACGCCGCGCTCGACCGGCTGCGGACCGCGCCGGACGCGGACGTCGACCGGGTGTTGCGCGAGGTGCTCGCCGACCACCAGCGATCGGCCGCCGACCTGGCCCGATCCCACGTCGGGGTCGGCCGCAACGAGCGGGTCCGCGACCTGGCCCGGCGCATCGAGCAGTCCCGGGCCGCCGAGGTCGAGCTGCTCAGGGGTACGCCCTGAGCGCGGTGACGCCGTAGGTGCGGTCACGCCCTGAGCGCGGGTTACGCCCCGAGTGCCCGGGTCAGCGGGGTTCCAGCTTGATGGAGACCGAGTTGACGCAGTGCCGGGTGTCCTTCGGGGTGAAGCCCTCGCCGTGGAAGACGTGCCCGAGGTGACTGTCGCAGCGGGCGCAGCGGATCTCCGTACGGGCCATGCCGAGGCTGCGGTCCTCGATCTCCTTGACCCGGCCCGGGATGGCGTCGTCGAAGCTCGGCCACCCGCAGTGCGAGTCGAACTTCGTGTCGCTGGAGAAGAGTTCGAGACCGCAGGCGCGACAGTGGTAGACCCCCTGGGTCTTGGTGTCCACGTACTCGCCGGTCCACGGGCGTTCGGTGCCGGCCTCCCGCAGGACGTGGAACTCCTCCGGGCTCAGGCGGACACGCCACTCGTCCTCGGTCTTGGGCAGGTTGTTGTCGTCAAGACTCACCCGTCAACGGTACGTCGAACGTCGGGGTCGTGGCATAAGGTCGCGGGATGGGTGGCACCAAGGCTGCGGCCGCCGAGGTAGAGGTGGCCGGGCACACCGTCCGACTGAGCAGTCCGGATCGAGTGATCTTCCCGCAGCGGGGGTTCACCAAGGCGGACGTCTTCCACTACTACCTGGCCGTCGGCGACGGGATCATGCGCGCCCTGCGGGACCGGCCGACCACCCTGCAACGCTTCCCCGAGGGCGTCGAGGGCGAGGCGTTCTTCCAGAAGCGGGTGCCCACCCGGGGGGTGCCTCCCTGGGTGACGACCGCGCAGATCACCTTCCCGAGCGGTCGCAACGCGGCGGAGCTCTGCCCGGCCGACCTGGCGCACGTGGCCTGGGCGGCGCAGATGGGCACCATCGTCTTCCACCCGTGGCCGGTGCGGGCCGCCGACGCCGACAGCCCCGACGAGCTGCGCATCGACCTCGACCCGCAGCCCGGCACCGACTTCGCCGACGCGGCGCGGGCCGCCGGCGAGGTCCGCGCGGTCCTCGACGAGCTGGGGGCGACCGGCTGGCCGAAGACCTCCGGCGGCCGGGGCGTGCACGTCTACCTGCGCATCCAACCCCGCTGGACGTTCACCGAGGTGCGCCGGGCCACCATCGCGCTGGCCCGGGAGGTGGAGCGCCGCAACCCCGACCTGGTCACCACCGCCTGGTGGAAGGAGGAGCGCGGCACCCGAGTCTTCGTCGACTTCAACCAGATGGCGCGCGACCGCACGATCGCCTGCGCGTACTCGCTGCGGGCCAACGCGCGGGCCACCGTCTCGACCCCGGTCACCTGGGATGAGCTACCCGACGTCGACCCGGACGACTTCGACCTGCGCACCGTGCCGGCGCGGCTCGCCGAGCGCGGTGATCCGCACGCCGGCATCGACGACGCGCCGTGGGACATCACCCCGCTGCTGGAGTGGGCCGAGCGCGACGCCGCCGCCGGTCAGGGCGACCTGCCGTACCCCCCGGACCACCCGAAGATGCCCGGCGAACCCAAGCGGGTGCAGCCCAGCCGCGCCAAGCGCCCTCCCGAGGAGGAGAGCGCCTGAGGTAGTGCGGTGGCCGAGCTGTGTGCGGTGGCCGAGCTGTGTGCGGTGGCCGAGCATCACAGGCATGACCCTGGGTCCACCGCCGTGCCGATGATCGCGAACAGCATCCGGCGGAACACGTCGACCTCGGCCTGGCTGAAGCCGGCCATCGCGTTCCGCTCCGCCTCCTCGCTGGCGCGGGCGACCTGCGCCCGTACCTCCTCGCCGACGGCCGTGATCGCCGGAATGCGCAACCGGCGGTCGCGGGGGTCGGAGTGGCGTACCACGAGGTTCTTCTGTTCGAGTCGATCGAGTTGGGTCATGAGCGTGGTCTTGTCGAGCCCGAGCGCTCTGGCCAGCTCGACCTGGGTCAGCCCGGGTGTCTTGTCGAGGGCGCTCAACACGATGTAGTCCCGCAGCTGGAGGCCGTGCCTCTCGGCCTGTTCGCCGGTCACCACGTGCATCCGTTGCGCGGCGCGGTGCAACAGCCAGGTGATCTCGGAGTCGAGTGACGGCGCCGGTCCAGTGGTCATCGCGATGCACCCTCAAGGAGCGGGATTCCCTCGTAGGCGCGCTGGTCGTGGGCGGGGACGACCTGCATCAGCTCGGTCAACGCGGCCGATCGCAGGAGGCCCTGTCGCACCTGTTCGGCGTCGCTGTCGGCGAGGGTCCGTAGCAGCCAGGGGCGTTCCACTCTCCGCTGGACGCCGTCGAGTTGCCAGGTCAGGTCACCGATGAACGCGTAGCGCTGCCCCGCTGGGAGGGTCACGAACGCGACAACGGATCCCGTCGTGTGGCCACCGGCCAGCGCCAGCACCAGTGACCCGTCGCCGTGGACGTCGAAGCTCGCGGAGAAGCCGAGGTACGCGGGACCGTCGAAGGAGTATTCGCGGATCTCGTGGCCGGGCGAGACGGCCCGGAAGACCTTGCCGTCACCGGCGCTGGCGGCGTACTCGAGCTCGCCCCTGTTCATCCAGACCGGGAGCTCGAGGGAGTCCAGGCCGCTCGCGTGGTCCCAGTGCGAGTGCGTCAGGAACACTCCGCCGAGCCTGGTGCGGTCGTAACCACTGTCGTCGAGCTGCTCGCGCACCGTCCGGGTGGTCTGGAAGGGGGCGCGGGCGAACCGCGGCTGCATGGCGACATGCGCGGCGACGTTGGCTCCGAAGCCGGCATCGATGAGGAAGTCGCCGTTCGGGTGCCGCACGAGGATGGCCGTGGCGGCGAACTGCCGCTTGTCGCGGAACAAGCCGCCCCGGACGGCAAAAGCCGCCCGGGTCTCGTAGCTGCCCGTGGGCAGTTGGTAGATCGCCACCTCGGGCGGCGGCGTCGCTTCGGGAAGGGCGTCCGTCCACGGCTCGGGGGCAGGAAGGTATCTCACGGCGCGATCGTACGACCTCAGATCATCTGGTGCCAGACGATTTTTCCTCAGCGCCTCCGACTGTCGTACAGCAGCGGCTGGCGGCGGTGCAGTTGGCGGTCGTGCGGGAGTTGGACGGTCGCGGCACCGCAGTAGCGCAGGGTGCCTCCTCGACGACGGTGTGGTTGCGCCACCGCCTCCGGCAATCAGTCCCCGGTCCGTGCCGCAGGCCGACCGTGGGTGCGAGGCGACAGCTTCCGCTACCGCTGCGGCCCTACCGCGCGTACGGCGACGGCGGTTGACCGGGGCATCCGGTCAACCGCCGTGGAAACGCCGCTCGCTAGAGGCCGTAGACCGTCAGCTTCGTGCCGTCGGTGGCGTACACCCGGCCGTAGGTGACCACGAGCTGGTCGGTCGTGCCGGTGAACGCCGGTGCGTTCAGCGGGGCGCCGTCGACCGGGTTCAAGGCGTACACCCGGTTGCCCTTGGCCGTGACGTACAGGACGCCACCGGCGATGATCGCCCGCTGCTGCTCGCTTCCCGGAATGCTCTTACTCCAGATGATGGCGCCGGTGCTGCGGTTCAACGCGAACACGGTGCCCCCGGAGGAGGTGACGTAGAGCCGGCTCGGGGTGACCACCACGAACTTCGGGCTCAGGTTCGACGCGAGCCAGGTCAGGGCGCCGGTCGTCGCGTCGAGAACCTGCAGGCTGTGCCCCCACCCGACGTAGAACTTGGTCCCAGCCTCGTCCGTCGCGAGCGGCCGGTAGGCGCGATCCGCCACGGCGTTGATGGCGTCGCCGGTGTCGATGGGGACGGTGACGCTGGTCAGGGGACCGGCGTTCCCTACATTGCCGGAAAGGAGGATGCGACCGTTCGCCGAGACCGGCTGCTCCATACCCAGGTCCTGCCGCCACAGCAGTTGCCCGTCGGCCAGGCGGTAGGCGCGTGTGTCGTAGGAATAGCGGCCTTCGCCGGAGGCCACGATGACGCCCCGATCGACGAGGATCTGCCAGGCCACGCCGTCGTCGTCGATGTCCCGAACCAGCGCGCCGGTCGGGGCGTCGAGCACGAAGATCCGTGAGGAATCACCGCCGGGCCCGCCCCTGACGATCGCCGCGAAGACGAGCTGACCGGCCGTGTGGACGAGCTCCGTAGGCAGCGCGAACTGCTCGGGGTCCAGCTCGAAGCGCCACTTCTGTTCGCCGGTCACCTCGTCGGTGGCCGTGACACCGAGGCTGTCCCCTGTGTAGACCAGTCCGTCGGCGACGACCGGTGCGCGCTGACCGGTCCGCGCCGGGCTGCCGGTGTGCTTGAGCTTGAGGTTCGCGACGGTCGGAACCGTCACGCTCGTTTCGTTGGGATTGAACGCGCTGTTGCTCACCAGATAGCCGGACATGGACCACCAGCCCGTGCCGCCCGCCGCTGCCGGCGTCGCTGGGACAGCCACCGTCGCCGCGAGCACCGCGGCAGCGGTCAGCACCTTCACTGCGTGCCTCACTCGTACCTCCCCCGTTGGCGCGGCGTCGGAGAACGCCGCGCCCATGTCACTGCCTGATTGCGTCACCGCGAATGCGCCCCTGCTGCTCCGGGGCTGCCGTGCCGGTGATCCTATGGCTGCGACGACGTCCACGGTGGCCCCTTTGACGGCTGTCGGAGCCGGCCGCTGGCTCGATATCGGCCGTTGACGTTCTCGATACCCTGCAAAGGTTGGTCGGGGAGGGTCGCCGATGGTGAAGGACGTCACATCGATACGGGTTGTCGCCTATTTCCCGTGTCAGCTCTCGGCCGAGACCGGCTCCCGGCGGGCCTTGCCGCCACGATGGACGGTCACCGACGGCCTCGCCGACCTTGCCCTACAGCCCTACGGTCAACGGCTGCTCGACGAGCTGCTGGGCAGCATGCCACGGCCGACCATGGAGATCAGCGGTGGCCCGGAGATCCTGCGGACGGCCGGGGAGGAGGTCGAGGCAGCGCTGTTGCCCACCACGGATGCTGGCGCGTGGCAGGTCGTCTCCGCCCGGGTCAGCCTCTGGAATGTCGACTGCGGTCTGCTGTGCATCACCTACCAGCTCCCGGACGGCATCGTCAGCGGCGATGACGTGGTCGCCGAGGTTGCCCCGCCGGTTCAGCGGATGCTGCCCGCGGTGACCCGGTTCCTCCGCGCCACCCTGCCGGCGCCGTCCGGTGCGGACGAGGTGTTCGTGCTCTGGGCCAACACCACCTTCGCCGTCCGCGTGGACCCGGACTGCGATCCGGCCCGGCGGCGCGCCATCGCCGAGGAGTTGACCCCGGACGGCGTGGACTGCACGCCCGACGGCGCCCGGGACGGCGTGTTGCGGGTCGGCTCGCACACCACGGCGGTGGTCAGTGACTTCGGGTCCCGTCCGGCCCAGCTGTTGTCGCGGTTGACCGGGGTCCACCACGTCTGCTGGGCCGCGGCCCTGCGATACGACGCGGTGCTGTCGGCGGAGCTGTCCCAGATCGACCCCGGGCGCGCGGACGTCTCGATGAGCGCACTCGAAGAGCAGGCCAAACGGATCCTCACCGGTTATCACCGCATCCGCCTGTTCCGGCTCGGATACTCGTCCGTGGAGGCGCACCTCGACGCGGCCGGCGGCACGGTCTGGAACGCGCTGGAGCAGCAGTGGAAGTTCCGGCTCGTCCTCACCACGCTGGACGAGCGGCTCGACTTCGTCCGAACGTTGCACCAGCAACTGGTCGGCCGCCTCCAGGACCGCCGTTCCCGCCTGCTCAACGAACTGGTCCTGGCCTTCACCTTCCTCAACATCTTCGCCATCGTGCTCGCCGCGCTGACCTTCGTGGCACTACCGAGCCTCGACGTGGGGCTCCTGGCCTCGATGATCGGCGTGGTGATGCTGCTCGTGAACCTGAGCGCGTACCTCGCCTTTCGGCGCCGGATCAACGACCCGAGCCGGAACTCGGGCGTCGCACCCAGCGGTTAGCCTGCCGTCATGGCGAGTACCGAGCTGGATGAGTTGATCGTCGCGGACGCCGAGACCCTGCGCGCCTGGTTGGCGGCCAACCACGCCACGTCGCCCGGCGTCTGGCTCGCCCTGACCAGGAAGGGTGGCACGGTCACGACGCTGACCTGGCAGCAGGCGGTCGACGAGGCCCTGTGCGTCGGCTGGATCGACGGGCAGGCCCGTAAGCGGGACGAGGAGTCGTCCTGGATCCGGTTCACCCCGCGTCGGCCCCGCAGTTCGTGGTCGCAACGCAACGTCGCCAACGTGGCCCGGCTGGAGGAGCAGGGGCGGATGTTGCCGGCGGGACGCGCCGCGGTCGATGCCGCGAAGGCGGACGGGCGGTGGGTGGCCGCCTACGCCCCGCCGTCGGAGGCGGAGGTACCGGCCGACCTGCTCGCCGCCATCGCCGCCGAGCCCGCCGCCCAGGCCATGTTCGACGTTCTCACCAAGACCAACCGGTTCGCGCTCATCCACCGCCTCAACGCCGTGAAGCGGGCCGAGACCCGCGAGCGCAAGATCGGCGAATTCGTCGCCATGCTGGCCCGTCACGAGACGATCTACCCCCAGAAGGCGAGGCCGACGCCCGGCCCGACGTTGCCGTGAGCGGGAGTCGACGTACCGGCAACCGATTGACTTTCGATAGGTAACGAGCGAAACTCGATGCATGGTTGCGGAGCATCGAGCGGTAGCCGCTCTCAGAGTCTTTCTCGTGGTGCTGTTCGGGGTCCTGGTCCTGTTCCAGACCTTCTCCCTACCCGGGCAGTTCGCCCACATGGCCCAGGAATCGCCGCAGGACGCGTACCTCCGGTGGCCGGCCACCGTCGTGGCGGTGTTCTGGGTGCTGTGCGTCCAGGTCGTCATCGTCGCGACCTGGAAGTTGCTCAGCCTGGTGAAGAGCGACCGCATCTTCACCGAGGCTTCCCTGAAGTGGGTGGACGCGATCGTGTGGGCCATCGCCGCCGCGTGGGTCGTGCTCGTGGGTGTCTTCCTCTACGTGGGGTTCAACGCGGACGACCCGGGGCTGCCGCTGTTGCTGTTCCTGCTGACGGTGGGCGTCAGCGTGCTGGGCCTCCTCATGGTGGTGATGCGGGCGCTGCTGCGGCAGGCCACCACGCTGCGGACCGACATGGAAGCGGTGATCTGATGCCCATCGTCGTCCGCATCGACGTGGAGTTGGCCAAGCGCAAGATGAGCGTCGGTGAGTTCGCCGAGCGCGTTGGGCTCACCCCGGCCAACGTGGCGGTGCTGAAGAACGGCCGCGCCAAGGCGGTCCGGTTCAGCACCCTCGAAGCGATGTGCCGCGTGCTCGACTGTCAGCCCGGAGACCTGCTGGAGTGGGTCGAGGAGGAAACCCCGTGAAGTACATCCTGACCGTCGCCGCCGTTCTCGTGGTCGCGCTCGGCGTCGCCGGCATCGTGCTCGGGGAGGCCGACGACTCGCCGGGCCTCCAGCTCCTGGGCGTCGTGCTCGTGCTCGGCGCGGTGGCATTCGGCATCCGCACCCTTCGGGGCGGGAGTTAACCGCCCCGGCGCGCTGGCCGGCCTGAGCTGACCCTTCCCGTAGTAACGATCATGTAACGGGCGCGAACCTTTCCCGGTGGGTGGCCTGTCTTGATGGTCGTCGGCCCGCCAGGGCCAGGGGAGGCGTCGGATGAAGCTGGTGTGGAGGCGGGCCCGCGAGGCGCGAGGGTTGCTGGTCGCGGCGGTGATCGCTGCCCTCGTCGCCGTCGCGTTGGTCACCGGGCTGTCCGACTACAACCGTCGAGCGGTGGACGCCGGGCAGCGGGCCCTGGTCGCCGCCTCGCCCGCCGAGGAACGCGGCCTGCTGGTCAGCGGCTCCGGTGGGCGGGACGCCGCCGAGTTCGCAACCCGGGACAGGGCGGTCCGAGCGGAGTTCGCCACCGGGCTCGGCGGCGTCCCGGTCAGTGTCACCGCCGCCCGCTACGGCACCGGCCGCGAGCTGACCGGCGACCTCGGGCAGATTCCGCGTACGGCCGACGAACCGGTCTTCGCGAACCTGGCCACGCTCGCCGACCTCGCCAGCCACGCGGAGCTGACCAGCGGAGCCTGGCCCCGCCCCGGAGCGAACCCTGTCCAGGTGAGCCTGCCCGAGCGGGTCGCCGGCGCCCTGGGCCTGACCGTCGGCGAACGCGTGCCGGTGCGTGACCGGGCCACCGAACGACGCGGTGAGTTGGTGCTCGCCGGCACCTGGCGGCCCCGTGACCCGGCGGACGCGTACTGGCTGCTGGCTCCCGGCGTGGGGGCCGGCAGCATCGGGTCCGGCACCTCGTACGGGCCGTTCACGCTCGACCCGGCCGACTTCGCGGCCACCTTCCCGGGCTCGGTGTCGGCGTCCTGGCTGGCCCAACCGGACCTCGGTGGCGTGGACACCGCCGACCTGCCCGCCGTTCGGAAAGCCCTCACCGAGGCGGTCTCGGCCGTGCCCGAGGCCGCCCAACTGGGCAGCTCCGGGCAGACGGTGACCAAGATGCCGCAGTTGCTGGACCGGATCGCCCGCGCCGACCTGGTGGGTCGCTCGTCGCTGGCCACCCCGCTGCTGCTCATCCTGGTGCTCGCCGGGTACGCGCTGGTGTTGGTCGCCGCGCTGCTGCACGAGGACCGCCGCCCACAGACCGCGCTGCTGCGCGCCCGTGGCGCCGCCCGTCGGCAGTTGGCCGGCCTGGCCGCCCGTGAGGCGACCCTGGTGGTCGCCCCGGCCGCCGTGCTCGGTCCGCTGATCGCCGGTGAGGCGCTGCGGTACGTCCGACCCGGCGGGTCCGGTGACCTCACCGCCGCCGGCGGCAACACCACCCTGGTCTGGGCGGCGGCAGCGGCCACCGCGGCCGGCTGCCTCGTCGCCATGGTCCTTCCGACGCTGCGTGGCGCCGGGACGTACGTCGCCGACATGGCGGCCCGATCCCGACCGAACCGGTCGGCGAGCGTCCAACGCGCCAGCGTCGACCTGGTGCTCGTGGCGCTCGCCGTGCTCGCCTGGGTGCAGCTACGCCGGTACGCCTCCCCGCTGGCCGGCTCGGGCGGCCAGCTCGGGCTCGACCCGCTGCTGGTCGCCGCCCCCACGCTCGGCGTGCTGGCCGGTGCCGTGCTGGCGCTGCGGGTCCTCCCGCCGCTCACCCGGTTCGCGGAGCGGTTCGTCGACCGACGTCCCTGGACCGCCACCATGTTCGGCATGTGGCAGGCCGGCCGGCGTCCGCACGCCGGCCCGGTCCTGCTGCTCGCCCTCGCCGTCGGCGGCAGCACCCTGGCCTGGTCGCTGATCAGCACCGGCGAGCGGTCCCAGGTCGAGCAGGCCGGCCACACGGTCGGCGCCGACCTGCGGGTGACCGAACGGTCCGGGGGCGCCCCACCGACCCGGGCCGGTGAACTCGCCGCGCTGCCGAGCGTGAACCGTGTGCTGCCGGCGTGGCGGGACGAGATCCGGGTCGGGCGGGAGAACCTGCCGGCGACGGTGATCGGCGTCGACCCGGCCGGCGCCTCGGGCGTCGTCCGGCTCGCCGACCGCCTCAGCGACGGACCGGCGTGGGAGCAGTACCAAAGGATGGTCGGCGCGCGGGGGGAGCCCGCCGGCGTCGAACTGCCCGCCGGGGCGCGCGAGATCACCGGCACGATCCGTACCCCGGTGAGCAACGCCGCCCGCTCGCTGAAGGTCGCGGTGACGCTGCTGGTCACCACTCCCGACGGGCTCGCCCTGCGGCTGCCGGCGGCCGACGCCGACGCCGACGGGCGGGCCACCCCGTTCACCGTGCGACTGCCCGACCTGGGTGGGGCACGGCTGCGGCTGGCCGGCTTCGAGGCCGACGGTGGCTTGGCCGCTGGCAACTCCTACCGGCTCCAGGTGGACGGGCTGACGGTGGTCAAGGCCGACGGCACGAACCAACCAGCTGACTTGGGCGGCGACTGGGCCATGACGGCCCCCGGGCAGCAGTCCACACCGGTGCTGACCACCGCGACGGGGTTCGCCGCGGTCCGCGCGGTCGAGGTGATTCCCGGCGGCCAGTTCGCGTACCAGCCGTCCACCCGGTTCGCTGTCGTGCCGGGCGGAGACAGCAAGCCCATACCGGTGTTGATGACCCCCGGGGTCATCAACGCGCTGAGCCTGCGCGTCGGCGACACCGTCGACCTGACCCTCTCCGGGGCGACGCTGCCGGTGTATCTGGTCGGTGAGCTGGCCGCCGTGCCGGCCACCACCGGAGAGGGCGTCCTGCTGGACCTTCCGGCCGCGGTCGACGCGATGATCCGCCGCAGCGGCGCGGTGCGACAGGTGCCGGAATGGTGGGTCGGCGCCAGCGACACGAACGCCGCCGCACAGGCCGCCAGCGCACTTCCGGGTGTCACCGTGCTCAACCGGGAGGCGGCGATCGAGGCGGCCGCCGACGACCCGTACTGGCGCGGCTCGCGTACCGGAATGCTCGCCGCCGCGCTCGGCGCGGTGCTGCTCGCCCTCGTCGGCCTGATGGTGGACGTCTGGGCCACCGCCCGGCGACGGCTCGGCGAGTTCGCGGTCCTGCACACCCTGGGCGCCACGCCCCGGCTGATGGCCCGGGCGCTGCTGGCCGAACAGACGTTCCTCGCCGGCATCGGCGTGGGCGTCGGGCTGTTGCTCGGCACCGTGGTCGGCGCGACGATGGCCCCACTTGTCATCCTCACCCCGGCCGCCGGCCGGCCGACACCCCCGCCGGCGTTCGTGCTGCCCTGGGTGCCAATCGGCCTGACCGCGGCCGGTCTGCTGCTGGCGGCGCTCGCCTTCAGCGCTTTCATCGCCACCGGCATCCGTCAGCGGGTGGCGGCGGTGCAGCTGCGAATCGGGGGAGAACGATGAGCGTCGGCGCGGCCGTCCGGCGGGTCCGGGCGTACGGGGGGCAGTTCCTGCTGCTGGCGGTGCTGACCCTGGTGGTCACGCTGCTGATCAGTGGGGTGCCCCGGCTGGTCAACCGGCTCGCCGAACAGGGGCTGCGAGCGCAACTCAACAGCGAGCCCGCCGCCCGCCGGGACCTCTCGTACACCACCAGTCTGGCGGCGGCGACGTCGCGGCGGACGGCGATGGACGACGCCGCCGAACGGTTCGACGCCCTGGCCGCGGAGATGCCGCCGCCGGTGCGGTCGGCCGTGACCGAGCGGTGGTACAGCGTCGAGACCGCGGGGGCCCGCGTGGTCGGACCGGACCTGGCGGCCCGCAACCTGCTGGTCAACCTGGGCCTGCGGGCCATGCCCGACGTACAGGGCGCGAGCACCCTCGTCGAGGGGGCGTGGCCGAGCGAGACGTACGTTCCCGACCGACCGATCGAGGTGGCGCTCGACGTCGAGGTGGCCCGCAAGCTCAACCTGCGCGCCGGCAGCCAACTGCGCATCGGCAGTACCGACGACAAGGGCAGACTCGTCGACGACGGTGACCCGCTGGTGGTGGTCGGGCTGTTCCGCCCCGTCGACCGCGCCAACGGCATCTGGGACGGGCTGCCACAGCTGCTGCGGATCATCGAACCGCAGGGTGACGGTGATCCGTTCGTCATCGTCGGCGTCGTCGCGCAGTCGGCCCTCAACAAGCGGACCGCGGCAGGCTGGCCGATCCAGTCCACCTGGCGGTACCGACTGGGCGTCGACCGGATCGACGCACGCGAGCTGGACCGGCTGATCGACGGCCTGCAGGTGATGCAGCGCAAACAGCCGAAGGGGCTCACCCTGACCCAGGGCGTCGACGTTCCGCTGCGCGCGTTCGCCGCCCAGATCGATGCCGTCCGGACCCTGCTCGCGGTGATCGCGGCCGGCGTACTGGCCACCCTGGCGGGGCTCATCGTGCTCGCGGCCAGCCTCGCCACCCGACGGCGTCGCTCGGAGTTCGCGCTGCTGCGTGCCCGTGGGGGCGGGGCCACCGCCGGCGCCCGGCGTAGCCTCGCCGAGTCGGTGCTGGTGGTGCCGCTCGCCGCCGTGCTGGGCTGGTGGCTGGGCACCCTGTTCCCCGGTGCCCCGGATCCGACCACGCCGTACGTCATCGTGGCGACCGTGCTGGTCACGCTGGCGCTGCCGGTGGCGACGCTGGCCGTACCGACCGGCGGGGCGGCGCGCCGGGACCTGATTCGGGTGCGCCCGTCGGCCCGTCGGCTCACCGTCGAGGTGTCCCTGCTGCTCCTGGCCGGGCTCGCCGCGGTGCTGCTGCGCCGGCGTGGTCTGACTCTCGGCGAGGTGGACCCGCTGCTCGTGTCGGTGCCGGTGCTCCTCGCGGTCGCGGCGGCGGTGCTGGCGCTGCGGGCGTACCCCTGGCCGTTGTTGCTGGTCAGCCGGCTCGCCGCGCGGACCCGGGGCAGCGTGGCCTTCCTCGGCACGGCCCGCGCCGGCCGTGCGGCGGTCGCCGCCCCGCTGGTCGTGGTGGTGCTGGCGATCGGCACCGCGGCGTTCTGCGCGGTGGTGGCCGCGGGCGTCGACGCGAGCCGGGAACGGGCCGCCGCGCAGATCGTCCCCGCCGACGCGGTGATCCGCGGGGAGCGCTTCGCACCCGACACCGTCGACGAGGTGGGCCGCCTGCCGGGGGTCCGGGCCGCCACTCCCGTGCTGTACGAGGACGACGAGCGGTTGGCGTCCGACGAGGTCGGCACCGACGCCTTCATCGAACAGACGGACGTGCTGCTGGTCGACGGCTCGGAGTTGGCCACGGTGGCCCGCGAGTCCCAGGTGGACCTGCCGGTTCCGGCCGCCCTGCGCACCGCCCGGCCCGGCCCGGGTCCGCTGCCGGCGATCGTCTCGCCGGCGGTCGCCGCAGACCTGGCCAAGGCCGGGCTGGACGACTCCGCCTTCGTCGCGGTGCAGGGCCAGCGGTACGAGTTCCGGGTGGCCGGCACCGAGGAGGCTTTCCCGCTGCTGGCGGCGAACGCCAACCGGTTCGTGATCCTGCCCTGGCAGGCCCTGCCGACCCGTACCACCACACCCGTGCCGACCAGCCTGCTGGTCGCCGGGGACCCGCTGGACGCCGAGGCGCTGCGCATCGCCGGCGACCAGGGGCAGCTGCGTTACCAGCAGCAGGGTGCCGTGACCGGTCGGGAACGGCCGATCGGGGTCACCGTCGACACCCGGGCGGACGTCCGCCGGGATCTCGGCGAGGGCGGGGCGAACGGGGTGCTGGCCTTTGGGTTCGTTGCCGGAGCCGTCGGCGGCACCCTGCTCGGGCTGTTGGCCATCGCGTTCACCGTGCTCGCCGGCGCGCGCGCCCGAGGCCAGGTGCTGTCCCGGCTACGCACCCTCGGCCTGTCCCGCCGGCAGTGGCGAGGGCTGCTGCTGGTCGAGTTGACCCCGCTGGTCGCGGTGTCGGTGCTGACCGGCGCGCTGGTCGGTGCGGTGCTGCCCCTGCTGCTCAACCCGGTGCTCGGCCTGTCCGCGTTCACCAGTGGTGTGCCGGTCCGGGTGGCTTTCGAGCCCAGCCTGGTCGCCGCGGTGCTCGCGCTCGGGGCGGTCGCCCTCGGCTTCGCGGTCGCCGTCGAGGCCCTGAACAACCGCCGGTTGCGCCTCGGAGAGGTGCTTCGGCTCGGAGAGGAGAGCTGAGATGACCGCTACCGCCCAGACTCCACTGGCGCCCGACCTGGCCGCCCTGCAACAGCGGGCCGCGCAACGCGCCGCCGAGCGGGCCGGCGGGCAGGACCGCCTGCGCGGGCACATCGTCTGCGACGGCCTGGTGCGCATCTTCAAGACCGAGGGGGTGGAGGTGGTCGCCCTGCAGGGGCTCGACCTGGTCATCGACCGGGGTGAGCTGGTGGCGATCGTCGGTGCCTCCGGTTCGGGCAAGTCGACCCTGCTCAACATCCTCTCCGGCCTGGACACGCCGACCGCCGGTATCGCCCGGGTGGCCGACTACGACCTGCTCTCGCTCTCCGCGAAGCGACGACTGAGCTACCGGCGGCAGCTGGTCGGGTTCGTCTGGCAGCAGACCGGCCGCAACCTGCTGCCGTACCTCAGCGCGCTGGAGAACGTCGAGCTGCCGATGCAGTTGGCCGGCAAACGCAGCCGCACGGCCCGCCGGGAACGGGCCCGGGAACTGCTCGACCTGGTCGGCGTGGGTTACTGCGCCGACCGGCGGCCGGGGCAGCTCAGCGGCGGCGAGCAGCAGCGGGTCGCGGTGGCGGTGGCGGTGGCCAACGACCCGGAGGTGCTGTTCGCCGACGAGCCGACCGGTGAGCTGGACGAGGCGACCGGCGCGGAGGTCTTCGCGGCGCTGCGCACCATCAACGCCGAACTGGGCGTGACCATCGTGGTCGTCACCCACGACCACGCCGTGGCCACGCAGGTCCGCCGGACCGTCGCGATCCGCGACGGCCGGACCGCCTCCGAGGTACGCCGAACCGCTCGGACCGACGCGGACGGCAACACCGAGCTGGTCAGCGAGGAGTACGCGGTGCTGGACCGCAACGGTCGGATGCAGCTGCCGGCGGCGTTCGTCGACGCGCTCTCGCTGAAGGAGCGGGTCCGGCTCGACCTGGAGCCGGACCATGTGCAGGTACGGCCCGGCAACCGGGCCTCGGACGAGCGGGGGGCACGGGCATGAGCCGGCAGAACGTGGTGGTGACCGGCGCGGCCGGGTTCGGCGGTGCGCCCGCGGCGCACCCCGACGAGGTGGTTCGGGTCAGTGGGGTCAGCCGGACCTTCGGCCGGGGTGAACACGCCGTGCACGCGGTGCGGGACGTGTCGTTCACGGCCAACCGGGGCGAGCTGGTCGCCATCCGGGGTCGGTCCGGAGCCGGCAAGACCACGCTGCTGAACCTGATCGGCGGGCTGGACCGGCCGGACAGCGGTCAGGTGGTGGTGGCCGGGCACGAGGTCACCTCGGCCGGGGAGGCGGAGCTGCTGCGGCTGCGCCGCGGCACGGTCGGGTTCGTGTTCCAGACCTTCGGGCTGGTGCCGATCCTCTCCGCCGCCGAGAACGTGGGTGTGCCGCTGCGGCTGGCGCAGGTGCCGGCCGCGGAACGGGAAGAGCGCGTCGCGGTGCTGCTCGAACTGGTCGGTCTGGGCGGGCACGCCGCGCAGCGCCCGTACGAACTCTCCGGCGGCCAGCAGCAGCGGGTCGCGGTGGCCCGTGCGTTGGCCAACGAACCGGACCTGCTCATCGCCGACGAGCCCACCGGCCAGCTCGACTCGGAGACCGGGCGGTCCATCATGGACCTGCTGCGCGCGGTGGTGCACGCCCGCGGCATGACGGCCCTGGTGGCAACGCACGACCCGGCCCTGATCGACCTCGCCGACCGGGTGCTCGTCCTGCGCGACGGCCGCCTGGTCGACAGCTGACCGCTGCCGGACGGCTGCCCCGACGGGTGCTTCGCGCCTTTCGCGGTGCGGTGCTTTGCGGTCGTTGCGACAGCGCGCGGGCCCCATCGGCGGTAGGACGAGGGCGTTCCCTACTGCGTCTGGTCGGGCTGGTCGTGCTCGGGCTGGTCGTGCTCGGGCCGGTCGGTGCGTCTCTGGCCGTCAGGAAGGGACCCGGCGAGCGGGATCAACAGGCAGCCCAGCAGGGTGAGGAGAAGACCGGCGCCCGGCTCGGTCGAGATCAGCTCGTGTTCGACGTAGGGGTCCTCGGCCTCGAAATACCAGTACGCCCCGGTGAGGCTGCCGCAGGCGAGCACGTTGGAGACGAGCATTCCCCGGCTGGCCTGCCGCCAGACCCAGCGGGCCGGGCCGGCGTTGGCGAGCGACAGCACCGCGAACACGGCGGCGATCACCGCGAACGGTAGCGCCCAGCCGAGCACCCGCGAACCCGCTGTGGTGTCCGTCCGATCCAGGTAGACACTGCGCCAGGCGGGCAGCCAGAACGCGACGACGACCAGGAGGACGCCGACCGCCAAGAGCGCCGAGCCGGTCTGCCGCCATGGCGGGCGCGACGGTGCGCCGGGCATCGTCGGCCTGCTCATGGCAGCGAACGTAACCCGGTCCGGGCGACTGCCGCTGCCCCCGCCGGGTGGCGTGACGACGGGTCAGAGCGCGAGCTTCATGCCCTCGTGGCTGGCCACGAAGCCGAGGCTCAGGTAGAAGCGGTGCGCGTCCTCGCGGGTCTTGTCGGTGGTCAGTTGCACCAGCGCGCAGCCGCGCTGCCGGGCCTGGTCGACCGCCCAGGTCATCAGCTCCCGGCCCAGCCCCTGGCCGCGCCGGTCGGAGCGGACCCGGACCGACTCGATCAGTGACCGTTCGCTGCCGTGCCGACCCAGGCCCGGGATGTAGGTGATCTGCAGGCAGCCGACCAGTTCACCATCCTGCTCGGCCACGATCAGCTGGTTGCGCGGGTCCGCGTCGATGTCCGCGAACGCCCTCTCGTACGCCTCGTCGACCTCGGTGAAGTCGCGGGCCTTACCCAGGACGTCGTCGGCGAGCAGGGCGATGACGGCGGGCAGGTCGGCCCGGACCGCCGTACGGAAGATCACGTCGCGCATGCGGGTGATCCTGGCACAGCGAAACCAGCGAATGGGTCTGTGCCGGTTGCGGGCAACGGGCAGCATGGGGCGGCATGGAGCTAGTGCTACTGCCGTTCCGCTGGGTGTACCGGGCGTTGGTGTGGTTCGCGAACTCACCCCGCACGCTGATCACCTCGTACCTGTTGATGATCGTGGTGGCCGGGGTCATCTACGGGGAGGTCGAGCAGCGCAGCCCGGCCGACGCCGTCTGGTGGGCGGTGGTGACCGCCTCCACCGTCGGATACGGCGACATCTCGCCGACCACCTGGGCGGGCCGCACCCTGGCCGCGCTGCTCATCTCGACAATGGTGCTGCTGGTCATCCCACTGATCACCGCGCACTTCGCGAGCCGGCTCATCGTCGACGACGACGCCTTCGAGCATGAGGAGCAGGAGCAGCTCAAGGCCGACGTGCGCCGGATGCGGGCGCTGCTGGAGGAGTTGGCCACCCGGCAGGGGATCGATCTGCCCCCACTGCCGCCGACCCGGCCCGTCACCGGGCCGGGCAGCGAAGCCCCTCCCTGGGAACGGTCAGGTCGATCAGGTAGGCGTCGACCGCGTCGGTGATGCAGGACGTCTGCGGGTAGGCGGTGTGCCCCTCGCCCTCCCAGGTCAGCACCCGGCCGACGCCCAGCATCGACGCGAGCCGTGGGGTCTGCTCGTACGGCGTCGCCGGGTCGCCGGTGGTGCCGACCACCACGATCGGCGGCGCGCCGTTCGCCTTCCCGGTCGGGTACGGGTCACGCCCGCCCGGCCACTCGACGCAGCTCAGCATGCCGACCGCCAACGCCGGCCCGAACAGCGGGTATTTTCCGCGCCACTCGGACTGCAACTGCCGGATCTGCGCCCGGCTCGGCTTCTCCGTCTCGTCGGCGCAGTTGATGGCCAGGTTGGCGTCGAACAGGTTCGAGTAGTGCCCGTCGTCCTCCCGGCCGGCGTACGCGTCGGCGAGCCGGAACACGTCCTTCGGGTCGCCCTCGGCCAGCTTGTCGATCGCCTGGGCCAGCTCCTGCCAGCCGGATTCGGTGTAGAGCGAGGAGATGACGGCGTAGAACACCCAGCCGGCGGTGGCCTCCCGCCCGTCCGCGCCGCGTACCGGAGAGACCTTGGCCTTGTCGATGGCCGAGGTGACCGCGGCGCGTGCGTCCGGAGCGATCGGGCAGCGGCCGGCGTTCGCCGCGCACCAGCGGGTGAAGTTGGTGAAGGCCCGTTCGAAGCCGCGGGCCTGGCTCTCCGAGCCCTCGACCAACCGCTGCTGCGGGTCGACCGCGCCGTCGAGCACCAGCGCCCGGACCCGCTGCGGGTAGAGCTGGGCGTAGGTGGCGCCGAGCAGGGTGCCGTACGAGTAGCCCAGGTAGGTGAGCTTGTCGTCGCCCACGGCGGCGCGGACCGCGTCCATGTCGCGGGCGGCCTGCTCGGTGCCGTACAGCGGCAACTGGTCGCCGTAACGGTCGCCGCAGCCGCGCCCGATCCGCTGGCTCAGGCCGACGAAGCCGTCGAACGCCGACTGGCTCGCCGGGTCCGGGTCGAAGCCGAAGCTGGCGTCCAGGTCGGCGTCGGAGATGCACTTCACCGGACTGGACCGGGAGACCCCGCGCGGGTCGAAGCCGACGATGTCGAAGCGCTCGGTGATCGACGCGGGCAGCCCGCCGAACTGGGGGCCGAAGGAGAGGTAGACGGCGGTGTCGACACCGGAGCCGCCCGGGCCGCCCGGGTTGATCACCAGCGAGCCCACCCGGTCGCGCTGCTTGGTGGACCGGGCGCGCAGCAGGGCGATCTCGAAGGTTTGCCCGGCGCCCGGGCCGGCGCTCGCCCCGCCGCCGGTGCCCCAGTCCCGGGGCACCGCGATCCGGGTGCACTCGTAGCGCATGTTCGGTGCGCTCCGCCCGACCAGCTCGTCGGGGACCTCCGGGCAGGGCCGCCAGGTCGGTGAGCTGCCGGTCGGGGCGGCCGCGCCCTCCACCTCGGTGCGCGGTGCGAACGCCGGCAACGTGCAGCCGGCGGTGAGCAGCGCGGCGACACCGAAGGCGGCCAGAGTGCGACGGACCCGGCGGCTGGTCGCCATCCGAGGCTGGTCGGCGGTGCGGGTCACATGGTCCTCCGGGATCGGGTCGACGGCCAGGCTACGCCGAGCCGGTGGCGGCTCGGTCCACGGTGGCCGTCGGGTCGCCGCGCAGCACCTGGTCCACGTCGAAGCGGATCGGCCGGTCCAACTGGTCGTAGCGGCAGGACCGGGGGTCGCGGTCCGGGCGCCACCGAACGAACTGGGCGGTGTGCCGGAACCGTTCGCCCTCCATCGCGTCGTAGCCCACCTCGACCACCAGCTCCGGGCGCACCGGCTCCCACTCCAGGTTCTTGGTGCCGGTCCACCGGCTGACCCCACCCGGGATGCGTTGGCCACGCTCGTGGTCGCCGTGCACCCACGGGTGCTCGCCGCCGGTGTCCCGGTAGGGCGCCAACTCGTCGAGCAACTCGGCGCGGCGGGCCATGCTGAACGACGCGCTCACGCCCACGTGGTGCAGGACCCCGGCGTCGTCGTACAGGCCGAGCAGCAGCGAACCCACCACCGGGCCGGACTTGTGCCAGCGGAAGCCGGCCACCACCGCGTCCGCGGTGCGGGCGTGCTTGACCTTGAACATCAGTCGCTTGCCCGGCTCGTACGGAAGGTCGGCCGGCTTGACGATCAAGCCGTCCAGCCCGGCGCCCTCGAAGACGTCGAACCAGCGACGCGCGGTGTCCGGATCGGTGGTGACCTGGGTGACGTGCACCGGGGGGCGCACCCCGGCCAGCGCCTCGACCAGCCGCTCCCGACGCTGCGGGTAGGGCTGGTCGAGCAGTGCCTCGTCGCCGATCGCCAGCAGGTCGAACGCGACGAAGTCGGCCGGGGTGGTCTCGGCCAGCATCTTCACCCGGGACGCGGCCGGGTGGACGCGCTGGGCCAGCAGCTCGAAATCCAGCCGGGGCTGGCCGGTCGGCCCGTCCCGCCGAATCACGATCAACTCGCCGTCGACCGCGCACCGCTCCGGCAACTGCCGGCGGGCCTGCTCGACCACCTCGGGGAAGTAGCGGGTCATCGACTTGCCGCCCCGGCTGGCCAACTCGACCTCGTCGCCGTCGCGGAACACGATGCACCGGAACCCGTCCCACTTGGGCTCGTAGGTCACCCCCGGTGTGGTGGGTAGCTTGGAAACGCTCTTGGCCAGCATCGGCTCGACCGGAGGGTTGATCGGCAGGTCCACGCCGACCAGTCAATCAGACGGTGCCGACAGTCGTGAGGCACATCACCGTGGACCCCGGGGTGGCGTGTCCGCCTACGCGCCGCTCGTCCCGACCGGGCGAATCAAATAACCCCAGGTCAGAGCTACTTTCGCGAGGTGTCCGAGTGGGTCTGTGACTGCTGCGGGCGGTGGCGGGTGAGCGTCGAGCTGATCCGGGGCCGCTACCGCTTCCGGCTGACCCGCCGCTACCCCGAGCGGTACGGCGGCGGCCGGAACGTGCTCGGCGAGGTCGGTTCGGTGCCGGAGCTGGAGGAGCTGTTGCGTCGGCGTACCCCACTCACCCTGGCCGACCTGCACGAGGCCGCCTGATCCTCGCGGCGCCCGCGGGCGGTGTGCGGCGCAGCGGCCGGGAGGAAACGGACGCCAGGCCCGGTCTGCCTCCACTGAGGAGGGACGGTCTGGATCGAGCGCCGGTGTCACAATGCTCCCGGCGGCCTCGTCTGCACCCGTGGCGGTGCCGAGCGGTGCCGCCGAGGGAGGGGGACACCATGCGGTTCGAGGCCACTACCGAGATCGACGCGGACGCCGAGCAGGTCTGGGCGGTGCTGGTCGACGTGCCGCGCTGGCCCGAGTGGACGGACTCGGTGACCCGGGCCGAGCGGGGGGAGTCGGGGCCGCTCGCCGTCGGCGCGACCGCACGACTGACCCAGCCGAAGCTGCGGCCGGCGGTCTGGCGGGTCACCGAGCTGACCGAGCGGCGGGAGTTCGTCTGGGTCTCCGACGCGCCGGGGGTGCGGACGGTGGGGGAGCACCGGCTGCTGCCGCTGCCCGACGGGCGTACCCGTGTCGAACTGGTCATCAACCAGTCCGGTCCGCTGGCCGGCCTGATCGGCTGGCTGTACGGCGAACTGTTCCGCCGCTACGTGCGGATGGAGGCCGACGGGCTCAGGCGTCGCTGCGAGCGGGGCTGACGGCCGGCTTCTCCAGCACAGCCAACGAGATCCCGTTCGGGTCCGGGCGGTGCGCCACGATCAGGTAGCCGTGCCGCTGGTACAACCGCAGGTTGCGCGCGCTGTTCGCGCCGGTGAACAGGGTGAACCGGGCTACCCGGCCGGCACAGGCCCGCTCGACGGCGGTGAGCAGTTGCGCCCCGACACCCCGCCCCTGCTGGTCCGGGGCGACCGAGAGGCGGCCGACGTGCGCGGTGTCCCCGTCCAGGTGGGCCCGCACCGAGCCGACCAGCCGGTGCCCCAAACGGGCGGCGAGCACGATGCTCGGGCCGGCCAGCACCGCCGCCACCTCGTCCAACGTCTCGGTCAGCGGAGGCAGGAACGGGTCTCTGTAGTGCTGCGCCTCGCTCAGGTACGCGGCGCGCTGCACGGTGAGGATCTCGCCGGCGTCCACGACACCGGCCGGGACGATGCTCGCCTCGGCGTTCATCGGGGCAGCACACCACAACCGCCGTCGCCGTCGATGGGCGACCCGACCGCGTCGGCCGTACCCTGGCCCGTGTCCGGTCGAGGTCGAGGGGGAACGGTGACCGAGCTGACGTACCCGGAGGTGGGGTCGACCCGGCACGGGCCGCTGCCCGGCGGGTACCACCACCTGCGCCACCGGTATCCGTTGCCCGGCGACTGCTTCCAGACAGCCGCCGACGCGGTGTTGAGCTGGCGGTTGCACCGCGCCGCCGGCGTCCGGATGCGCACCGACGCGCCGCGGGCCACCGACGGTGTGCTGGTGACCGCAGGCCTCGGCGTCGGTCCGGCCCGCCTCTGGGGGCCGTGCCAGGTGGTCTGGAGCGCGGACTCGCCCACCCTCGCCGGCTTCGGCTACGGCACCCTGCCCGGGCACCCGGAGCGGGGCGAGGAGGCGTTCGAGGTGGTCCGTGACGACGCCGGCGCGGTCTGGTTCGAGGTCCGCGCGTTCAGCCGTCCGGACCGCTGGTTCACCCGCCTCGGAGGCCCGGCGGTTCGGGCCGTGCAACACACGTACGCCTGGTGGCTCGGCCGCACCCTGCGGCGACTCTGCGCGGGTCACTGAGCGCCGTTCCGGCGAAACGACTCAGTAGCGGGCGAACGAGCGGATCGGAGCGCGCGGGCCGTACTTCGGTGCCCGGATGCCGGCCGCCTCCAGCAGCAGACACACCCGGCCCCGGTGGCCCCGGAACGGCTCCAGCAGGGCCACCATCCGGGCGTCGTCGCCCCTCGGTTCGCCGGCGAGCGCCCACGCCACCGTGTTCGGGATGTGGTAGTCGCCGACGCTGACCGCGTCCGGGTCCCCGTACGCGATCCGGACCACCTCGGCGGCCGTCCACGGCCCGATGCCGGGGATCGCGGTGAGCTGGCGGGTGGCCTCGGCGGCGTCGGCGCAGCCCTCCAGCCGGTCGGCGAGCGCCGCGGCGCGACGGAGCGTGTCGGCCCGGCGCTGCTCCACCCCGAACGGGTGGAACACCCAGTACGGGGTCGCGGCCACCGCGGCGGCCTCAGGCGGCAGGAGCAGCGGCTGTAGCGGGCCGGGAGCCGGCTCCCGGAAGTGCCGCACCGTCGCCGCGTACGCCCGGTAGGCCTCCTTGCCGGTGACCTTCTGCTCGAAGACCGCGCGCAGCACCCGGGGGAAGACCTGCCCGGTGGCGGGCATCCGTAGCCCCCGGTGCTCCCGGGCCAGCCGGGCGACCAGCGGGTGCGCCGCGGCCAGCTCGGTGAAGCCGGTGAGGTCGTCGCGCAGCCCGGCGATCGCGTCGGCGCGGGCGAGGACGTGCTCGGCGCCGGGCCCGTACCCCTCGGCGAGCAACTCGCCGCCGGCCGGTCGCAGCGCGAGCGTGGCCGGGCCGTCCGGGGTGCGGGTGGCCCACCAGAAGGTGCCGGCCGCCACCCGGGCGCACGGGTCGTACGGGCTGAAGGTGAGCCCCCGGACCGAGGCGGCCAGCCGGTAGCCGACCGGGGGGCGCAGCACCCTGGTCGCGGCGGGTCCGGTCTCGGTCACCCGGCAACTCTGCCACGTGCGGGAAGGGACGCCGGCACCACCCGGTCTGCCGACGACCCGCGCACGACGGTGGCCGGCCGCGCCCTCCCCGGCGACGACCGACCACCGTGCCCGTGTGGGCGATCGGACTCAGTACGAGTAGCCCGAGCCCCCGGCGTCGCTCGAACCGCTGTCCGCCGGCGGTGCGACCGCCTTCGGCGTGCCCTTCGGCAGGCAGCTCAGGTTCTTCTTGCCGTCCGGCTGGACCACGAACCAGGTGCCACCGACAGCCTGGCCCTTCCACTGGCCGGGCTTCTTGTCGCCGATGTAGCGGTAGACCGGCCAGCCGCCGACGGTGAGCTGACGGGTGCCGTCCTGCCGGGTCACGCTGCCGACCTTGTCGTCGGAGACGCCGGTGAGCTCCGGGTTGCCGTCGGTCAGCGCCGGCGGCCACACCTCGGCGCACTTGTCGACACAGTTCGACGACGGCGGGTCGGCGGTGTCCTTGTCGAAGCGGTACAGGATCCAGCCGTCCTGGTCGGTGACCACCTTGCCCATCCGGGCGACGCTCTTACCGACCAACTTCTCGGTCAGGTCGACGTCCGCGGGCGGGGCTTCCGCGGCCGGCGCCTCCGCGGACGCCGAGGCCTCAGGTTCAACCGTCGCGGTGGGCTCGGCCGCGGCGACGGCGACCGGCTCGGCCGCGCTCGAGTTCGCCCCGTCGTAACCCGCGGGAGCGCAGGCCGTTAGTGCGACCATCGCGCTCGCGACGATGACGGTCCGCTTCATCTGTGCCACGTGCCCTCCTCATTCTTGACAGTTCACCCATAGGTACGGGGGGCAGGCTGTCAAGGTTGAAGTAGTAACAGTGGTCAATTTCACGTAAACCGATTGAACCATTTCCGGCCGGCATGCGTACGCCCCCGCAAGGGAGACCTCGCTCAACGACAGATCGGCACCGGTCATTGTGGCAATGACCGGCGCCGATCTGGCAGGCGCGCTTACAGGGGTACGGTGACCAGCGGGCTCGCCACGCCGTTGGCGTCCACCGACTGCACCTGGAGCTGCTTGATGTCGGCCGGCAGAGCCGACGTGGAGGCGCTCAGTTCGAGACCCTGCGGTCGGGTGTTGGTGCCATAGCCGCTCTCCGGCACCGACCAGGTCGAGATGACCTCGGTGCTGGCGTTCTTGCGCACCACCACCAGTCGGCAGATTCGCGGGCCGGGCAGCTTCCGCAGGCTGAAGTTGATCCGGGTGCCGTAGTCCTTGGTCACCAGGAACATCGTGGTCTGCACACCGGTGGTCGGGTCGGTCGCCTCGACCTGGTCGCCCTCCTCCTCGGTGCCGCCCACACCCGGGCCGCTCGGCGCGGCCGTCGGCCCGCTGGTCGGCGGGTCGTTGGGAGCGCTCGGCGTCGACTCGGCCAGCACCCCCGGCGGCTGCTCGTTGCCGGCCACAGTCACGAAGCCGTACCCGCTCAGACCGCCGAAGACCACCACCGCGGCGGCCGTCGCGAGCATCTGACGAAACCGGGTACGCCGCCGGTGGGCCCGGACCGCGCCGAGCGTCCGGTCGAGCAGGGCCGGGTCGGTCGCCGTCTGCTCCAGCGCCATCATCGTCTCGCCGTCGATGTCGGAGAGCAGCCCCACCACCGGCACCATCGTCTCCAACTCGGCCGCGCACGCCCAGCAGGTGGCGAGATGCTCCTCGAACCGCTCAGTGTCCTGCTCGTCGAGCACACCGAGCGCGTACGCCGCGACGTCCATGTGGTCCGGCCGGCTCATTCTGTCACCCCCCGCTCCTGCAGAGCCGTGCGCAGCGCGCGCAGCGCGTAGTAGACCCTCGACTTGGCGGTGCCGAGGGGCAGGCCCAACTCCTCGGCGGCCTCCGGCACCGTCCGCCCCCGGAAGTACGTCGAGATCAGGATCTCCCGGTGCGACTGACTGAGCGTACGCAGGGCGTCCGCCACCGTCATGGTGCGCAGCACCCGGTCGGTGCTGTCCGCCTCGGCGAACGCGGTGAGGTCCCGGTCGTACGTCTCCGGCGGCCGGGCCTCCTGGCTGCGATGCTCGTCGATGGCGATGCGGCGGGCCACCGTGACCAACCACGGCCGCAACGAACCCTGCCCCTGCGTGCCCAAACGGTGCGCGTTGCGCCAGGCCCGCAGCAGCGTCTCCTGGACGATGTCCTCCGCGCGCTGCCGGTCCCCCCCGGTGAGGCGCATGACGAACATCAGCAACGGGCCGGCGTGCTCGGCATAGAGCTGACGGATCAACTGGTCGGAGTGGCTCGCCTCGGTTGACGTCGCCTGATGGCGCCCGGGCGCCGGTCGCGGCGTCACCGGACCATTCTGGCGAGGCGTCGCCCGCGCGTCGACCCCCCGGGCAGACGAGGTTGACCGTGACGAGGGTCGCGCCGACAACCAGTCAGCGCGTACCGCGTCGCCATGCCAACCGGCCGCCACCGCGTGCATGCAGACCTCCGGGATCTCCGTGACCAACGCCGGCCCACGAGGTGGGCCGCCCGGTGGTACGCAGCGCCGGTCCCAGCGGATCAACAAACGGCGGAAAAACTTCCGCGCCGCCGTTGAGCGGACGGTCAGCGGCGAACCGAGAACAGCCCCGGCGGCGGCGGATCGGAGCCGGTGGCGTCGGCATCCCGCACCACAGCCGCGCCACCGGCGAAGCGGTCCAACTCGTCGCCGGCCACCACCCGGCCGGGGAACCAGTCGCCGGCAGCACGTCTGGTCAGCTCCGGTACCGGCGGTGTGGACCGCCCGGCGACCAGCACCAGATTCCCGTACCGGCGCCCGCGCAGCACCGCCGCGTCCCCGATCAGGCACGCCTGCGGCAGCACCGAACGGACCGTGGCGACCTGCCCACGGGCGTGCCGCAACGGCGGGCCGTCGGCCAGGTTCGCCAGGTACCAACCGGCGGGGCGGAGCACCCGGGCCACCTCGGCCGCGTACTCCACCGACGTGAGGTGGGCCGGGGTACGCGCACCGGCGAACACGTCGGCGACCACCACGTCGTAGCTGGCCTCACGGGTGGACGCCAGCACCGCCCGGGCGTCCTCCACCCGGACCCGCACCCGGGCGTCGGGTGGCCACGGCAGCGCCCGACGGACCAGCTCCACCAGCGCACCGTCCACCTCGGACACCCGCTGGGTGGACCCGGGTCGGGTGGCGGAGACGTACCGGGGCAGGGTCAGGGCGCCGCCACCCAGGTGCAGCACCCGCAGGGGCGCACCCGCCGGTGCGATCAGATCCACGGCGGCGGCCAGCCGCCGCACGTACTCGAACTCCAGGTGGGTGGGGTCGGTCAGGTCGACGTGCGACTGCGGCGCCCCGTCCAGCAGCAGCGTCCACGAGCCGGCCCGGTCCGGAGCCGGGACGAGCTCCGCCAGCCCGGTGTCCACCTGCTCGGCCACCCGGTCCGTTGCCCGTTTACGCCCCACCGGAACCAGTATCCGCGTTCAACGGGCGGCGCGTGCCGCGGTGGTCAACGCGCGGTGCAGCAGCCGGGAATCGCCGAGCAGGGCCCGCAGTCGGCGCTCCAGGCCGGCGATCGGGATCAGGTTCTGTGGGGCCCGCGGATCCTTGTACGGGGTGGAGGCGAAGCGCGGCAGGGTGACCAGCGACAGGTCGGCCAGCTCGATCGCCGCCTCGACGGGCAGGTCGGCGGAGCACTCCACCCGGACGATGCCAGCCCACGGCGCGCCGATCGCCACCGGAAGCCGCAAATACCACGACCAACCGCCCCAGGCGGTGCCGAGCCGGAACACCGGGGACCGTTCACCCGACGCCATACCGGTCACCACCGCGGTCAACCGCGCATCCAGGTACTGGCTGTGCTGCGTCTTGATGTAGCCCAGGGTGCGCGGCAACTGCCGGCGACTGCGCAACGGGCCGTCCACCACCAACAGGTCACCGTCGACCCGGGCGGCGTCGGACACCGCCACCTCCAACGCGGTCAGCGGACCCTGCACGGCGGCCGGCAGCTTCGCCAGCTCACCGGTGCCACCCACCCGGTGCACCGGGTAACGGATCGCGCCCGCCACCACATCCTGCGCCGACGGGCTCGCGGTGAACAGGCCCCGACCAACCCGGGTACCCGCCAACTGCGCCGCACCCCGGCCCAGGTCGCACCGGACCACCCCGGCCGCGTACGAGGCGGCCAACCCGGGGAACGACCCGCCGTCGGTCTCGGCCGTCCAGATGCTCGCGTCGATGCGGCGAACCCCGTCGACCAGCAACACCACGTCGGGCGCCCGCACCCCGGGGCGTACCCCGATGGCCCGCCAGTCCACGGCGGGCACCTCCACGTCCGCGTCGACCTGCGCGCTGCTCGGCGCGGCCGGCCCGGCGGCGGACGCCTCGAACGACGCCCCGTACGCCGGATCCCACGAATCCACGAAGAACGCGGCGTCACTCACCGGCCGGTCCGTCCCATCCGCGCTGCACTCCTCGCGCTCACCGAGCTGGCCCTTCGTTCGCGACTGCGGGGCTCCGCTGCGCTGCACTCCTCGCGCTCACCGAGCTGGCCCTTCGTTCGCGACTGCGGGGCTCCGCTGCGCTGCACTCCTCGCGCTCACCGGCCGGTCCGCTCCACGCGCGCGGACCGGGCATCCTTGCGCACCTCGAAGCGGACCGGGATGCGCTCGGCCAACGCCGGCACGTGGGTGACCACGCCGACCATCCGATCGCCCCGGGCCGCCAGGTTTTCCAGGGTCGCCGCGACCGTGTCCAGGGTGGCGGCGTCGAGCGTGCCGAAACCCTCGTCCAGGACGATCGACTCCAGGCTCGCCGCCGTGGTCGACATCCCGGCCAACTGCTCGGAGAGCGCCAACGCCAACGCCAGCGACGCCTGGAACGTCTCACCGCCGGAGAGGGTGCGCACGCCCCGACGCAGCCCCGCGTCGTGGTGGTCGACCACGACGAACTCGCCCTTGTCGTGCACCAGCTCGTACTGCCCGGAGGAGAGCTCCCGCAGGATCCCCGACGCGCCGTCGACCAGCAGGTCCAACGCCTCGGCCAGCAACCACCGTTCGAAGTTGTTGGCCCGCAGGTGCCCGGCGAGCGCGCGCGCCACCTGCGCCTCCCGCTCGTGCCCCGCCCTCTGCTCGCGCAGTGTCCCGGCCTGCTCGCGACGCTCGTGCAGCCGACGTCGGTCGGCGTCGGCCCGCTCCACCGCCACGGTCGCCGCGTGCACCGGGTCGTCCCCGACCGGCACGTCGGCGGCCGCGAAGATGCCCGCGATGGCCCGCTGCACGCCGTCGGCCACCGTCTCGGCCTCCGCCACGGCGGCGGCCCGAACGGCCCGGTCGGCGCGGCGGCGCTCCGCCTCGGTCGTCGCCCAGCCGGTCAGCGCCGCCCACGCGGCGGCCACGTCGTCCCGGTCGGTCGCCGGTGGACCGAACCGGGCCAACCCGTCACGGGCGGTGTCGAAGGCCCGCCACGCCGCCCGCAGTCGCTCCTCGGCGACGTCCACCCCGGCCCGGGCCTGCCGAGCGGCCTCGCGGCCGGCCCGGACCGCCGTCGCCGCCTCCTCCAGCGCGCGCCGCAACCGCGCGTGCTCGGCCAACTCCCGGCGCAGCACGGCCGGCTCGGCCGCACCGGAGAGCTGCCCGTCCAGTTCGGCCAGCCGGGCCTCCACCTGCTCCTGCCGGGCTCGCGCCTGCACCAGCAGCCGCTCCAGTTCACGTGCCGCCGTGTCCCGCTGCTGCACGGTCGCCTGCGCGGCCTTGGTCGCGGCCCGCGCGGCCTTCCCCGCCGCCGTCGCGGCGGCCACCGCCGAATCGGCCGGCACCGCCGGCACCTCGGCCACCGGCTGCTCGCACACCGGGCACGCCGCGCCAGCGTGCAGGTGCACCCGCAGGCTCACCGCCAGGTCGGTGGCCTTCGCCTCCTCATGCGCCCGGAAGGCCGCCTCCAGCTCGGCGTCGGCCCGCTCGGCGACCACGCGTGCGGCGGCCAGGGACGCCACCGCCGCGGCGTGCTCGTCGTTCGCCGCCCGCACCGTCGCGCGGACCGTGTCGGCCTCGCCGGCCAGCCGGTCCCGATCGTCGTACGCCCGCAGTTGCAGTCGCAGCGCGCTCTCGTCACCGGCGGCGGCCAGCTCGCCGCGCAGCTTGTCCTCCCGCTCCTCGGCCAGCGACACCCCGGTCGCCGCCGCCTCGGCCTCGGCCCGCGCCGCGGCGACCGCGCGAGCGACCTCGGTCACCCCACCCGGAGCGCGCACCCCGGTCAGCACTGTCAGCTCGTCGTCCAGCGCGGTCAGCGCCGCCGCGGCCTCCCGTGCGGTGACCCGGGCCGCCGCCAACTCCGGCACCGCCTCGGCCACCGCGGCCGCCAGCTCGGCCATCCGGTCGACCCGGGCGTCGGCCTCGGCCAACGCCTCGTCGTCCACGCCGGTCAACCCGGCCAGCACCTGGTCGACCGCCTCCAGGCGGGCCTCCGCCTGCCCGGCGCGCGCCGTCGCCTTCTTCTGCACGTCCTCGTAGACGCCGAGACCCAACAGGTTGACCAGGATCTGTTGCCGTGTCGCCGGCTTGGCGTGCAGGAAGTCGGCGAACTGCCCCTGTGGCAGCACCACACAGCTGGTGAACTGCTCGTACGGCAGCCCCACCGCCTCCAGCACCGCCTGCTCCATCTCGGCGGGGGTGCCGGCCACCACCTCGCCGAGGTCGTCCGGGCTCAACCCGGTGTCCAGTTTGGTCACGTCGAAGCCGGCCGGCATGAGCTGCAACCCGGCGTTCGCGGTCTTCACGTTGCCCCGGCCGTCCCGGCGGACCACCCGGGTCGCCACGTACCGGGCACCGCCGGACTCGAAGACCAACCGCACCCGCGCCTCGGTCGCCGACGGCGCGAGGGCGTTCGCCAACCCTCGGGCGCCACCCCAGCGGGGCACCATGCCGTAGAGGGCGAAGCAGATCGCGTCCAGCACTGTCGACTTGCCCGAGCCGGTCGGGCCGATCAGCGCGAAGAAGTCGGCGTCGGTGAAGTCGACGGTGGTCTCGTCCCGGAAGACCGTGAACCCGGCCATGTCCAACCGCATCGGACGCATCAGTGCTCGACCTCCTCGAAAAGCTCGTCGAAGAGCTCCCGGACACCCTCGTCGGCGTGGCCCCGGCTGTCCAGGTAGTCGGCGAACAACTCCCGGGGCGAACGCCCCGATCGCTGGGCGATGCGCGCGCCACTGCCCGGCGCGGCCAACAGCTCCGGGTCGATCCGGATCTCCAGGGCCCGGGGGAGCAGCTCCTGGACCTCCTCGCGCAGGCCGGCGCGGGGTTGCTCCCGCACGTACACCCGCAGCCACGCGTCCGGTGCCTCGATCTCGGCGAGCTGGGCCAGGGTGCCCCGCACCGTCCGCAACGCGCTCGCCGCCGTGACCGGCACCTCCCGCACCCGGGCGGCGGTGCTGGCGGTCACCTCGACCATCGTCACCGAGGGGACGTTCTCCTGCTCACCGAAGTCGACCGCTAGCGGACTGCCGCTGTACCGCACCGGGCAGGGGCCCGCGACCCGCTGCGCCCGGTGCAGGTGACCCAGCGCCACGTAGTGCGCGGTGGCCGGGAAGACGGTGGCCGGAACGGCGTAGCCCAACACGGTGTGCGCGTCACGCTCGCCGCCACCGGTGGCCGCGCCGGTCACCGTCACGTGCGCGGTGACCAGGTGCACCCGGTCCGGTTCGGTGAAGCCCTCGGTCAGTCGACCCAGCACCCGGCCCAGGTGGTCGGCGTACGTCTGGTTGGTCTCCGCGGCGGTCAGCTCGTACATCTCCAACGCGCGCACCGCGTACCGCTGGGACAGGAACGGCAACGCGGCCAGCCGCCACCGCTCGCCACCGGCGGTGGTGCCGTCGATGACGTGCTCGTCCGGATTTTCCCGCACCCCGCCGCGCAGCGTGATGCCGGCGGCCTCGGCCCACGGGCGCAGCGCGTCCAGCGCCGGGCCGTTGTCGTGGTTGCCGCCGATCGCCACCACGTCCGCGCCGGTCCGCCGCAGCGCCGTCAACGCCCGGGTGACCAGGCGGGTCGCCTCCGAGCTGGGCGCGGCGGTGTCGTAGAGGTCACCAGCGACGATCACCAGATCCGGCTGTTCGGCACGGGCGATCTCGATCACCCCGGCCAGCACCGCCTTGTGCTCGTCGGCCCGGGACTGCCCCTTGAGGACCTTTCCCACGTGCCAGTCGGAGGTGTGCAGGATCTTCATGGCTGTGCTGGCCTTTCGTTCGCGACTGCGAGGCTCGCAAGCTCACTCCTCGCGCTCACCTGTGCTGGCCCCTAGCTAGAACGGGATGTCGTCGTCGGTGCTGCCGCCGCCGGAACCCACCACGGCGAACGGGTCGGCGGACTGGGTGATCGAGCGCAGCGTCTCCGATGGTGCCCGGCCCGCCTCGGAGACCCGGGTGGCCCAGGCCGGGAACGGGAACTCCAGGCAGAGCGGCACCGGAATGTCCGGCTGGTTGACGAACATGGTGCCCGGCTTGGCCAGCAACGCCCGCTGGCGCTGCGCGGGCGGCAGGAAGCCGTACTCCGGACGGGACGCCTCGGCCGGGTCGAGCCGGCCGACCACCCGGATCGCCGAGTTGGTGACGATCCGCCGCTCCACCTCGCTCGCCGTCTGCTGGGCGCCGATCAGGATCACCCCGAGCGAGCGGCCCCGCTCGGCGATGTCCAGCAGGACCTCCTTGATCGGGGAGGAGCCCTCCCGGGGGGCGTACTTGTTGAGCTCGTCGAGGACGACGAAGAGCAGCGGCTTGGCGGTGCCGGACTTCTCCTTGCGCTCGAACTCGCTCTTGAGCGTCACACCGACCACGAACCGCTGCGCGCGGTCGGGCAGGTTGTGCAGGTCGACCACTGTGACCTGCGCCGACTCGCTCGTGTTGATCGAGTGGGGGCGCCGGGTCGCGAGGTCACCGCGGATCAGCCGGGCGAGGTCCTTCTTGCTGCCGATCAACCGCCGGGCGAACGCGTTGACGGTGCCCAGCCCCACCGCGCTGCCCGCCCAGTCGGAGCGGGTCTCGTCGTCGTTGAGCTGGTCGACGATGTGGTCGACCAGATCGCCGTAGGAGCCGAGCCGGACCCCGTCGATGCTCACCCCGCCGTCGGCGGGCTGGGCGTAGCGGGCCAGGTGCGCGGCCACCGAGTGGACCACCATCGTGTACTGCTGGCGCTCGTCGTCGGCGTCGGCGAAGACGTACGGCAGCAGGCGGTCGGTGCAGAACTCGCTCAGCGTCCAGTAGAACGAGTCGACCCCGGTGAGCCGGCTGCTCACATCCGGCGTGCCGGCCGGGTCGCCGACCCGGGGCGGGGCGTAGACCCGCACGTCGGGGAAGGCGCCGGCGCTCAACCCGAGCTTCGCGTACGCCGCTCGGGTGGGCTCGTCGAGGCGGGTGTTGGGGTGGTCCAGGAAGAGCAGGTCCTCGCCCTTGACGTTGAAGATCAGCGCCTTGGCGTTGACCGCGTCGCCGCCGAGCACGCCGGAGCGGAACACCGAGTAGAGCAGGAAGGTGGCGAAGCTGGTCTTGGTGGCCACCCCGGAGATGCCGGAGATGGAGACGTGCGCGCCACGGCTGCCGTCGAGGAAGTCGGCGTTGAGGTAGACCGGGACGCCGTCCCGACCCATCCCCATCGGGATGCGCCGTTCCATCCGGTCGAAGTGCAGCGCGCGCGCCCGGGCGTCGCCCTCGGCCCGGTGCACGACCGCGCCCGGGGTCGGCGGCACGTACAGCTCGGGGTCGACCCGGGTGGTGGTGACCTCGGCCGCCTCCTGCACCTGCGCGGGCAGCGTGCCGTCGGCGATGGCGAACACGTCGGAGTCGAACTGGGCGCCCTCGTGCCGAGCGCGGACCTGGGTGACCACCCCGGCGATCGTCACCGGCTCCCGGTCCGGCAGCTCCCGTCGGGTGACCACCACGTCGTCGAGCTGGAGGTAGCTGCCAGGTGCCACGGCCGTCCAGAACTGCAACGGGGTGGCGTCGGCGGTGCCCAGCACGCGCCCGACCGCCTCGCCCGGGCTGTCGAGGTCGGCGTCGCTCATCGGGCGACTCGGGTCGGTCGGGCAGCACGGTCGGGAACCATGCTGTGCATCCTGCCCGAGGAGTACGACAGGTCGCCACGCGACGCGGCGGACGACACCATCCGCCGTCACACTCACGACGGTGGGTGTGTGACCGGGCGACGGCGGGTCACCGGCGGGCGTGGCGGAGCAGGAGCACACCGTCCTCGGCGGCGAGCACGTGCCGCAGTGTCAGGTGCCGGGGCGGTGCGGCGCCGCCGGCGGTGATCCGGCCGGGGCCGGGCCCGGCCAGCAGTGGCGAGACGGTGAGGCACAGCTCGTCCACGAGGTCGGCGGCGGTGAGCGCGCCGAACAGGTGTGGGCCACCCTCGCAGAGCAGTTGGGTCAGCCCGCGTCGGTGCAGCTCGGCGAGACCGGCGGCCAGGTCGACCCGCTCGGTACCGCAGCGCAGCACGTCGGCGACGTCGGTCAGCCCGGGCGGCGGGTCGGCGTCGGCGTGGGTGAGCACCACCGGGCGGGTCGGCGCGTCGGCGAAGGCGGCCTGCGCCGGATCCAGGTCGAGCGAACCGGAGACGACCACAAGCGTCGGGTACTCGGCCAGCCCGTTGGCGCGGCGCCAGGCGCGGCGGCTCTCGTTGAGGCGGACCGCCCGGTACCCCTCGTGGCGCAGAGTGCCGGCCGCCACCACCAGGGCGTCGCAGACCATCCGCAGCAGGCCGAACACCCGCTTGTCCGGCTCGCCGGAGAGCCCGGCGGAGTAGCCGTCCACGGTGACCGCGCCGTCCAGGCTGGCCACGAAGTTCACCCGCAGCCGGGGCTCGTCGGCGCGGCCGTAGAGAGCGGTCAGCGCGGTGTCGTCGAGCGGCTGCGTCGACGGCTCGGGCCAGAGCCGGCGGATCGGAATTCCGACGGTCATTCGCCGGCCGGACCGGTGACCGGAGGGGTCGGTTCGGCGGTACGGTGCTGGCAGTCGCACCAGTTCCGGCCCGGGCAGTCGTCGTGTCGCCGGGCCCGGCACGCTCGGCAGATCATGCTCGCAGCCTAAGCCGCGGGAGGACAGGACAGCATGCCGCGTCAGATCTTCCAGCTGAAGATGTCCCTCGCCGGGACCCGCCCGCCGGTGTGGCGCCGGGTGCTCGTGCCGGCCGGCTACACGCTGGACCGGCTGCACCGGGTGGTGCAGCACGCGATGGGTTGGCGGGACTGCCACCTGCACTCGTTCGAGATCGACGCGATGCAGTACGGCGAGCCGGACCCGGACGGGGAGTTGGCGTTGCACGACGAGCTGGACGTGCGGCTCGACGCGGTGCTCGGCAAGGGCAGCCGGTTCTCCTACACGTACGACTTCGGCGACTGGTGGGAGCACGACCTGGTCGTGGAGGACGCGTTGACCGCCGGCCCGGACGAGCGGTACCCGGTCTGCCTGGCCGGCGAGCGGGCCTGCCCGCCGGAGGGGATCGGCGGGCCGTCGGGCTACCAGGCACTCCTGGAAGCCCTGGACGACCAGACCGGCACGTCCCCCGTCGGCCCCCGCCAGGCGATGCTGCGCGACTGGGCGGGTCCGACCTTCGACCCGTCCCGCTTCGACCCCGCCCGCGCCACCACCCTCCTCCGCCGCTTCAGCTGATCCCCCCGCCCCACCTTTGTTGATCAACAAGTTTGCGTCAGCGGAGCCGCTTTTCCTGACCGAAACCTCTTGATCAACAGGGGTGGGGCGGGTGGTGTTCGTCGGGTGGGCGGTGCCCGAGTGATCAGCGGTAACGATCTGGGAACGCTCCCAACGCCCTATTGACACTCCCGTTACCCGCCGGCAATCTCATGGGAGCGCTCCCGGAGGTGGCATGGGTCACTCACGCATCCCCGGCCTGGCGCGATGAGCACCCCCCACCACACACATCAGCCTCACCACCGGAAAGAGGGGTCAGCGCATGAGTGTCACCACGCGGCGTACCCGCCTGGCGGCCGCTGCCCTGGCCGCGATCACCGCAATCAGCGGTCTCGCGGCCTGCGGCAACGACGACGACAAGCCGGCGGCCGGCGAGAAGCCGGCCAAGCTGGTCGTCGACACGTTCGGCGAGTTCGGTTACGAAGAGCTCGTCAAGCAGTACGAGAAGGACACCGGCATCAAGGTCGAGCTGCGCAAGACCGCGCAGCTCGCCGAGTACCGGCCGAAGCTGGTCCGCTACCTGGCCACCGGCAAGGGCGCGGCGGACGTCACCGCCCTGGAAGAGGGCATCCTCAACGAGTTCAAGCCCAACGCGCGCAACTGGGCCGACCTCAACCCGCTGGTCGCCGACCACTCCAAGGAGTTCCTGCCCTGGAAGTGGGAGCTGGGCAAGGCACCGGACGGTCGGCTGATCGGCCTCCCGACCGACGTCGGCAGCCTCGCCGTCTGCTACCGCAAGGACCTGTTCCAGGCTGCCGGTCTGCCCACCGAGCGCGACCAGGTGTCGGCGCTCTGGCCGGACTGGAAGGGCTTCCACGACGCCGGTCTGAAGTACAAGCAGGGCAGCGGCGGCAAGGCGTTCATCGACTCGATCACCGCCGTCTCCAACGGTGTGATGTTCCAGGGCAACGGTGACCTGTTCTACGACAAGGAAGACAACATCATCGCGGACACCAGCCCCGCGGTGAAGAACGCCTGGGACACCGCCACCTCGATGGCGGACATCTCCGCCAAGGCGCAGACCTGGTCGCCGGAGTGGTCGGGTGGCTTCAAGCAGGGCACCTTCGCGGCAACCTTCTGCCCGTCCTGGATGCTCGGCATCGTCTCGGAGAACTCCGGTGCGGCCAACAAGGGCAAGTGGGACGTCGCGTCCGTGCCGGGCGGCGGCGGTAACTGGGGCGGCTCGTGGCTCGCGGTTCCGGCGCAGAGCAAGTACCCGAAGGAGGCGGCGAAGCTCGCCGAGTACCTGACCAACGCGAAGAGTCAGGTGGAGGCCTTCAAGGCCAAGGGCCCGCTGCCCACGAACCTTGAGGCGCTGAAGAACGAGGCGTTCATCGGCTACACCAACGAGTACTTCAGCAACGCGCCGACCGGCAAGATCTTCGGGGAGAGCGTCGCCAAGATCCAGCCGACCCACCTGGGCCCCAAGCACCAGGCGGTCAAGGAGAACGCGCTCGAGCCGGCCCTGCGGGCGTTCGAGAGCGGGCAGGCCGACAAGGCGAAGGCCTGGGAGCAGTTCACGAAGGATGCCAAGACTCAGGGTGCCTTCTGAGTGATTCCCTGCCGGTGGCGTTCGGGGCTTCCCGGACGCCACCGGCCGGTCCCCTCCGCGTAGCGCCCTGCGCGAGGGCCCCCGGGCCTCGCCGGAAAAGGAAATTCGTATGAGCCTGTCGGCTACGACGGCACCGCCGTCGCCAGCAGCACCGCCTTCTCCCGACCTCCCTTCCCGGCAGCGCCGGGGAAGGTTACTCAACCGCCTCGACGTCAAGTACTCGCCGTACCTCTACATCGCACCGTTCTTCCTGATCTTCGGCGCGTTCGGGTTGTACCCGATGGTGCGTACCGCCTGGATGTCGCTGCACGACTGGGACATGATCGGCGAGCACTCGTTCATCGGCTTCGACAACTACACCCGGCTGTTCTCCGACGAGTACTTCTGGAACGCGCTGGTCAACACGTTCGGCATCTTCGCCCTGTCGACCATCCCGCAGCTGTTGCTCGCCCTCTTCCTGGCGAACCTGCTCAACCGGACCTTCCTGCGCGCCAAGACCTTCTTCCGGATGGCCATCTTCATGCCGAACGTGGTGTCGGTGGCGGCGGTCGCGATCGTCTTCGGGATGCTGTTCCAGCGGGAGTTCGGCCTGTTCAACTGGCTGCTCGGCCTCGTCGGTGTCGACCCGGTCGACTGGGACGGGCAGCGGTGGAGTTCCTGGTTCGCCATCTCCTCGATGGTCAACTGGCGGTGGACCGGTTACAACACCCTGATCCTGCTCGCCGGCATGCAGGCGATCCCGAAGGACCTCTACGAGGCCGCGGAGATCGACGGCGCCGGCCCGTGGCGGCAGTTCTGGCAGATCACCCTGCCCATGCTCAAGCCCACCTTCACCTTCGTGGTCATCCTGTCGACGATCGGCGGCATGCAGCTCTTCACCGAGCCACTGCTCTTCGCCAACGGCAACATTCTCGGCGGCAGTCAGCGGGAGTTCCAGACGCTTGCCATGTACATGTACGAGATGGGCATCGCGAACCTGAACACCGCCGGCTACGGAGCCGCGGTCGCCTGGGCGATCTTCATGATCATCGTCGTGGTGTCGCTGTTCAACTTCCTACTCGTCCGCCGCTCGGCGAAGTGAGGAGAGATCGATGATCTCGGCTTCCCAGCGCCTGTGGCGCACCAGCCCGCTGACCTACGTGGCGCTCGTCCTGGCGGCGCTGCTGTCGATCTACCCGTTCTACTACATGCTGGTGATCGGCAGTCGCAGCCTGGACTCCATCAACGACGTGCCGCCGCCGCTGACCCCCGGCGGAGCGTTCGGTGACAACTTCGGGCGGGTGCTCGACAACGACGCCGCCAACTTCCTCACCGGCATGATGAACTCGATCATCGTCTCCTCGGTGGTCACGCTGTCGGTGGTGCTCACCGGTTCGCTGGCCGGGTTCGCCTTCGCCAAGCTGAAGTTCCGGGGCAGCAACGCCCTCCTGCTGGCGATCATCGTCACCATGATGATCCCGACGCAGATGGGGCTCATCCCGCTCTGGGGCATGATGCAGGACCTCGGGTGGTACGACACCCTCTACGCGGTCACCGTGCCGTTCCTGGTCAGCGCCTTCGGCGTGTTCATGATGCGGCAGTACGCCAGTCAGGCCATCTCCGACGAGCTGATCGAGGCCGGCCGCGTCGACGGGGCGAGCACGTTCCGGATCTACTGGAGCATCGTGCTGCCCGCGCTGCGTCCCGCCGCCGGCGTGCTCGGTCTGCTGACCTTCATGGAGACCTGGAACTCGTTCATCTGGCCGTACGCCATCCTCACCCCGGAGAACCCGACCCTGCAGGTGTCGCTCTCCTTCCTGTCGTACGCCTACTACACCGACTACTCCCAGGTGTTCGCCGCCACGGCGATCGGAACCATCCCCCTCGTACTCGTCTTTCTCGTGTTCGGCCGCCAGATCATCGGCGGGATCATGGAAGGTGCCGTCAAGTCGTGAGCAACCCCGCCAGCCCACCCGCCGTCGACGTCCTCGACGAGCGCCCCGGGCTGACCTTTCCACCCGGATTCCTCTGGGGGGCCGCGACGGCGGCGTACCAGATCGAGGGGGCGGCGGCCGTGGACGGCCGTGCCCCGTCGATCTGGGACACCTTCAGCCACACCGAGGGTCGAGTCGTCGCCGGGCACACCGGGGACGTGGCGTGCGACCACTACCACCGCCTCGGCGACGACGTCGCGCTGATGGCCGAGCTGGGCCTGAAGTCGTACCGTTTCTCGGTCTCCTGGTCCCGGGTGCAGCCCACCGGTACCGGCGCGGCCAACCCGCGTGGCCTGGACTTCTACCGGCGACTGGTGGACGAGCTGCTGGGCAATGGCATCGAACCGTGGCTCACCCTCTACCACTGGGACCTGCCCCAGCCGCTGGAGGACGCCGGGGGCTGGCCGGCCCGGGACACCGCGGCCCGCTTCGCCGACTACACCGCCCTGGTGGCCGACGCGCTCGGTGACCGGGTGCGCTACTGGACCACGCTGAACGAGCCGTGGTGCTCCGCGTTCCTCGGCTACGGCTCCGGCGTGCACGCCCCCGGCCGCACCGACGGAGCGGACGCGGTGCGCGCCGGACACCACCTGATGCTCGGTCACGGCCTGGCCGTGCAGGCACTGCGGGCCGCCCGCCCGGCCGCCGAGGTGGGCGTGACAGTCAACCTCTACCCGGTCGATCCGGCCAGCGACACCCCCGCCGACCGGGACGCCGCCCGGCGGATCGACGGGCTGGCCAACCGGTTCTTCCTGGACCCGCTGCTGCGCGGGTCGTACCCGGAGGACCTGGTGGCCGACCTCAGCACGGTGACCGACTTCGACCACGTGCACGACGGCGACCTGGAGACCATCTCCACGCCGCTGGACCTGGTCGGGGTCAACTACTACAGCCGGCACGTGGTCGCCGCACCGGTCGAGGGCGTCGAGGCCGACCCGGCCCCGTCGTGCTGGCCGGGCAGCGAGGATGTCAGGTTCGTCACCCGTGGCGTCCCGGTCACCGACATGGGCTGGGAGATCGACGCCCCGGGCCTGGCCGAGACGCTGCGCCGGGTACACGGCTACACCGACCTGCCCCTGTACGTCACCGAAAACGGTTCCGCGTTCGTCGACTCGGTGGTCGACGGGCAGGTCGACGACGTCGACCGGCTGGCCTACTTCGACGCCCACCTGCGCGCCGCCCACGAGGCGATCGACGCAGGAGTGCCGCTGCGGGGATACTTTGCCTGGTCGTTGATGGATAATTTCGAATGGGCCTGGGGTTACACCAAGCGGTTCGGCATGATCCACGTCGACTATGACAGCCAGGTCCGCACCCCCAAGTCCAGCGCCAAGTGGTACGCCTCGGTGATCCGGCGCAACGGTCTGGCCGCACAATAGGCTCGGGCCAGCCATCAGGACGGCCCCGGCGACCACCTCTGGCAGGTGGCGCCGGGTCCGTCCGCCGTCGGAGGAGCAGACGATGACAACGCAGCGCACCCGGTCGCTCGGGCGCCCGACCCTCGACGCGGTCGCGGCGCGCGCCGGCGTCGGTCGGGGCACGGTCTCCCGCGTGGTCAACGGCTCGCCCCAGGTCAGCCCGGAGGCCCGGGCCGCGGTCCAACAGGCCATCGCGGAGCTGGGGTACGTGCCGAACCGGGCCGCCCGTGCGCTCGTCACCCAGCGCACCGACTCCGTCGCGCTGGTGGTGTCCGAATCCGGCGAGCGGGTCTTCACCGAGCCGTTCTTCGCCGCGATCGTGCGGGGGATCAGCTCCGGGCTGCTGGAGACGCCCATGCAGCTCTGGCTGGCCATGGCGCAGTCGCCGGTGGAGCGGGAGCGGGTCGAGCACCACCTCACCAATCAGCACGTCGACGGCGTACTGCTGCTGTCGTTGCACGACTCCGACCCGCTGCCGACGCTGCTTGAGGAGCGCGGCCTGCCCGCCGTGCTCGGCGGTCGGCCCGCCCGGATGCTGCAACCCGGCGCCCAACCGGCCTGGTTTGTCGACGTGGACAACGTTGGCGGGGCCCGGCAGGCGGTGGAGTACCTGGCGCGGCAGGGGCGGCGACGCGTCGCCACCATCGCCGGTCCGCAGGACATGGGTGCCGGCCTGGCCCGGTTGGCCGGCTACACCGACGCGGTCAAGGCCACCGGTGCCAGCGTCAACCCCGACCTGATCGCGTACGGCGACTTCAGCGAGGGCAGCGGCGCGGCCGGAATGCGCCGACTACTGGACGTCTGCCCGGACCTGGACGCGGTCTTCGTCGCCTCCGACCTCATGGCGTTCGGCGCGCTGCGTACCCTGCGCGAGGCCGGCCTGCGCGTACCGCAGGACGTCGCGGTGATCGGCTTCGACGACGCGACGATCGCCCGACAGGCGGAACCGCCGCTGACCACGGTCTTCCAGCCGGTGGAGGAGATGGGCCGGCAGATGGCCCGCCTGCTGGTGGCTCGGATCCGCGGCGAGGAGCTACCCGCCTCCCACATCCTGCTGGACACCCAGCTGGTCCACCGAGCCTCCGCCTGACCCACCCATCCCGGCGGTGGGGTTACGGGGTCCAGCGGCGGAGTTCGCGCTTGGCCAGGGAGTTGCGGTGTACCTCGTCGGGGCCGTCGGCGAGGCGCAGGGTGCGGGTTTGCGCCCAGAGGGCGGCCAGTGGGGTGTCCTGGCTGACGCCGGCGCCGCCGTACCCCTGGATCGCCTTGTCGATCACCCACTCCGCCATCGCCGGCGTGCCGATCTTGATGGCTTGGATCTCGGTGTGCGCGCCCTTGTTACCGACGGTGTCCATCAGCCAGGCCGTCTTGAGCACCAGCAGTCGGGCCTGCTCGATGCGGACCCGGGACTCGGCGATCCACTCCCGGACCACGCCCTGCTCGGCCAGCGGTCGGCCGAAGGCGATCCGTTCGTTGGCGCGGCGGCAGAGCAGTTCCAGGGCCCGTTCGGCCATTCCGATCAACCGCATGCAGTGGTGGATCCGGCCCGGCCCCAGTCGGGCCTGGGCGATGGCGAAGCCGGTGCCCTCGGCACCGATCAGGTTCTCCGCGGGCACCCGGACGTCGGTGAAGTCGATCTCGGCGTGCCCGCCGTGCGAACCGTCGGTGTAGCCGAAAACGGTCATGCCCCGGCGCACGGTCACCCCGGGGGTGTCCCGGGGGACCAGCACCATGCTCTGCTGGCGGTGCCGGTCGGCGGTGGGGTCGGCCTTGCCCATCACGATGAAGATCTCGCAGCGCGGGTCCATGGCACCGGACGACCACCACTTCCGCCCGTTGATCACGTACTCGTCGCCGTCGCGGGTGATTCGGGTGGCGATGTTGGTGGCGTCGGAGGACGCGACATCCGGCTCGGTCATGCAGAACGCCGAGCGGATCTCACCCTCCAGCAGCGGCATCAGCCAGCGCTGCTGCTGCGCCTCCGAGCCGAACTCGGCCAGCAACTCCATGTTGCCGGTGTCGGGTGCCGCGCAGTTGACCGCCTCCGGCGCGAGGTGCGGGCTGCGCCCGGTCAGCTCGGCCAGGGGAGCGTACTGGAGGTTGGTGAGGCCGGCGCCGTAGCGCGGGTCGGGCAGGAAGAGGTTCCACAGGCCGCGCTTGCGGGCTTCCGCCTTCAGCTCGGCCAACACCGGGGTACGCGACCACGGGTCCCCGGCGGCCACCTGCTCGGCGTGCACGGCCTCGGCCGGATAGACGTGCTCGGTCAGGAACCGGGTCAGCTCGTCGCGCAGCTCCTCGGTCCGGCTGTCGTATGAGAAGTCCATCACCGCTCCCTGGCGGCGGTCAGCCCGTGCGCGACCAGCGGTGCCACCATCTCGCCGATCCGGTCGAAGCCCTCGCCGAGCGTCTGCCCGAGCGTGTGGCGGTAGTGGATGCCCTCGCAGATGACCGCGAGTTTGAAACAGCCCAGTGCCACGTGCCAGTGCAGTGGCCCGACGTCCACGTCGCTGCGTCCGGCGTACCTGTCGATCAGCTCACTGCCGGTGGGGAAGCCGGCGCGCGGGCCGAGCCCGTCGGCGACGGGGTTGCCCGCGGCGGTGTCGCTGCCGCCGAGCACGTCCCAGTACGTCAGCAGCAGCCCCAGGTCGGCGAGGGGGTCGCCGAGGGTGGCCATCTCCCAGTCGAGCACCGCGTGCACGGCGACCGGGTCGGCCGAGGCGAGGAGGTTGTCCAGCCGGTAGTCGCCGTGCACGATCCGACCGGCGTTCGCGCCCTCCGGGGCGGTCGCCGCGAGCAGGTCGCGCAGCTCGTCGATGCCGGGCAGTGGGCGGCTGCGGGAGCGGTCGAGCTGCCCGGCCCAGCGGCGGACCTGCCGGGCCAGGTAGCCCTCGGGGCGGCCGAAGTCGGCCAGCCCGACCGTGGACGGCTCGACGCTGTGCAGCGCGGCGAGCGTGTCCATCATCGCCATGGCGAGGGCCCGGCGGCGCTCGTCGCCCAGCGGGTCGGTCTGCGCCCGGGTGCGGAACACCTCGCCGGGCATCCGCTCCATGAGGTAGAACGGCGCGCCGATCACCTCGGGGTCGGCGCAGAGCAGCAGCGCGCCCGGGACCGGCACCTCGGTCGGTGCCAGCGCCGAGATGACCCGGAACTCGCGGCCCATGTCGTGCGCGGTCGCCAGCACGTGCCCCAGCGGCGGGCGACGCAGCACGACCTCGCGGTCGCCGAGGCGCAGCAGGTAGGTGAGGTTGGACTTGCCGCCCGCGATCAGCTGGGCCCGTAGTGGCCCGGCGGCCAGCTCGGGTCGGTGCTGTGCCAGGTAGTCGGCGAGACGGTCCAGGGCCAGCCCCGCTGGGGAGACGGGAACGGCCCCCGGCCGCGACTCATCGACGGCCGGATCGCTCATCCGACTAGTTGATGGCAGCCCGTTCACGTTGTCAAGGTCAGATTCGTCGGACGTGTCGTCGGGAGGGCTTCGGCCACTCGGACGTAGCGCCTCAGCGGGTTGAGCCGGCATGACGGACAATCACCATTCTTCCGACAATTGCCTGTATATCGTCGTGAGGGCGGATCGCTGGGGGCGGTCTCCGGAGCGACGGGGGCCAATCGTGGTGAAGGCGAGCAAGGGTACGACAACCGTCGGCGAGCTGTTGCTCAGCCGGCTCTACGACCTCGGGGTCCATGTCTTCGGGTTGCCGGGGGACTACAACATGGATTTCCTCGATCAGATCGAGGCGTTCGACGGGATCGAGTGGGTCGGTAGCTGCAACGAGCTCAACGCCGGCTACAGCGCCGACGGATACGCCCGCCTCGCCGGTGTGGCCGCGATCCTCACCACGTTCGGTCCCGGTGAGCTGTCGGCGGTCAACGCGCTGGCCGGGGCCATGGCGGAGTCGGTACCCATAGTCTCGATCGTCGGTGGTCCACCCGAGGAAATCATGCGGCAGCACACCTCCATGCACCACTCGCTCGCCGACGGCGACTTCGACCACTGGGTACGGGTGGCCCGCGAGGTGACAGTCGCCCAGACCTCGCTGACGGCGCAGAACGCTCTGGGGGAGGTCGACCGGGTGCTCACCGAGTGCTGGTCGCAGCAGCGTCCGGTCTACGTCCGGATTCCCGGCGACGTGGCCCACGCCGAGGTCGCCGGGCCGGGACAACGGTTCACCCGGCCTGAGCCGGTGGTGGCGCCCGGGCAGCTCGACGCCTTCGCCACTGCCGCCCGGCGACTGCTCGCCGGGGCCGAGCGGCAGGCCATGCTGGTGGGAAACCTGCCGATCCGCTTCAACCTGGGCGCGGCCGTCACCGCCATGGCCGCCCACCGAAACTGGCCGGTGGCCGCGCAGTCGCTGGGACGGGACTGCTCGACGAGTCCGACCCCCACTACGTGGGCATCTACAACGGCGGCGACAGCCCCGATGAGGTCGGTGAGGTGGTGGAGGGCGCGGACGCACTGGTCTGCGTGGGCACCACGTTCTTCGACTGGGACGGCCTGTTCACCGCCGACCTGAAGGTGGACCGGGTGATCAGCCTGCACCGGGACGCCGCCGTCGTCGCCGGCACCCGCTTCGCCCCGGTCGCGTTGCCGGCGGCGCTGCGGTGCCTGCACGAGATCGCCCCGAACCGTACGGCGGAATGGTCACGCGCGCCGCTGCTGGCGGGTGACCCGCCCGTACTCGACCCGTCGAACAACGAACCGATCCGGCAGGCACGGCTCTGGCCGGCGATCCAGAGCATGCTGCGCGAGGGAGACATTTTCGTCCCGGAAACCGGCACCCCGTCCTTCGGCGCGGCGACGATGCGGCTGCCCGCCGGGGTCACCGTCGTGGAGCCGCCCATCTGGGGCTCGATCGGGTACGCCACTCCGGCCGCGTTCGGCGCCGCGGTGGCGGCGCCGGACCGAGGGACGGCACCAGCCGTACAACGACATCGACAACTGGCGGTACACGGAACTGCCCTCGGTGTTCGCCCGGGACAAGACCTTCACCGCTCATGTCGCTCGGACCGAAGGCGAGCTGGCCGCCATCCTGGCCGGCATCGACGGGCCACCGGCCCAGCTGACCCTCATCGAGGTGGAGACCGACCCGCTGGACCTGCCCGCCGGCATGCCCCAGCGGGGTCGGGAGACGTCCGCCGCGGACTACCACGCACAGCTCGCCGCCACACCGGTCCTGCCCCTGGGCGGGCTGTCCTGAGCATCGGCGTCCGCTTCCTCACCTGCCGGAACCACTCGGTCACCGGCCGGTAAATTTCCGCTCGGGACATGCCCCTGCAACAGGGACGAAATGGTCAACTACCAGGCTGGGGCCAGCCTGCCGGTCGCTCTTTCGCCGGCCCGCCGAGCGGAGGGACAGACATGTTGCTGCGAGTTCGGGTCACCCTGCCGGACCGTCCGGGCACCCTCGGTCAGGTCGCCCGCACGTTGGGCGTCTCCGGGGCGGACATCGTCCAGGTGGTGGTCCTCGAACGGCTCGGCGGGCGCGCGGTGGACGACTTCACCGTCGTCTGGCCGGGCGCGGCGCGGGTGGAGCGGCTGCTGGCTGGCCTCGCGGCGATACCGGGCGTGCGGGTGGACGGTGTGTGGCGGGCGATCGGCGCGCCCACCACCACCGGCCAGGACGCGGAGCTGTTGGCGCAGGTCGCGGCCAATCCGGTGGACGGGTTGGCCACCCTGGTCGACGCGGTGCCCGGGTTGTTGGCCGCCGACTGGGCCGTGGCCGCCGTGGTGCCGGTCGACTGGGCCTCCCGGACCGGCGGTGGCGGGGCGACCGTGGGGCACGCGAGCTGGCGTACTCCGGTACCCCTGCAGCTGCCGGAGGTCACCCCGCTGCGCGGGCGGTCGATGACCACGCCCGACGGCACCCACCACGCGATCGCGCCGTTCGGCCGGGCGGGCCTGGTGTTGGTGGTGGCCCGCGAGCGCAGCGAGACCCTCTCCGCCGCGGCGTTCCACAGCACCGAGGTGGACCGGCTCACCCAGCTCGTTCGCGCCTGCGCGGTGATCCTCGGTGACCGCCTCGACCTCGTCGGCGCGCCGCCGGTGGTCGCCGGCCCGTGAGCGGCCCGAGGAGTTCCCGGGCCGACACCGCCGGGCAACCGGGCGGCAACAGGCGCGGGTGAGGCTCTTACCGGGGAAGGGAGCCAACCATGACGTTGTGGCGGATCCGAGCGACGGTGGACGACCGACCGGGTTACCTGTCGGTGCTCACGGCGAGCCTCGCGCTGCGCGGGGTCAACATCCTCACCGTGCAGGTGCAGCCCACCGAGCAGGGCGCGGTGGACGACTTCCTGGTCGACGCGCCGGACGCGCTCGACGAGGCCGAGCTGATCGCCGCCGTCGAGCGGGGCCGGGGCCGGGACTGCTGGGTGGCGCGCAGCGAGGCGCGTGGCCTGGCCGACCAGCCCACCCGGGTGCTCGGGCTGGCCAACCGGCTGGTGCGTGACCCGGACGCGACGGGCGAGACGTTGCGGACCCTGCTCGCCGCCGACGTCGTCAGCTGGCGACCGGCGTCGGTCGGCGTCGAACGGGGGATCACCGGGGCCAGCATGCTGCTGGCCGACCCGGCGGGCGGCTCGTTCGCGCTGCGCCGGGCCGCGCCCGACTTCACCCCGGCGGAGTACGCGCGGGCGCAGGCCCTGGTCGAGCTGGCGGCCACCGTGGCGCGCCGGGCCGCCGAACAGGTCACTCTGGTGCTGCCCGACGGCGCGGAGGTGGCCGTCCGGCCGGCCAGCGCCCACGACCTGTCCGGAGTTCTGGAGCTGCACGAGGCGTGCTCCCCGCGCAGCCGGCAGCGGCGTTATCTGGGCGGCGCGCTGCCGCAGCCGGCCCGCCTGCGTCGGCTGTTGGAGCCGAGCCGAGGGCTGACACTGATCGCCACGACCGCCGGCGCCGACGGCACGGCCGAGTCGGTGGTCGCCGTGGCGAACCTGCTCGGCGAGGGTGACGAGGCCGAGGTGGCGCTGCTGGTGCGGGACGACTGGCAGCGGCGTGGGCTCGGCTCGGCGTTGCTACGCCGGCTGGCTCAGCACGCCGACCGGTCCGGGTACGCGGCGCTGGTGCTGCATGTCCAGGCCAGCAACGACCCGATGCTGCGTACGCTGCACCGGCTGGGCCGGCCCGCCGCGGCGGAGCGCGACGGCGGGCTGGTCACCCTCACCGTTCCGCTCGCTGTGGCCGCCCCGGCGGACCGGACGGGCGCGTTCTCGACGCCTGGCGTCTAGGGCCGGGGCGGCTCGCGGCGGCCCGAGACGCAGAACCGGTTGCCCTCCGGGTCGGCGAGCACCACGTACGGCGGCTCGGTCGGGTGCGGCTCGGTGGGATAGTGCCGCCAGTTGACGATCCAGGCACCGAGGGCGAGCAGCCGGTCGAGTTCCTCGTCGAGGGGGCGGTCGCCGGCGTCCAGATCCAGGTGGAGCCGGGGGAACTCCCGCACGGGGCTCTCGCTGAGGTCCATCGCGAGGGCCATGCCCGATACCCCCGGCGGCGGCTCCAGAACGATCCACTCGTCGCCGCTGAACCGGGGTTCGCGGCGACGGTAGCCGAGGGCCGCGGCCCAGAACGTTCCTGCCCGCTCGGCGTCGGACACGCCCAGGGAGAGCTGCGCGATCACTGCCATCTCCCGACGGTACGCGCCGACGAGGACCCCCTTGTGCGCGCCCGGCGTCCACAAGGGGATCTCTCGCGTTCCCGGTGTCAGGTGGTGGGGTAGCTGTTGTAGTCGGGGAAGTTGCCGTAGAGCCGGCCGTCGCCGCCGACGGTGACCGCCTGCACCAGCAGGTCGCCGCCGACGAACGCGCCCTTCCAGGAGGCGCCCCGGCCGCCGAACGGTTCGTCCCGGTCACCGCGTGAGCGTGGCTTGTTGATGCCCACCTTGAACGCCTGCAGGTCCACGGCGAGCTTGCCGGCCTCGTCGGTGTCGTCGCAGGCCAGCGAGGCCACCAGCGCGCCGTTGGAGGCGTTCATCGCGGCCAGTAGCTCGTCGGTGGTGTCCACCACGACGATCGTGTCGACCGGTCCGAACGGTTCGGCGTGCATCAGCCGGGACCGCCCGGGCGGGGCGAGCAGCACCGACGGCGCCACGTACGCCGAGGTGTCCTGTCCGGGTAGGAACGGCGCGCCGGTGAGCTTGCCCCGGTGCAGCGGGATCGCGCCGCCGCGGACCGCCTCGTCGACCTTGCGGCGTAGCTCGTCGGCCTTGGCGGCGCTGATCAGCGGCCCGAAGTCCAACTCGGGCAGCGGGTCGCCGGCGGCCCAGTCGTCGCCGACGGCGAGCGGGTGACCGAAGCGGACCGAGCGGACGACCGGCAGGTACATGTCGAGGAACTCGTCGACCAGGTCGCGCTGCACCACGAACCGGGGGTACGCGGTGCAGCGCTGCTTGCCGTACTCGAAGCCCTTCCTGAGGTGCGTGGCGAGCAGGTCCCACTGGGAGAAGTTCCAGATCCCCCAGGCGTTGAGGCCCTCCTGTTCGATGAAGTGCCGCTTGTCGCTGTCGAGCAGCGCGGCGGCCACCTTGCCGCCGTTGGACCGGCCGCCGACGAACGCCACCGCACCGATCTCGGGTGCCCGCACCAGCACCTCGGACAGCTCTCCGCCGCTGCCGGAGACGAGCGTGGCGGGCAACCCGGCCCGGCGCATCAGCGCGTGCGCGACGGTCAGGCACACCGCGCCGCCCTGGGACGGGGTCTTGGCGATGACCGCGTTGCCGGCCAGGAGCTGCACCAGTTCGGCGTGCACCAGCACGCTCATCGGGTAGTTCCACGACGCGATGTTGCTGACCGGGCCGGGCAGTGGCTCGCGGCCGTCGGCGAGCATGCGGTCGATCTCGCCCGCGTACCAGCGGACGCCGTCGAGCGCCCGGTCCACGTCGGCGCAGGCCAGCCGCCACGGCTTGCCGATCTCCCACACCAGCAGCAGGGCGAGCAGGTCGCGGTGGGCGGTGAGCGAGTCCAGCGCGTAGGCGACCCGGGCCTTGCGGTCGGCCAGGGGGGTCCGGGCCCAGGTCCGGTGCGCGGTGGCGGCGTGTGCGACCGCGGCGCGCGCGGTGGCGGCGTCGACCCGGGGCAGGTTGATGAGGACGGTGTTGTCCACCGGGGTGCGGACCGCGACGGGCTGGCCGACCGCCCGCCATTCGCCCTCGACCAGATTGTGCAGCGTGGTGACGCCGTCGACCTCGGCGCCGAACGCCTCCGGAGTGACGGCCACCGCGCGGGCCAGGATGTCGGTCCAGCCGGTGTCGTCGGCGAGTCGTAGTGCCATCGCTTCTCCTCAGGGTTGACCGGGGAGCGGCGGCGTCGACGGCACCGCTGGTGAGCGGTACTGTCTCGCGCTTGGTAGTGGGTCAGCAACAGTACGTTTGTCTGGCTGGCTGCCGACGCTCCAACAAGGCGCGAGGATCTTTCCGCATGCGTGCGACGTGAGCTGCGCAAACGTCGAACAGCAATTGACATGTGTCGATGGTGTGAGATGGTCCGCAGTGGTTACTCGTCGGTACGGAAGCGGCCTGCCGTGCCCCGGTCCGGCCGGCAGGCTTCCCAACCGGCGGCCCGCCCATTACATTGTCGGTTATCCATGGGAGCGCTTCCACGGCCTGTGGTCACACCGCCACCCCGCTGTCGCCGGTGGCCGTGCCGCCCGTACGCCGTCCCGCGTCGGTGCGACCGCCGGCGGCGCCTCCGACAGGAGCCCGCCATGCGCCACCTGACCCGGCCGTCCAGCGGCCAACCCGGTCGGTCACCGGTCGCCGACCAGCCCTGGCCACGGCGGCTGCTGGCCGCCGGCGTCGCCCTGCTCACCGGGCTGTCCCTCGTGGCCGCCGGGCCGACGACCTCGCCCGCCGCCGCCGCACCCGCGGCGACCTACAACTACGCCGAGGCGTTGCAGAAGTCGCTGCTCTTCTACGAGGCGCAGCAGTCCGGTCGCCTGCCCGACTGGAACCGGGTCTCCTGGCGCGGCGACAGCGCGCTCACCGACGGCGCCAGCGCGGGGGTGGACCTCACCGGCGGCTGGTACGACGCCGGCGACCACGTCAAGTTCGGCTTCCCGATGGCGTTCAGCGCCACCATGCTCGCCTGGGGGGCGGTCGAGTACCGCAGCGGCTACACCGCCTCCGGGCAACTGCCGCACCTGCTCAACAACCTGCGCTTCGTCAACGACTACTTCATCAAGGCGCACCCGTCGGCCAACGTCCTCTACGGACAGGTCGGCAAGGGCGACGACGACCACAAGTGGTGGGGCCCGGCCGAGGTGATGCCGATGGCGCGGCCCGCGTACAAGATCGATGCGAGCTGTGGCGGCGCGGACCTGGCGGGGGAGACGGCGGCCGCGATGGCCGCGTCCTCGATGGTCTTCCGGCCAACCGACGCGACCTACGCGGACAAGCTGCTCGGGCACGCCCGCCAGCTCTACACCTTCGCCGACACGGTGCGGAAGTCCTACCACGAGTGCATCACCGACGCCACGAGCTTCTACCGTTCGTGGAGCGGTTGGCAGGACGAGCTGGTCTGGGCCGCGATCTGGCTGCACCGGGCCACCGGCGAGGCCAGCTACCTGGCCAAGGCCGAGAGTGAGTACGACAAGCTCGGCACCGAGAACCAGTCCACCACCCGCTCCTACAAGTGGACCATCGCCTGGGACAACAAGCAGTTCGGCGCGTACGTGCTGCTGGCCAACCTGACCGGCAAGCAGAAGTACGTCGACGACGCCAATCGTTGGCTGGACTACTGGACCGTCGGGGTGAACGGGCAGCGGGTGCCCTACTCGCCGGGCGGGATGGCGGTGCTCGACTCCTGGGGCGCGCTGCGCTACGCCGCGAACACCTCCTTCGCCGCGCTTGTCTACAGCGACAAGACCACCGACACCACCCGCAAGGCCCGCTACCACGACTTCGCCGTCAGGCAGATCAACTACGCGCTCGGCGACAACCCCCGCAACTCCAGCTACGTCATCGGGTTCGGCGCCAACGCACCGAAGAACCCGCACCACCGCACCGCGCACGGCTCCTGGTGGGACAGCCAGACCGTGCCCGTCGAGACCCGGCACACCCTCTACGGCGCGCTGGTCGGCGGCCCGTCCTCGGCCAACGACGCGTACAGCGACAGCCGGTCGGACTACGTGATGAACGAGGTGGCCACCGACTACAACGCCGGCTTCACGTCCGCGCTGGTCCGGCTGACCTCCGAGTACGGCGGCACGCCGCTGGCGAACTTCCCGGTCGCCGAGACGCCGGACATCGACGAGTTGACCGTGGAGACCACTGTGACGCAGGCCGAACCTCGGGCCACCGGGCTCAAGGTGATGGTCTACAACAAGTCCGCGTTCCCGGCCCGTGCGCTGACCGACGGCCGGTTCCGGTACTACTTCCGGCCCGACGGCACCGGCCCGGTGCAGGTCACCGCCGGCTACACCCAGGGTTGCCCGTCCCCGACCACGGCCAAGCAGTTCAGCGGTGACATCTGGTACGTCGAGGTGGACTGCGCCGGGTACACCATCGCCCCGGCGGGTCAGTCGCAGCACCGGATGGAGGTCCAGTTCAAGGTCGGTGTGCCGGAGGGCGGCACCTGGGACCCGACCAACGACCCGTCGTACCAGGCCACCGCCGGGCCCAACCGGAAGGTGCCGCTCTACTCCGGCACCACCCGGGTCTGGGGCGAGGAGCCGGGCCCGGTCGTGCCGGACACCACCAAGCCGACCGTCCCGGGTACCCCGGTGGCGTCCAACCTCGGCCCCCGCACGGTCACCCTGACCTGGGCGCCGTCCACGGACAGCGGCGGCAGCGGCCTCGCCGGGTACGACGTCCGCGAGTTCATGGTCGGTAACGACGTGGTGGCCACCCGGCGGGTCACCGAGAACTCGATCACCATCACGACGCTGCTGCCGGAGCGGACGTTCGAGTACACCGTCGTGGCGCGCGACGGCGCGGGCAATGAGTCGGCCGCCTCGCCGAAGCTCAGCGTGACCACGCCACCGGCCGGCACCGCCGACACCACCGCGCCGAGCACGCCCGGCACGCCGGTCGCCTCGGCCGTCACCGCCACCGGGCTCACCCTGGCCTGGACCCCGTCGACCGACAACGTGGGCGTCACCGGCTACCGGGTCTATCGCGAGGCCGGCGCCACCGACGTGCTGGTCGGCTCGCCGACCGGCACCACCCAGGCGGTGTCCGGGTTGACCGCCTCGACGGCGTACCAGTTCTACGTGGTGGCCGTGGACGCGGCCGGCAACACCTCCGCGGCGTCCACGCCGGTCGCGGTGACCACCGCGGCCCCGCCGGTCGGCGGCACCTGCTCCGTCGGGTACGCCACCAACGACTGGGGCGGCGGCTTCACCGCGACGGTGTCGATCACCAACACCGGCACCACAGCGATCAACGGCTGGGCCCTGCGGTTCAGCTTCCCCGGTGGGCAGAGCGTCGGCCAGGGCTGGTCGGCGGCGGTCAGCCAGAGCGGCGCGGCGGTGACCGCCACGAACCTGTCCTACAACGGCACGATCGCGGCCGGCGCGTCGGTGAGCTTCGGCTTCAACGGCACGTACAGCGGCGCCAACCCGAAGCCGACCGCCTTCACCGTCAACAACACCCCCTGCACCATCGCCTGACCGGCGCCATGACGAGATCTTGGACAGTTACCGTTCCGCGCGAACGGTAACTGTCCAAGATCTCGCGGCGCCCGGCCCTCGGGCGAACTCGGGTGGATAGGTCGGCGGGAATCCGGGCAAGCCACTGTCGTGCGGAAGTTGCTGACCGTCGGGCACGGCGCTGCCGATCGGGGCCGACTGGGAGAGTTGCTGACCGGGGCCGGGATCGCCCAGGTGGTGGACGTCCGGCGATACCCAGCCAGCCGCACCAACCCGGACGTCCGCCGCGAGGAACTCGAACGGTGGCTGCCCGAGTGGGACGTCGACTACCGCTGGGAGCCGCGGCTCGGCGGACGACGGCACGTCCCCGCCGGGGAGCCGGAGCCGGACAGTTGGTGGACCGTCGCGGCGTTCCGGGCGTACGCCGCCCACACGCGGACGGCCGAGTTCGACGACGCGCTCGCCGAGGTGCTCGCCGGAGCGGACCGTCGGACCACCGCGATCATGTGCAGCGAGAGCGTGTGGTGGCGCTGCCACCGGCGGTTGATCGCCGACGTCGCGACGCTGGGCAGCGGAGTCCCCGTGGCGCACCTGATGCCGGACGGCCGCCTCAGCCCGCACCGGCCGGCCGAGGGCGCCCGCCGACTGCCCGACGGCCACCTGCTGTGGGACGCCTGAGTCACTCCACGAGATCGTCGGCGAGCAGATCCATCAACAGGCCGTCGTGCCAGCGGCCGTCCGCGCCGCGCTCGTAGCGGCGCAGCACCCCCACCGGCCGGAAACCAACCTTCGCGTACGCCCGGATGGCGGCGCTGTTCGCCGCGGCCGGGTCGATGGTGAAGCGGTGGTGGCCGTACTCGTCGATCAGGTGTCGGGCCAGGGTGCGGATGGCGTCACCGCCGAGGCCTGCGCCGCGCTCCGCCGGGTCGAGGAAGACGTCCAGGCTGGCGTGCCGGTAGTCCGGGTCCGCCTCGGCGTACCACTGGATCGCGCCGATCACCCGGCCCTCGTGCTCGATCGCGTACACGTGCAGGTCGTCGTCGGCGAGGTCGGCGCGGACGGAGTCGGTCAGGTCGTCGCCGCCCCGCCACCACCGGCGTACCTCCGGGTCGGCCCGGATCGCCGCGAGGGCCGGCACGTCCGCGACCGTCGCCGGTCGTAGTGTCACCGCCCGCCCCCGCAGCATCGACTCAGCCCCGGATCTCGCCGTGCTCGACGCAGACCGCCGACCAGCCCACCGGCAGCACCTGCACCTTCATCCGACGGCGGCAGCGGGGGCAGAACCGGGGTGGCTCCAACTGGCGGGCCGACGCGCAGGCCGGGTGGGCGGTGGCCGTCGCCGACTCACCGCACCGGTCGCACCACGGCCCCGTCGTCGTCATGGTCGTCACAGCGTCGCGGAGAGAGCCTTGACCGGCATCTTCAGCTCGTCCAGCAGCTCCAGGTCGGCCGTCGCCGGTCGACCGAGCGTGGTCAGGTAGTTGCCGACGATCACCGCGTTGATGCCGCCGAGCAGACCGTCGCGGGTGCCGAGGTCGCCGAGGGTGATCTCGCGCCCACCGGCGTACCGCAGGATGGTGCGCGGCATGGCCAGCCGGAACGCGGCGATGGCCCGCAGCGCGTCCTTGCCCTCCACCACCGGGCGGTCACCCAGCGGGGTGCCGGGCCGCGGGTTGAGGAAGTTGAGCGGCACCTCGTGCGGGTTCAACTCGGCGAGCTGCGCGGCGAACTCGGCCCGCTGCTCGACGGTCTCGCCGAGGCCGAGGATGCCACCGCAGCACACCTCCATGCCGGAGTCGCGAACCATCCGCAGCGTCTCCCAGCGCTCCTCCCACGAGTGGGTGGTGACCACGTTGGGGAAGTACGACCGGCAGGTCTCCAGATTGTGGTTGTAGCGGTGCACGCCCATGTCGACCAGGTCGTCGACCTGCTCCTTGCTGAGCATGCCCAGCGACGCGGCGACCTGGATGTCGACCTCCGCCTTGATGGCGGCGACGCCCTCGCGCATCTGCTTCATCAGCCGGGCGTCCGGGCCGCGGACGGCGGCGACGATGCAGAACTCGGTGGCCCCGGTCGCGGCGGTCTGCTTCGCCGCCTCGACCAGCGACGGAATGTCCAGCCACACCGAGCGTACCGGCGAGGTGAACAGGCCCGACTGCGAGCAGAAGTGGCAGTCCTCCGGGCAGCCGCCGGTCTTCAGCGAGACGATCCCCTCGACCTCGACCTCCGGGCCGCACCAGCGCATCCGCACGTCGTGGGCGAGCTGGAGGGCGGCGGGCAGGTGCTCGTCGGGCAGGTTCAGCACGGCGAGGATGCCGGCCTGATCGAGGCCGACACCGTCACCCAGGACCTGGGTCCGGGCCTGGTCGAGGATCTCTGGCATGGCTCGTACCCTACAAGGCCCCCCGATCAGCTGGAATGCCCTGGCAGTTCGTGGACAGCTAGCACCGAGTGGAATCGTCGGGCCGGTGGCGGCGGGTGGTAATTTCGCCCGGCGGGTGTCGGGCTGACCGGCACGTACAGCGGGGGAGGGTGACGGTGGCGGACTGGCTGGCGGCGCTCGACCGCCGCGCGGAGCTGCGGGCGAAGGCCGGGCTGACCCGGCGGCTGCATCCGCGTCCGGCGCACGATCAGATGACCGATCTGGCCGGCAACGACTACCTCGGCCTGGCCACCCACCCGGAGGTCACCGCCGCGGCCACGGCGGCCCTCTCGGCGTACGGGCTGGGGGCGACCGGGTCGCGCCTGGTCCGGGGCTCCACCGACGCGCACCGGGCGCTGGAGGAGGACCTGGCCCGCTGGCTGGGCACCGACGGCGCCCTGGTCTTCTCCTCCGGCTACCTGGCCAATCTCGGCGCGCTGCGGGCGCTCGTCCAACCTCGGACGCTGCTCGTCTCCGACGCGCACAACCACGCTTCGCTGATCGACGGCTGCCGCCTCTCCGGTGCGGAGACGGTGGTCACCCCGCACGCCGACGTGGAGGCGGTCGCCGCCGCGCTCGCGGCTGCTCCCGGCCGCCCGGCGGTGGTGGTGACCGAGTCGGTCTTCTCGGTCGACGGTGACCTCGCCCCGCTGGCTCGCCTGCACGCCGTGGCCCGCCGCCACGGCGCGCTGCTGCTGGTCGACGACGCGCACGCGCTCGGCCTGACCGGCCCGGCCGGCGCGGGCGCGGTGGCGGCCACCGGGCTGGCCGGCGAGCCGGACGTGGTGGTCACCGCCACCCTGTCCAAGGCGCTCGGCGGCGCGGGTGGCGTCGTCGCCGGCCCGGCCGAGTTCGTTCGGCACCTGGTCGAGACCGGCCGCACGTTCATCTTCGACACGGCACTGCCGCCGGCGGTCGCCGCCGGTGTGCACGCCGCGCTGCGACTCGCCCAGGCCGGTGACGACCTGCGCGCCGAGCTGTCCGACCGGGTGGGGCTGGCGGTCGGTCGACTGCGGGCGGCCGGGCTGACCGTCTCCGCCCCGGACGCGGCGGTGATCTCGGTGACCGCCCCCGGGCCGGAGGCGGCGACCGCCTGGGCCGCGGACTGCCGGGACCGGGGCGTCGCGGTGGGCTGTTTCCGGCCACCGTCCACCCCGGACAGCCGTTCCCGCCTGCGCCTCACGGTCAGCGCGGGGGTGCCCCGGGCGGCGTTCGAGCGGGCGCTGGACGTCATCGTGGAGACTGCCCCATGACCGGCTGGGCGGGGTCGGTTCTGGTTACCGGGACGGACACCGAGGTCGGCAAGACGGTGGTGACCGCGGCGATCGCGGCCGCCGCGCAGGCTGCCGGGTTGCGGGTGGCGGTGGTCAAACCGGGTCAGACCGGTACGGCCGGCGGTGAGCCCGGCGACGTGGACGCGGTCAACCGGCTGGCTGCGCCGCTGACCGGTCGGACCCTGGCCAGCTACCCGGATCCGCTCGCCCCGTTGGCCGCCGCGCGGGTCGCGGACCTGCCGCCGCTGGAGTTGTACGCGGCGGTGGACGCCGTCCGCGAGGAGGCCGACAAGCACGACCTCGTGTTGATCGAGGGCGCGGGTGGGCTGCTGGTTCCGATGGGGCTGCGGCCGTCGGGTGAGCCGTGGACGATGGCCGACCTGGCGGTGTCGCTGGGCGCGCCCGCGGTGGTGGTCGCCCGCGCCGGGTTGGGCACGCTCAACCACACCGCGTTGACCCTGGAGGCGCTGGACCGTCGGGCGGTGCCGGCCGGTGTGGTGATCGGCGCCTGGCCGGCCCGGCCGGAGTTGGTGCACTGGACGAACCTCACCGATCTGGTGCCGAACCTGCTCGGTGCGTTGCCCGACGGCGCGGGCGCGATGGACCCGGGCGTGTTCCGGCGGTCCGCGCCGGGTTGGCTCACCCCGGCCCTGCACGGTGTGCTCGACGACTGGCGGGTCTGGGCCGAGGAGAGCGGCTGAACACCTGACTTTCGTCGGTGTCCGCCCAGGTCGGGCGTGGGTAGCCTGACCGCCGTGCGGATTCTCGACTCCGCGCCGTCGGGTTGGCTGCACCGGCGGCGTCGCCTGCTGCTGGACGTGCTGCTCTGGGCGGTGGTGGCCGCCCCGGTGGGTTATGCCGAGGTCAGCCCGCCCTATTCGCGGTACGTGTTGCCGCTGCTGGTCGGCAAGCTGCTGGTGCTCGGTGTGGCGGTGGTGGCGGGTCGACGTCAGCCGTTGGTCGCCCTGGTGCTGGCGGTCCTCGGGTCGTTGTTCGATGGCAACTTCGTGTTCGCCATTCCGGTCTTCAGTTATCTCGCCGGGCGGCGCAGCGCCACCGTGGGTCCGGCGATCATGGTCTTCGTGCTGATCACGGCCGGTGGCACGGCGCTCAACCTGGGGCTGCTCGGTGCCGGCGCGGCCACCTGGTTCCTGCTCGCCTCGGTGCTTCTCTTCGCCGCCGTGTTTCCCTGGTTGGTCGGCCGGTACCGCCGCCAGCAGCAGGAGTTGACCGACGCCGGTCGCCGGCACGTCGACGCGCTGACCCGCGAGCAGCGGGGTGCCGCCGAGCGGATCCGGCTGCGTGAGCGGGCCCGGATCGCCGGGGAGATGCACGACTCGCTCGGTCACGACCTCAGCCTGATCGCGTTGCGCGCCGCCGCCCTGGAGGTCGCCGCAGACCTGGACGACCGGCACCGGGCTGCGGCGGGGGAGTTGCGGGCCAGCGTCTCCGCCGCCACCGAGCGACTGCACGAGATCATCGGGGTGCTCCGCGAGGAGGCGGGCGGGTCGCTGCGTCCGAGCGGGGAGACCGTCGCGGACCTGGTCGACGGTGCCCGGGAGGCCGGCATGGCGGTACGGCTGGACGCCGCCCCGGCGGTCGCGGAGCTGCCGACGATGACCAGTCACGCGGCGCACCGAATCGTCCGGGAGGCGCTGACCAACGCGGCCCGGTACGCGCCGGGCGCCCCGGTCGACGTGCGCCTCACCCGCGACGGTGACCGGGTGGAGGTGACCGTCGTCAACGACGCCCCGCCGGCCGGGCCGCTGCCCGCCCCGCCGTCGCAGGGCAGTGGGCTGCTCGCCCTCGCCGAGCGGGTCCGCCTCGCCGGTGGGACGCTCGACGCCGGCCACCGCGCCGACGGCGGTTTCGCGGTACGGGCGGTGTTGCCGGCCACCTCGCCGTCGCCCGAGGCGATCGGGTCGGCGGCCGAGACCGGGCAGCCGTCCCGGCCGGGCGAGCGGCCCGGTGCGGCGGAGCGGCCGGTGGATGCCGAGCGGCGGTTGCACGACGCCCGGCGGCGGGTTCGGCGCAGTCTGCTGGTGGCGCTCGTCGCACCTGTCGGTTTCGCCCTGGTGCTCTCGTTCGTCTACTACCCGGTGGCGACCGCCGGGACGGTGCTGGACCGGGCCACCTTCGAGCAAATGCGCGTCGGCGCGGCCCGGTCCGAGCTGGTCGGGCTGCCCCGGCGGCAGTTGGAACGCCCAACACCCGTCGACCGGGCCGGCTGCGAGTACTACACCGACGGCAACTTTCCCCTCGCGGAGCCGACCTGGCGGCTCTGTTTCACCGATGGCCGGCTGGTCAGCAAGGAGTGGATCGCCTAGTGGACACCGACGCGACGGGGGCGCCGCCGATCCGGGTGGTGCTGGCCGACGACGAGGCGATGATCCGGGCCGGCGTCCGGGCCATCCTCGCCAGCGACCCCGGCATCGAGGTGGTCGCCGAGGCCGGCGACGGGCACGCGGCGGTGGAGCTGGTCCGTGCCCACCGACCCCGGGTCGCGCTGCTGGACATCCGGATGCCGCGGCTGGACGGGCTGGCCGCCGCCGCCGAGATCCGCCGGGTCGTGCCGGACACCGCGACGATCATGCTGACCACGTTCGGCGAGGACGACCACGTGGCCCGGGCGCTCGGGCACGGTGCCAGTGGGTTCCTGCTCAAGGCCGGCGACCCGCGTGAGCTGATCGCCGGTGTGCACGCCGTCGCCGACGGCGGGGCGTACCTGTCGCCGAGGGTGGCCCGCCGGGTGATCGAGCTGGGGGCCGACCGGCTGGCCCGTCGACCCGCCGCCCGGGACCGGACGGCTGGGCTGACCGAGCGGGAACGGGAGGTACTGGCCCTGGTCGGGGCGGGTCTCTCCAACGCCGAGATCGCCCGCCGGCTGCACCTCGTGGAGGGCACCGTGAAGAGCTACCTGACCAGCATCTTCACCCGACTGGATGTGCGTAACCGGGTGCAGGCGGCGATCCTCGCGTACGAGGCGGGTCTGGTCGACGGCTGAGCGGGGGCCGGGAAGCCCCCGCTCAACCGCAGGTCTACGCGTCGCGGCGGCGCAGTGCGGCCCGGCCCAGCAGCAGCGCGGCGCCGGCCCACCCGGCGAGCAGCAGCAGCCCGACCAGGGGCGGATACGGCTCGGTGTCGCCGGCCAGGAAGTGCCCGCCGGCCACGCCGGGGAACACGTCGGCGATCCGGTTCAGCACGTCGATGTCCGGCTCCTGAAGGGACAGCGGCACGATCATCAGGGTGGCGAGGAGCACGGTGAGGGTGAGCACCGCGCTGCGCAGCGCGGCGCCGAGGCCCAGCGCGAGGACGCCGACCAGCGCCAGGTAGGCCGCCACCGCCACAATGTCGCCGATCGTGCCGGCGGCCGGGGCGCTGCCCCACTCGCCGAGCACCGGCCGGGCGACCAGGGCGCCGACGCCGCCGAGCAGCAGCCCGAGCGCGAAGGTGACCGCGCCGGCGACGGCTGCCTTGGCCAGCAGGACCCGACGGGACGGGGTGCACTGCAACGTCGTCCGGATGGTGCCACTGGTGAACTCGGCGGTGATCGCGAGCAGGCCCAGCGCCAGCACCACGTACTGGGTCAGCTCGACCGAGTCGATCAGCACGCTGCCGACGGTGACGATCCCCCGGTCGTCGGTCGGGTCGTCGTTGGTGTTGTCGTTCGCGGCGTAGATGGCCAGTTGGCCGGCGCTCGCGGCCATCACCAGCAGCCCGGCCAGCGCCGTCCACCAGGTGCTCCGCACCGAGGAGAGCTTGGTCCACTCGGCGGCCACGGTGCCAGTGCGGGTGCGGGTGGTGGTGCTCATCGCGCCCCACCCCCGGTCGGGCCACCGGCGTACTCGACGCTGTCGGCGGTCAGCTCCATGAACGCCTGCTCCAACGACGCGGCGTGCGCGCTCAGCTCGTGCAGTCGTACCCCCAGTTCGTGGGCCAGGTCGCCGACCTGGTCGGCGGTGGCTCCGGTGACGGTCAGCTCGTTCCGGTCGGCGGCCTCGACTGTCGCCCCGACGGCGGTGAGGCGCGCGGCGAGCGCGGCCAGCCCGTCCGGGTGCGGGCTGCGGACCCGGACCACGACCGTGCCGCGGGCGATCACCTCGCCGATCGGCTCGTCGGCGAGCAGCCGGCCCCGGCCGATCACCACGAGCTGGTCGGCGGTGAGCTGCATCTCGCTCATCAGGTGGCTGGAGACGAAGACCGTCCGCCCCTCGTCGGCCAGCGAGCGCATCAGTTGCCGCACCCAGCGCACCCCGTCCGGGTCGAGGCCGTTCACCGGCTCGTCGAACATCAGCACCGGCGGGTCGCCGAGCAGCGCGCCGGCGATGCCGAGCCGTTGACCCATGCCGAGGGAGAGCGTCCGCCCCGGCTTGGCGGCGGCCCGTCCGTCCAGCCCGACGGTGTCCAGCACCTCGTCGACCCGGCGGGTCGGGATGCCGTTGCTGTGTGCCATGGCCCGCAGGTGCGCCCGGCCGGACCGGGCCGGGTGGATGGCCCGGGCGTCGAGCAGCGCGCCCACCTCGTGCAGCGGTCGGCGCAACTCCCGGTACGCGCGCCCGCCGACCAGGGCCTGCCCGGCGGTGGGACGGTCCAGGCCGAGGATCATCCGCATGGTGGTGGACTTGCCGGCGCCGTTGGGGCCGAGAAAGCCGGTGACCCGGCCGGGCGCGATGTCGACGGTCAACGCGTCGACCGCGACTGTCGACCCGAACCGTTTCGTCAACCCACGTAATGTGATCATGCGCTGACGCTAGGCGGGTGGCCCGCTGCCCCACCGCGCCCGAACGGCACCACCCACCCCTGACTTTCGTCAGGTCGGCGGGCTCGTCACCGCACGTAGTCCTCCAGCAGTGCCGGGGTGAGGCCGGCCCGGTGGATCGCCTTCAACGCCGCGAGAAGATCGTCCATCAGCGCCGGCCGAAAGTGCATCAGCAGCACGTCGCCGGGTTGCACCACCTTCTCCGGGGTCTGGTAGCGCACCTTCCCCTCGTGGACGGTCTCGGTCCAGTGGAAGACCGCCTTCGCGCCGCAGTCGTGCGCGGCCCGCAGTGTGGTGCTGTCGTGCTCGCCGAACGGTGGACGGAACAGGGTGGCCCGCTTGCCGAACAGCCCTTCCAGCTTGTCCGCGGCACCGCAGATCTCCTGCTTCTGATAGTCGTACGACCGGCCAGCCAGCGAGTTGTGATTGATGGTGTGGTTCTCCACGACCCCGCCCGCCACCTGGATCTGCCGGAAGTAGACGTCGTGCTCCTCGGCCGCCGGAGAGTTGAGGAACAGCGTGACCGGGATGTGGGCCTGCCAGATGAAGTCGGCCACGGCGGGCGGGCGGGCCAGCCCACCGTCGTCGATCGTGATGAAGGCGACCTTCTGGTCGGTCGGCAGGCGGTGCCAGAACGGGGCCGAACCGGTCGTCGGCAGTGGCACCGGTTGCGGCGGCGGCGCCTCGGGAAACGTCGGCACCTGGGACACGTACCAGGCCAGGCTCTTGAACGCGGGCTTCGCGGTCGCGGACGGTGCGGCCGAGGGGGTCGGCGCCGGGGCGGACGGCGTCGGCTGGGCCGCGGTGACCTGCCGGGCGTGGGCCGGGTGGCCCGGACCGACTGTGCAGGCGGTCAACGCCAGCAGCGCCAGAAGCGTTACGACGGCAGGGATCCGACGGGTGGGGATGGCTGACACGCCCGGAAACATACCGAGTGGATCAGGATCCGATCAGCCCGGTGACGTCGGGGGAGCGGGCGACCACGAACGCGTCCGGCATCCGGAAGGTGAGATTGTCCGGGCACCAGGGCTCGCGGAGCACTGTCACCGCGTCCAGCAGCGGCGCGGCCTCGGCCACCACCACGGCCGCCTCCATGCGGGCCAGCACGTCCCCGACACAGCGGTGCGCCCCCGCCCCGAACGCCAGGTGTCGGCGTGACCCACGCTGGCCCGGACGGAACTCGTCGGGCGACTCCACGACCGCCGGGTCCCGACCGGCGCGGCCCAGCCACAGCACGAGGCTGCTGCCCGCCGGCACCTCGGTGCCGCCCAGCGTGCTCTCCGTCGTCGCCACCCGTCGCCAGGTGACGATCGGTGGTTCCAGCCGCAACCCCTCCTCCACCACGTCGGCCACCGCGACCTCGCCGGTGCGCAGGCCGGCCCGTACCGCGGGCTCGCCGGCCAACCGGTGCAGCAGCAGGGTGAGGAACTGCGAGGTGGTCTCCTGCCCGGCGACCAGCAGGAAGAAGAGCGCGCCGACCACCACGTCCGGCGGGTGCCCGGCCGCGCGCAGCTCGGCGGCCAACCCGCCACCGACGGCCGCGAAGTCACGCAGTACGCCGTGGAACCGGCCCACCTCGGCGGCGAGCGCCACCTGCCGGTCGGCGTCCAGTGGTGCCCAGAACAACTCCAGCGCGGCGCGGGCGAACTCCTTGACCGCGCCCACCGGCGCGTCCGGCAGATCGACCAGCCGGGCCAGCACCAGCAGCGGCAGGTCGGCGGCGAGGTCCGCGTACAGGTCGACCGGTTCGCCGGCGTCGAGCGTGGCGCCGATCCGGGCGACCCGGTCCCGGACCAGCGCGGTGAGCCAGGGTCGCTGCGCGGCCACCCGGGTGGGGTGCAACGCCGCCGCGACGATCGCCCGGATCCGCGGGTGGCTGACGCCCGAGTTGTTCGCCAGGGTCGGCGGCAGCCGGAACCGGTGCCCGGCGAGCACCCGCAGCGCGGTCACCGGCATCGGTGTCACCGCGTCCAGCGCGTTGTCCGGCCGGTAGGTGACCGGGTCGGCGAGGACCTCGCGGACCAGCGCGTGCCGGGTCACGACCAGGTGGGTGCCGCCGACGTGGTCCGGCACCCGGGCCACGTCCGGCCATGCGGTGTCGGCCACCTGCGCCCAGCTGCGGAACAGCACCCGGACACGCTAGCCGGCGGCCCCCGGCAACCCCGCTCGCAGCCGCCAGACGGTGGTGCGCTTCACCCGTACGCTCTCCAGCGCCTCCGGCACCGGCACGTCGTACGCGGCCACCTCGTCGAAGCGGTCCCGGGGCAGGAACGCCCGCCCGGGGTCACCGACCAGCGCCGGCGCGCCGGCCCGGGCGGCGCGCAACAGGAACCGCAGGACCCGGCGGGCCATCGCCTCGCTGTAGAAGACGTCCCCGGCGAGTACCACCTCGGCGTCCCCGGCGTCGCCGTCGAGGATGTCGCCGAACTCGGCGTCGACGCGTACCCCGTTGGCCTCGGCGTTGAGGGTGACCGCCGCCACCGCCAGCTCGTCGACCTCGACGGCCCGCACCGACGCCGCGCCGGCGCGGGCGGCGGCGATGGCCACCAGGCCGGAGCCGGAGGCGAGGTCGAGCACCCGGCGGCCGGCTACCAGCTCCGGGTGGTCGGTCACGTAGCGGGCGAGGGCCTGCCCGCCGGCCCAGGCGAACGCCCAGAACGGCGGCGGCCGGTCGCTGGAGAACTCGCCCTCGGTCAGCTCCCACAGCCCGATCGGCTCGTCCGCCTGGTGCAGCCGCACCTCGGGAACGAAGGGGACCGGGGCCAGCCGGGCGTGCAGCCGGACGAAGGTGCTGGAGAGCTCGGACACGGCGTGATTCTCCCAGCGGGCCGACTTCCGGCGTGTCGCGGGGGAGTGGTGACCGGTTCACCACGCTCGGTGAAAACCCACCCTGTCCTTGCCGTCCGGTGCGAACACACCCGTCTGGTTCCGCCGGTGTCCCGCTTCTAGCGTTGCGGGGTGGAGGCGACCGAACGGAGGACGGCGGTGGTGACGGTGTGGCGGTATGCGCTGAGGGCAGGGGTGGTGCTGGCCTGTCTGAGCGGGGTGGAGCTGGCGGCGGCCGCCCCGGCACAGGCGGCCTTCACCACCGAGATGAGCGGCCTGCCGGGACGGTTCACGGCCGGCGAGCAGGTGCGGACCATCTCCGCGGTGGTCTCCCAGACGGATCGACGCGCCAGGTGCGCGAAGGTGCGCTGGTCGATGGTGCTCAGCGTGCAGGGCCTCCGACTCGACCAGGTGAAGATGGACCGGGTGGAGGAGACCGGCGACTTTCCGCTGGAGATCCGTACCGAGGGTGACGTGGCCCGGTTGACCGACCGGCAGCTCGACCCGGGCACGCTCTGCCCGGGCCGCACGGTCACCGCCCGCTACCGGGTGGCCTTCGCCGAGGACGTCACCCAGGGGCGGGTCACCCTCGCCGCCGAGGCGTACGACGCCAACCTGCGCCTGCTGGCCCGGCAGACCGCCACCCGCTCGGTGGTGGGGGTGGGCGGCGCCCCGACCGGTACGCCGAAGCCGACGGCGACCCCGCCGGAGCCCACCGAATCCGCGAGTGCGCCGGCCGAGGACGAGAGTGCGACCACCGAGGAGCCGGTGGCGGAGTACCCGGCCGACGCAGCGCCGCCAGCGGCCAGTCGCCCGGTCTCGCAGTCCGGCGCGTTCGGTGTGGTGCAGGCCGCGTTCCTCCTCGGCGGGCTGCTGCTCTTCCTCGGGATGGGGCTGCTGCTGCGGCTGCGGCACCTGACCCGGGCCACGGCCGGGGACGCCGACGAGACCGACGACCCGCCGGTGGACCGGCGCTGGGAGCGTCCGGCGGTAGCCGACCCCTGGCGGCGGCCGGCCCGCAGGTGATCGAGGGCCGTGGGGCCGGCGGACACCCGCCAGCCCCACGGTGTCACTTCGAGAACGCCTGGAACTCGGCGATCCTGACCTGGCTGCGGGCCGGGCTGGCGGTCGCGCAGTCCGTCGTCGTGGCCGGGTCGTCGTCCTGTTCGCCCGCGTAGTTCGGGCCGCCGGTGCACTGGCTCGCCAGCACCTCGAGGCGCAGGTGGGTGGCGAGGGTGGTGGGTACCGCGAACGTCCGCAGGTTGATGTCGCGGCTGTACGCCCGGTACGCCCCGCCGGGGAACGCGTCCCCCGCGCTGGTATAGATGCGCTGCCAGCGCGCCGGGTCCGCGCAGTCGGTGGTGGTCGCGTTGCAGGCGGACACCGCGAACGAGCGCAGGGCACTGAGCGCGTTCTGGGCGCCGGTGTCGACGTCGCCGGTGATCGCCGGGCGCAGCATCGCGCTGACGTTCACCCGCTTGACCGTCTGCGGGGCGTCCCCGGGCAGCGCCACGGTGAGCTGCCGGCCGGCGACCCCGTCCAGGGAGGCCCAGTTCGTGGCCTCGGTGTCGTCGACCACCCGGTCCAGGTTGACCCCGTCGCCGCTGACGGTGGCGCCGGACGCGGCGGAGGCGAGGTTGCGGCTCATCCGCAGGTCGACGTAACCGTCCTGACCGGCCTTGGCGACCGCGCTGAGTCGCTGGTGCCCGAAGCCGGGGGCCACCGCGAGCAGGTCGTACGTGCCGGCCACCATCTCCACGGTGTCCGGGATCGGCGTCGCCGGGTCGGTGTCGGCCACCGGCACGGCCCGCGCCTCGTACGCCCCCACGTACACCCGGATCGGCGCGTCGGCGCTGTCCCCTCGCGGGCGCAGGGTGAGCGTCGCGTTGCCACCGCTCGGCGAGGCGAAACTGGGCGTCGGGTCGGTGTCGCCGGCACCGTTGGTGGCGGCGTCGCGGCCCATCCCGGAGCGGGCGAACTCGGCCCAGATCAGGTCCTGGTTCGCGCCGCCGAAGCGGAGCAGGTCGGCGGTGAGCATGTTGTCCCGCATGTCGAGCATGCTGACCTGGCTGGCGGCCTGGAGCAGGAACGAGTCGAAGACCAGCTGCGACCAGCGCCGGTTGCCCGGGCACTGGTCCGCCGCGACCTTCCCCTGTGCGCAGTCGAGCTGTCGCTGCGGGGTGCCGAGGCCGTACCGCTTGACCAGGGCGGAGCGGACCCGGAAGTTGGTGGCGCCCCAGATCTCCCCGTCGGCGTGCACGGCCGGGCCGGCGGTGTTGTAGCCGATGTCGGAGTAGTTGAGCGGGCTGCGGCTCAGGTCGTAGTTGCGGATGCCGCTGACCAGGTTGCCGGTGACGTAGCCGCCGGTGATGAAGGGCGTCTCGCCGGGCGCGCGCAGCCCGTGCTGGAAGAGGTACTCGGCGGCGAGCAGGTCGCCCCAGGACTCACCCATCGACCCGCCCTGGTGGCCGCTGATCCCGCTGTCCGGGCCGGCGATCATCCGGTTGGTGATCGCGTGGGTGTACTCGTGGCCGATCACCGTCATGTCGTAGTCGCCGTCCACGCACGGCGGGTACGGCCCGCCCGCCTGCGGCTGCCAGAGGTACATGTTGGTGGTCGGCGGCAGCCCGTCGCGCGGGGTGCCCTGGTTGGCGTTGTTCCGGTTGCCGGTCAGCGCGCCCTGCTGGGCGCGGCCCTGCTCGGCGTCACCGCCCAGCCCGGACGGGGTGAGGTTGACCGCCTGGAGGTTCCACGCCGACTCGGTGAAGCCCAACTGGTACGACCAGTCGTGCATCCGGTTGTGCATGGCGAAGAGGTTGGCGATCGACGCGTCCGCGTCGTTGCGCTGGGCCGAGGTGAACACCCCGGGGTTGCACCGGGCCTGGTGCCACTGGTCGGTGAAGGGGTACTCGTAGCGGCGTTCCGGGCTGGTCGGGGCCGGCACGACCGGGGTGTTCGCGCCCCAGGACAGCACCGTGTTGGCCGAGTTGCCGCGCGAGGTGAACGTCGGCGTGCCGGTGGCCGCGTCGACGTCCCACGGTTGGCCGGTGGCCGGGTCGCGGAAGGCGGCCTGGCAGCCGGGGCTCGGGTCGCCGCACCAGCGCACCCGGGGATCCTGCCCGGGGCCGAGGTCGCGGGGTGGGGTGGCCGGGAAGACCGCCCAGCTGGGGTTGTCGGAGTCGAAGTCGACGAGGTCCTCGCGCACCAGCACCTGCCCGGTGCTGCCGTCCACGTAACTGGTGAACGCGGCCGGGTGCTCGGTGTCCGCGCCGATCATGGTCACCTCGTAGGCGGCCCGGGGCCCGTCCAGCGGGGTGGGCACGGCCACCGACCGGATGGTGTGGCTGGCCACCGCGTCGGCGGTCAGCTTGGCGTCGGTGAGCGCGGCGGCGTACGCCTGCTCGGCGCTGCGGGTGGCCGGCGCTGGCGCGTTCGTGTTCCGGGCCAGCGAGGAGCTGACCGAGAGCACCGCGCCGTCGGCGACCGCGAGGGTGACGAGGCCGTCCGGCCCGGCGGGCAGGTCGCCGAAGCGCTGCCGGAGGGTGACCACGGTGCCGCTGCCGATCGGCCGGACCAGCACCCGTTCCATGCTGGCCACCGCGGCGGCGTCCATGCCGAACAGGTCGCGGTTGGCGGCCAGGTAGGCGCGGGCAGCGGCCTCCGGATCGGCGGGCAGCCCGCTGGCCAGCGGGGTGCGACCGGGGCCGAGCGCCTGCGGGGTGCCGAGCCGGTTCCACCGGACGTCGGGGTCGACGGCGCGGGCCATGCCGCGTTGGCGGGCGTCAGGTGCCGCCGTACCGGTGCGGTTGTCGGCGTCGGCGGGCGCGTGCCCCTCGGCGAACGGCCCGGACCGGCGCTCGGCGGACGCCGCGCCGCCGGTGGGGGCCGCGGTGCTCACTCCGGTGGGGAGCAGCGCGGCGACCGTCGCCGTTGTCGCCAGGATGGCGATTAGCCGGCGTCGACGCCGGCTCATCGGGGGTGACCACTCCGGTTGTGGCACGGGACCTCCTCGTGGGAGCGGGATGGCCGGCGAGTCGCCGACCACAGATGCGCGGTGACGCATGCGCATCTGTGGATATCAGTCTCCCGAGGTCGCGGCAAGGTCCAGAGCCGCTATCGCACCAACAGATCGAGATTTGGTCAGTCGTTCGGCGCCCAGTCCGGGTCGCGGCCGAACGCGGCCAGCAGGTGGTCCTGCTCGTCGGCGTCGTCGGGCACCCGTACCCCGGTGTGGACCAGGTTGTTGCGCCGGTAGGCGTCGATCTGACCGGCGAACCACTGGGCGGCGGCGTGCACCGCGTCCGGGTCGAGCTGCGGCTGCGCGCCGATCGCCACCGCCACGTCCCAGCCGTGCACGAGGTGCTCGGCGAGGAGTTGCCGAAGGTACTCGGCGGCCGGGGTGTCGCCGCTGGAGAGGTGCACGGTGCGGTCGATGGTGCCGGGGTGGGTGGCGGCGATCTCGGCCTGCGCGGCGGCCTCCCGCGCTGTCGCGATCGGGTCGGCGCCGAGCTGGTCACCGTCGAGCCGGTCGCCGACCTCGTCGATGGTCCGGCCGGCGAGCAGCGGAACGCTCCACCGGTCCTCGGTCACCACGTGGTTGACGAGCGTGCGGACGTCCCAGTCCGAGCAGGGGGTCGGGTCGGACCACTGGCCGGGCTCGATCTGGTCCACCCGGTCGATGAATTCGGCCAGGCTCCGGCGGTACGCCTCCAGGAGATCCATGCTGCCGATTGTTCCGGTCCGCGAGGCGGGCCGAGTCCGTTTTGCCCGGCCTGGTGCTGGATCGGTGCTGCTCGCCCGGCTCAGTCCAGGTCGGTCGGGTCCAGACCGAGCTCTCGGGCGGTGACCAGCCGGACCCACTCGCCGAACTGCCGGCGGGAGATCACCCGGTCGTGCACGGCGAGTTGGACGGCAAGGCCGTCCATCACCGCGCTGATCCGCCAGGCGGCCCCGTCCGGGTCGGCGCACTGGAAGGTGCCGTCGGTCACCCCGGCGGTGATCACCGCGGCCAGGTCCTGCCGCCAGCGCAGGTCGAGCCGGCGGGAGACCTTCTCCAACTCGGGGGTACGCAGCGACTCGGACCAGCCGTCGATCCACATCGACCAGGAGGTCGCCCGCCCGGCCGGGGTGTAGAGCTTGAGGATCCGGCGGAGCTTGGTCAGCGGTGGGGCCGAGGAGCGGGTCACCACGTCCAGTCGGGCCAGATCCTGCTCGACCGCGTACGCGAAGGCCTGCGCCAGCAATCGCTCCTTGGTGGCGAAGTGGTAGAAAACCAGCGCCTGACTCACGCCCGCGGCATTCGCCACGTCCGCCGTCCGGGTGTTGGCCAGCCCGCGCTCCACGATCACGTCACAGGCGGTGCGCAGCAGGGCATCCAGGCGGATCTCGGCCGCACGTCTCGTCACGACCGTTACCGTAGCCCATCCGAGTGAACACGAACAGTTACCACCACGCGCCGATCCGCGCAGTGACAGTCGGAAGCCGGACACTTCCTTCGGGTGTCGTCGGTCGTTCCACGGAGAGGGTTCATCGAGGTCCGCCGCCCAGTGGCGAGGTGCGGAGGCGTCGATGGTCGGGCATGCGACGCGATGATGACGATCATTGCCTGGTGGTGTCGGAGTGTGACGGTCCGTGCTGGATCGGGGCACCGGGTCAGCCCCCTAGGAAGCCCGCCGAAGGTGGTTCCGGTCCAGCCCCGGCCATCCAGGACGCGCCGAAGCGACCCCGAGTTGGCAGTCAAACACCGGCTCGGCTAAAGTTCTCATCCGTCACCCGGGAACGTCCGGGGGCGTGCGGACGTAGCGCAGCTGGTAGCGCATCACCTTGCCAAGGTGAGGGTCGCGGGTTCGAATCCCGTCGTCCGCTCGGAGCTGCCGCCACGCATGACGGGGGCAACCTCGGTGGGGTGGCCGAGAGGCGAGGCAACGGCCTGCAAAGCCGTGTACGCGGGTTCAAATCCCGTCCCCACCTCGGCAACAAGCACGGGCGATTGGCGCAGTGGGAGCGCGCTTCCTTGACACGGAAGAGGTCACTGGTTCAAACCCAGTATCGCCCACCAGAGAGAACGGCTCGTTACCGGAAGACCCGGTGACGAGCCGTTTCGCTTGTGGCGCGACGGTCATCAGTCGACGCTGAGCCGGTAGCCGATGCCTCGTACGGTGTGCACACGCAGGGTGTCGTCGACGGCGTGCAGTTTGCGGCGTAGCCGCTTCACGGCCGAGTGCAGGCTCGACGTGTCGCCGAGGAACGCGCAGCCCCAGACCGATTCGAAGAGCCTCTCGTACGTCCAGACCCCGACCGGTGCGGTGGCGAGTTGGGTGAGCAGGTTGCGCTCCAGTCGGGTCAGGGCCAGCGGTTCTCCGCGCCACGTCACCCGGTGGTCGAGCGGGTCGATGGTGAGGTCACCGAGGCTGATCCGACCGGCCCCGCCGACGGCTGGAGCGACCGCGGCCGCAGCGGCGGCGGGTACGGGCGCGGTGGTGGAGGGCCGGGCCGGCCCGCTGATGATCGGCCCGCCGATCATCGCCTGCAACTCCGCGAGATCGGTGCAGATCACCAGGGTGCCGAGGCCGTCCAGGCGGCGGACCATCCGCTCGCGCACTGACACGTCGGCGGTCACGCAGAAGACGAGGGACACATCGTCGATCACTGTCGCACCTCCCCAGGAGCCAGTAAAAGACAACGCTGTCTGAACCCCGTAGTCAATGCTTTCCGGCCGGCTGCCGTGCACGCCGGCACAGACGCGGCCGGGCCGCGCGCGCTCGCCTCTAGAAGGTCAACAAGCGGAATTCGCCCACCGGCCGGAAACCGAGGCTGCGGTAGACCGACTCGCCGACGGCCGATGAGGTGAGGGCGGCGGTACGGGCACCCCGCTCACGTGCCAGATCGAGTGCCGCCCTGGTCATGGCCGCGCCGATGCCCCTGCGGCGCTGCTCGGGCTGGGTGCCGACGAGGTAGAGGGTGACCAGACCATGGCTGATCCAGCCGACGGCCGTCGCGACGACCTGGCCGTCGGCGAGGCGACCGGCGAGCCGGAGCACCGTGCCGTCGCCGGTGAACGCCTTCTCCCGTTCGATCGTCGCCGCCACGCCGTCCGCCGGGATTCCGGACACCCGGGCGTAGGCCGCGACGAAGGCGGCGAGGTCGGTGGTCTCGGCGATCCGTACGCCGGCGGGAGGCGGAACATCGGCCACCTCGCCGATCCCCACCGTCATGATCGGCATGCGGGCGACCTCCACCGCGCCGAGGGAGACCAGGCCGTCCGCGGTGCCGGCGTCGCTGTCCGGGCCAACCCACCAGATCCGGGGTACGCCGTGCAGGCGCCTCCGGGCCTCGGCGAGCGCGTCCTGCGGGGTACGCCCGGCCACCCGCAGTACGCCGTTGAGGGGCGCGTGCGGCACGTCACTGCGGTAGGTCGGCAGGTCCGGACCCCCGGCGACGCCGATGTTCCAACCGAGCAGGTACGCCCGGTGCGCGGCCAGCACCGTGTCGAGAGGCTCCATGATCTGGATCGTAACGCGGCTGCCGAAACCCCTCTCGGGCAGCGGAAACGGCTCGGTTCGGCGGCTGCGACCGGCGGACCAGCCTCCAGGGTCTGTGGGTGATGGGCGTCATCAACCCGGACCGGGCGGCGCTGACGCGTTACGCCGAGGTCGCGCTCACCTGCCTGGACTGACCTCCGGCAGGCCGCGCACCCGAAGAACCCGGCTACCCGGTGGCGGAGAGCAGCGCCTCGGCGAGGTCGGTGCGGGCGCTGAGCAGCGTCCGGCCCCTTCGCTGGGTCACCACCAGACCGGCCGCGCGTAGTGCGGTGAGGTGTTGGGAGACCCCGGCGGGCGACATCTCGCTACGCCGGGCCAGCTCGGTGGTGCTGACCGGCGAGGTCAGCTCGGTGAGCAACCGGGCCCGCCCGCGACCGATCACGGCGGCCAGCGCTTCCGGCACGCCCTTCGGACGCTCCCAGACGGTGCCGAGCCCGGGCGGGATAGGCGAGCTGTGGCGCGTCCCCGGCGGACACGCTCAGCACCGACGGCCAGACGAAGACCGACGGGACCAGCACGAGGCCCGGGCCGTCCGCGACGTCCGGAGCCAGGCAGCGCCGCTGGGCGACGAGCAGGGTGTCGTCCTCCCACCGGACCTGGCGGTGCAGGTCGTTGAGGAGCACCGCCGCGCCGTCCTCGGCGAGGGTGCGGGCGCGGGCGGTGACGTCCGCGTCGAGCAGCAGTCGCAGCCGGGGCCAGTGCGGGGCCAGGGCGATCCGCCAGTACGCCTCGATCTCCTCGGTCAGCCGGCGCAGCCCGGCCGGCGGGTCGGCGTACAGGGCGGCGAGTGTTGGCGTGCGCTCGCCCGGATACAGGTCCAGGTGTGCGCGGACGGTGGCGGCCGGGGTGGCGCGCAGGACGGCCAGTTCGGCGGTCAGGTCCGGGATGAGGCCGCTGTGCGGCGGGGTGAGGAAGTCGGCCAGGTAGCCGGGCGGGGCCGGCACGAGCTGCCAGAGCAGCGAGCCGTCCGAGCCGACCAACCCGGCGTCCAGCAGCGCCGGACGGACCCGGCGTACCCAGGGCAGATGGACGGCGTGGTCGCCGGGGTCGCGCAGCACCCGGGCGCTCGCCACGACCTCCCACAGGCAGGAGACGGCGAACCGGATGCGGGCGACGGCACCCGCGGACAGGCTGATGGCGACCACGGCACCCCCCGGTGGATTCAGCTGGGACTGAAACATTACCGCCGGGCACGGGGTCGCCCGAGACTTGCCGGGTGAGCGAACACCACACCCGAGCCGAACTGTTCCGATCCCTGCACACCCCCGGGTCGCCGCTGGTCCTGGTCAACGCCTGGGATGCCGCGAGCGCCCGCGTCGTGGCGGCGGCCGGCGTCCGCGCGGTGGCCACCACCAGCGCCGGCGTCGCCTGGAGCCTGGGCGCGTCCGACGGCGACGTCCTCGGCCGCGACGCCGCGGTCGACCTGATCGGGAGGATCACCGCGGTCGTGTCACTGCCGGTCAGCGCGGACATCGAGTCCGGCTACGGTGCGACGCCGGCGGAGGTGGGCGTGACCACCCGAGCGGTGCTCGACGCCGGCGGCGTCGGCGTGAACGTCGAAGACGCTCGACGGGAGGCCGGCCCGCCGTTGCGGGACGTGCCCGACCAGTGCGCCCGGATCGGCGCGGTGCGGGCCGCCGCCGACGCGGCGGGCCTGCCGCTCTTCGTGAACGCCCGGATCGACACGTTTCTCACCGGCGCCGGGGACGTCGACGAAACCGTGGCCCGGGCCAGCGCCTATCTCGCCGCTGGTGCGGACGGCATCTTCGTGCCGGGGGTGGTCGATCCGGTGACCATCGGAGTGCTGGTGCGGGCGGTGCCGGCGCCGCTGAACGTCCTGGCCGGGCCGGGTGCGCCGACGGTGCAGGAGTTGGCCCGGCTGGGAGTGGCCCGGGTCAGCCTCGGCTCCTCGGTCGCCGAGGCGGCGTACGCGGTCGCCCGCCGCGCGGCGAACGAGGCGCTCGGCGCCGGCACGTACGGCGCGTTGGCGGACGCCATCGACTACGGCACGCTCAACGCGCTGATGCGCTGACCGGCGCGTACCGGGGTCACGGATACGACGGGCCGGCCACCCTCAGCGCGGCGGCCGGCCCAGAATCACGTTGACCTGGCGGAGCCGCCAGCGATGGGAAGTGGTCGGGTCACAGCGGCGGCGCGATGTCCCGCCGCTCCTCGACCTGGCGGTACTCCACCGGCTGCTCGGTGGTGGTGACGACCTGACGGCGGCGACCCCAGATCAGCGTGGTCATGATCAGGCCGAGCACGCCGGCGCCCATCAGGATCCAGCCGACCACGTCGAGGTTGATGCCGCCGACGCTCGCGTCCAGTGCGAAGGTGAGGATCGCGCCGAGCGCGATCAGGAAGATGCTGGTGCCGATACCCACGACAGCCTCCTTAAGGGGGTGTGGTGCGCTGTCGAGCACCTCAGTACCCCGGCGGGGACCAGCGCAATCGCGACCGGGCCAGGGTGCCCTGCCAAGCGATCTTGGCATCGGGTAGAGTTCACCTGTCGCCGGCGCTTGCCGGGGACGTGCGGACGTAGCGCAGCTGGTAGCGCATCACCTTGCCAAGGTGAGGGTCGCGGGTTCGAATCCCGTCGTCCGCTCGCGATGTGCCCCACGGGGCCACCACGGGCGATTGGCGCAGTGGGAGCGCGCTTCCCTGACACGGAAGAGGTCACTGGTTCAAACCCAGTATCGCCCACCAGCTATACAAGCCAGATCAGATGACCCGTTACCGGATCTCCGGTAACGGGTCTCGGCGTTTCTGCTTCCCGCACTGGCAGACCATTTGCTTACTCGCCGGCGCGGAGTACCTCGCTCAGCCGGTCGCGTCGCCGCAGCGCCGACTCGACGGGTACGACCGTGGCGACCGCCGCCAGCAGCGCCACGCTCACCAGGCCCAGCAGCCACCACGGCAGGACCGCCGCCGGGTCGGCGGCTTGGCCGGTGAGCAGCCGCAGGTCGAGCGGGCCGAGCGTCAGGCGGGCGAGCAGGGCCCCGAGTAACGGGCCGCACACCGCGGCGACCACGATCGGCGGCAGCAGCTCTCCGGCGGCGACCCAGCGGGCGTCGCGTGGCCGCAGACCGAGGGTCCGCAGCCGGGTCAGGGTCTGCCACCGCTGCGACGCACCGGCGGCGGCGGTGAGCGTGGAACCGAGCAACCCCAGCGCCAGCAGCACCGCGGCGGCCGTCCACGCCAGCCGTAGTAGCCCCGCGGTCAGCGGAGCCACCCGCTGCGCCCGCAGGACGTCCGCGCGCAGCACGACGTCGGCGGCGACGCCGGTGTTCGACACGGCCCGCGCCGCGCCGGGGCCGGTCACCCAGACGGTGTTCGGAACGGCGGGCAGGCCGGCGTCGGCGAGGGCCGCGGCGTCCACGATCACGACGTCGGTGGCGCCGCCGACGGAGGGAGCGGTACCGACCGCGGCGAGACGGATCGCCGGGGCGCCGTCCCGGGGTAGCTGCAACCGCGTGCCGGTCCGCAGGTCGCCGCCGCTCGATCGGACCAGCGCGGGGACGTCCCCGGGGCCAGGACCGGGTGTCGTGAGCCGGGCCAGCGCCGGCGCGTCGGGCAGCGGAGTGGTGGCCAGCAGACGCTGGAACGCGGCAGCGTCCACGATGACCAGGCGTGGGGTGAGCAGTGTCGACTCGCTGAAGACGCGTGCCGAGTCGGTCACCTGCGCGACGACGACCTGCCCCACCCCGGGTGCGGCGGCGATGCGTTCGGCGAGTGCGGGCGTGGCGGCCTCGGCGTCGGTGCCGACGTCGACGCGGGCGTCGGCGCCGACGGTGCTCCACCCGCCGTCGGCCAGACCCCGGGTGACGGTGGCGCCGAGGATGAGCGCGAACGACGCGAGCGCCGTGGTGCTGACCAGAACCAGCAACGGCAGCGCGCGCCCGGCCGTCGTGGCCGCCTGGGCGGCACTGAACACGGCCAGCGGGCGGCGCGAGCGCAGGGCCTGTCGGAGCGCGAGCCGCGCCCCGAGGGGCAGCAGCCGGAGCAGGACGAGCGCGCCGACGAGCGCGCCCAGGGCGAGGGCGCTCACCGGCAGGATCAGGTCGCCGGTCAGCTCACCGGTGTCGCCGTCGGAGTCGACGGGCAGGAGCCCGCGCTGGTGCAGTGTGACGAAGGCGGCGACCGCGGCGATCAGGACCGCGGCCTCCACGGCGGCGCGGCGCAAGTGGCCGGTGGCCCGGATCCAGCGTCGAGCGGCCGGGTTGGCGGGTTGGCGCCGGTCGCGGCTGGCGCGGGCGGCGACGAGGGTGCCGAACGCCGGCCCGGCGACGGCACCGGCCAGGACCACGGGGACGGCCCAGGTCCAGGAGACGCCCGGAGCGGCCGCGCGGGCGAGCGCGAGCCCGACGGCGGCGGCCGACAGGGACACCACTGTGGACTCGATGACCAGTTCCGCTGCGAGGTCAGGTAGCCCCGCCCCACGCTGCCGGGCGGCGCTCAACGCCGGGGTGCGGCGGCGGACCAGCAGGTCGGCGGCGAGCAGCAGGACCAGTACCGTGGCGGTCAGCACCCCGGCGAGCAGGACGGCGGCCTGGGCGGAAGCGGCACTGTTGCGGGCGCGGGCGTCGCGCAGGACGGTGTCGAGCAGCGACTCCCACTTCAGGGATTCGCCGCGGTCACTTGACGATCCGGAGGCCGCCTTGAGCCTGACCACCTGGCTGGCGAGCGCCGCGGTGGCGTCCCCGGTGAGCGCTTCGGGCTCCGGGGCGAAGTGGACGGTGCGCCGCAGTTCGTCCTCGTCGACGGCGAGCCGGGCGTCCGGTAAGGACTCGCGCGACAGCAGACCGCCGAACCGGGTGGTCCCCACCCCGTCGGCGCCGGGCACGGGGCGCAGGAGCGCCGGAGCGAGTCGCCAAGCCGGGTTGGCGCTGTCCGCGGCTCGGTAGATCCCACTGATCCGGATGTCCTTGTCGCGACCCTGGCCGTCCCCGACCGGGATTCGATCGCCGGGGCCGAGGTTGAGTGCGGCGGCGTCCGCCTCGGAGAGGCCGACCTGCACGGGCCAGGGCCGTCCGTCGTAGGGGATCTCGACGTACTCGTCGGAGACGGCGGCGCCGGGAGCGCTGCCGGCGATCCAGGTCACGTCCGGGCCGCCGCGGTCACCGGCCAGGTAGGTGAATTGGAAGGTACGCGGCACGCTGCCGTCGGTGATGTTGAGGATCGGGCCGTTGACAACGGCGACGGACGGGAGCAGCGCGGCGTCCAGGTCGGACCCGAGCGCGTCCGTCGCCCGGGCGCGGAAGTTGTCGACGGCCTCGGCGAGGCTGGGCATCCGGACCCGCCCGCCGGTCGGCCCGTCGTCGCGTTCGAAGTTGGCGTGTACGAGGACGTTCGAGTCGTTGCCGGCGCGGCGGACCGTGTCCCGGACGGCGGTGTCGGCGGCGGCGCGGAGCAGCGCGGGCGCGGCCCCGGCGAGCAGCGCGACGGCCGCGATGACGGTGGCGGTGAGCAGCAGCGGCCCGGCGTCGGTACGGCCACGGCCGCGGATGCTGGGCCAGTGCGGCGCCGGCCACCGGCGGGTCAGCCACCGGTTCACGGCGCCACCCGCAGGTGCGCGGCGTCGGCCCGGCGGACCTGGACGGTGACCACAATGGCGACCGCCAGCATGCATCCGGCCAGCAGTACGGCGAGCAGTGCGGCCTCGGCGGGCCACGGCCAGTGTGGCTGGGTGGCCGGGACGGGCGCGGCGCCGGTGTCGGAGCGTACGAGCAGGGGAGCGACGATGTGGGTGGCGAGGGCGCCGACGGCAACGCCCGCCGCGAGCAGGGGCAGCAGAACGCCGGCGTGCTGGCCGAGCAGCACGGCCCGGGTGTCGCGCCGGGACATCCCCAGGCCGCGCAGCCGCGTCACCTCGACGGCGCGGACCTGTAGGTCACAGGTGACGTGCAGGACGACGCCGGCGAGCAACAGCAGGGCCGCGGCCGGGACGATGAGCCGGAGCGCGGCCGGCAGCCCGGCGCTCAGCGGGCCGTCGGTGCGACGGGCGGTCTCCGCCTCGCGGGTCGCGACGGTGCCCAGGTGCAGGGCGGTGGCCCGCTCGGCGGCGCCGGGACCGGCCGGGTGGCCGACCCACCAGGCGTCGACCGGGAACGTCAGGTCGCCGGTGACGGCGCGTGCGCGGGACAGCGTGTCCAGGTCGGCCAGGACGGCGACGGCGCCGGGGGCGGACGGTACGGTCGGCACGACCTCGGTGACGACGACCGGGACGGGCGTGATGCCGACCGTGACGCTGAGCTGGCTGCCTCTCTCGGCACCGACCTCGCTGGCGAAGCGGGCGGAGACGGCGACGGGCACCGGGCCGGGGTCCGGGAAGGCGGAGGCGACGAGGGTCCGGGCGGCGTCCTCGGCGCCGCCGAGGTCGACGGTCGCGGCCATCCGCAGGGCGGTTCCCGTCGGCGTGGCGGACACCACGACGGTCGGGTCGCGCAATCTGCTCGGGACCGGCGGCGCGGACGTGGCGGTCCAGTCCGATCCGTCGGTGGACCTCTCCGCCGACCCGGCGGGCGGCACGGTGAGTGTCACGGCTACGGCGACGGGTCCGCCGGATGCGTCGGCGGTGACCGGCAGGGCGACCGCGACGAGGCGCAGCCCGTCAGCCGTCGCGCAGGCGGGCAGCCGGAACTCCCGACCGTCGAGCGGTACGGCGGGACCGGTGCAGGACGTGCGGAGGCCGGTTGCGTCCTGAAGCAGCAGCTGGGGCGTCACGGCGAGCGGGGTGTCGCCGGCGGCGGTCCCGCTCAGGACGAGCGGGGCGCCGGCCGGAACGGCGAGGCCGGTGACCCGGGTGCGTGGCGCCAGCGCGGCGCCCACGTCCGCCCATCCGCGGTCGCTGTCCAGCCGCCCGCGCAGCAGCGCGTCGGCGCGGGTGGTGTCGACGGCGACCAGGCGCGGCGCGTCGCCGGCGCCGCCGAGCCACTGACCGACGGCGGTACCACGGTGGAGGACCGGACTCACGGCCCCCGCGGTGGCCGCGCTGACGACCGCGCCGTCTCCGGCCACCGGCGCCGTGCTGAGCGTGAGCGCCAGGTCGGTGCCGACGGAGAGCGCGGCCTGGTCGCGCTGCGACTGGTGCCACGTGTTGTCGAAGGCGAGGCCGAAGGTTCCGGCCGCGCAGGCCAGGCCGACGAGCAGCCCGGCGGCGACCGCCTGTGGCCGGCGGGCGGCCTCGGAGACCGCCAGCGGAAGCGCCAGCCCGCGGGCGCGGTACACCAGTCGGTCGGCGCCGCGAAGGGCGGGCAGTACCACCCGGAGAGCCAGGGCGGCGCCTGCGGTGAGCAGCAGCGCCGGCGCGAGCACGCGGACCGCGTCGGCGCGTGGGCTGGCGGCGGTGGGCTGCGCGTACAGCTGCCACCATCCGGCGGCGGCGAACACCGTGAGCATCAGGTCGGCGCCGGATCGGGCCAGCAGTTCGCGGCGGGTGCGCTGGTCGCTGGCGGCCGGGACGGGCCGGATCGCCAGGACGGTGAGGACGGCGGCGAGCACCAGCGCGCCGCCGACGACCGCGAGGACCTGGGCGCCGGCGATGGCCGGCCGGACGGTCAGGCCGGCGCCGTCCAGCGGCGGCAGGTGGGTCAAGCCGGCGTGCAGGGCCGACGAGGCCGGTATCGCGAGCGCGGCGGCGACGGCGGCGACGAGACCGGCCTCGAGTGTCGCGGTGGCGGCGAGTTGGCCACGGCTGGCGCCCAGGGCGGACCGCAGGGCGGTCTCGTCGGCGCGGATGCCCGTGGTCAGCCGGCCGGCGAGGACGAGTGCCGTCGCGGCCAGGACACCGCCGAGGACGGCGATGGCGAGTACGACGGCGGCGGTGACGTGCCGTTGGTCGTCGGCGGACCGCAGGGTCAGCGGCAATTCGGAGGAGACACGTGCGAGCTGGACGCGGTCGCCGAGGGTGCCCTCCAGCCGGCGGTCGGCACCACGGAGGGCCTCGGCCACGGTCTCCAGATCGTGGCGGTTGGGGTGGGACAGGTCCGGATGGGCGGTGATCTCCATCCGGTCGACGGTGGCACCGGTGGTGACCAGGTCGGCGAGGTCGACGAGGAACGGGCCGTAGGCGTTGACCGGCTGCTGGAAGTGGCCGTCCCGGTAGCCGGTGGCGGAGCCGACCGCGGCCAGCGGGTCGCGGTCCCAGCCGCGCCCCGGCAGCGGCCTTACCACACCGACGACTGTCACGTCGATGGCCGGGACGGGCGCGTGGGCCAGTTCGGCGCCGAGGCGTACCCGGCGACCGGGGGCGAGGCCGAGCTGTTGTGCGGTGGACTCCAGCAGCACCGCGTCGCCGGGGTGCTGTGGCCAGCGCCCGGTGACCAGCTCTCCTCGGGCCGGCAGGTCGTCCAGCCCCGACAGGTACGCCTGGGCGGGGACGGTGGTGCCCTTGGCGAGCGCCGGCGGCAGCGCCCGCAGCACTGTCGACGCCCGCGCGGTTGTCGTCACCGGAAACGGTGCGAGCGCGGAGGCCACCACGGTGCGGGTGTCGGCGGCGACGGACCGCGTGTCCCGCCCCTCGACGGTGCCGGTGTAGACGGTCACGTCGACGGCGGCGGGGGCGGCGCGGGCCATGGCGACCTCCAGCGCCCGCTCGGCGGTGCGGGTGACCAGCAGGGTGCAGGTACCCAGCAGGGTCGCGCCGATCGTGACGACCCCGAGGAGGGCCGCCAGCAAGGGCCACTGCGCGCGGGCGCGCCGGCTGACCAGCCTCATCGTCGCGTCACCCGGCGTCCGGCGCGGGCGCGTACGGCTGCCCGGCCGCCTGTTCGTCGAGGTGCCCGTCGTGGATGCGGATCACCCGGTCGGCCAGGGCCATCATCACCGCGTCGTGCGTCGACACCACCACGGTGACGCCTTCGGATTCCACTATCCCGCGCAGCAGGGCCATCACCGACAGGCCTGTCTCGGCGTCCAGTTGCCCGGTGGGCTCGTCGGCGAGCAGAAGCTGGGGCGAGGCGGCGAGCGCGCGGGCGATCGCCACCCGCTGCTGCTGGCCACCGGACAGCTCCGCCGGCCGCTGCCGGGCGTGGTCGGCCAGGCCGATCAGCTCCAGCAGCAGCTCGACCCGCCGCTCGCGCTCGGCCGGGGCGACGCGGGCCATCCGCAGCGGGGCCGCGACGTTCTCCGCGGCCGACAGCACCGGGATCAACCCGAAGCTCTGGAAGACGTACGACACCTTCTCGCGCCGCAGCCGGGACAGGCCATCCTCGTCGAGCGCGGTGACGTCGGTGCCGTCGACGTGCACGGTGCCGGCGTCCGGGCGGTCCAGGCCGCCGATGACGTTGAGCAGGGTGGTCTTGCCCGAGCCGGACCGGCCGACGAGCGCCACCATCGAACCGGCGGCCACGTCGAACGACACACCGCGCAGGGCGTGTACGACCGTCGGCCCGGTGCGGAAGCGCCGGTGCACGCCGCGCACGCTGAGCAGCGGCTCGCCGCTCATTCGCCGCTTCCCGAGTCGGGGCGGATCGTGATGTGGTCGGGTTCCAGGGCCAGCCGGACCCGTCGGGTCAGCGCCAGCGCCTGGCGGAACTCGCGGGGCACCTGGACCCGCCCGGCCCGGTCCATCACGGCGTACTCCTCGGCGGTCATGTGCGTGTCGCCCTCCGCGTCGGTGGTGGTGCGGCGTAGCACCTCGCTGCTGGTGCGCCCGTCCCGGATCGCGACGGTCCGTTCGACCTGGCCGCTGACCTCCGGATCGTGGGTCACCACGACAACCGTGACGCCGTAGCGCCGGTTGACGTCCCGCAGCACGCCGAAGACCTCCGCGGACGTGGCGGCGTCCAGCTCGCCGGTCGGTTCGTCGGCGAGCAGGACCCGCGGCTGGTTGGCCAGCGCCACCGCGATCGCGACCCGCATCTGCTGCCCGCCGGAGAGTTGCCCGGGGCGCCGATCGGCGCAGTCGGCGACACCGAGGCTGTCCAGCAGCTCGGCCGTGCGTTCCCGGCGCTCCTGCTTCGCGGTACGGGCCGCGGTCATCGGCAGGTCCACCATCTCCCGTGCGGTCAGGTAGGGGATCAGGTTGCTCGCCGTCTGCTGGCGGACGAACCCGACGGTGTGCCGCCGGTAGTCCACCCGGTCCGCGCGGGACATCGCCAGCAGATTCCACCTGTCGACCCGGACCCGCCCGGCGGTGGGGGCGTCGATGCCGGCCAGGATGGAGAGCAGCGTCGACTTGCCCGACCCGGAGGCACCGACGACGGCGACCAGCTCACCGCTCTCCACGGCCAGGTCCAGTCCCTGCAGTGCCTGCACCTCGATCGAACCGGTCTGGTAGATCCGCACCAGGTTCTCGCAGACGATGAGCGCGTCCCGGCCGAACTCGGGCGCCCGCGCGGGTGGCTGCGGCAGGGACAGCGGTGTGCTGGGCATTCCCTGCTCCGTCCCGTTCGTGCGCCTCGGTTGCCCGCGCTGACGCAGGCTGAAGCAGTTTCGCAACCGGCGGCTCCGTTGACCATGCCCTGGGCGGCTTTCCTGCATGCTGGGCGAGGGCCCGCCGGTGAACGACCGACCGGAACCTCCCCGCCACCGGACCCCGGTTTCTGCCACGGGCAGATCCGCTGCCGGTGAACAGGGGTGTCCTCCGCCGGTCCGGGCCGGCAGGGTGCAGCACATGAGACTGCTGGTGCTGGGCGGTACGGGCTTCGTGGGTGGGGCCACGGTCACCGAGGCGGTGCGCCGCGGCTGGTCGGTGACGGTTTTCAACCGAGGGCTGCACGGTGCGGTGCCGTCCGGCGTACACCGGTTGCGCGGTGACCGCACCGCGCCGGACGGCCTGGCGGCGCTGGCCGGCGGCGAGTGGGACGTCGTGGTGGACACCTGGGACGGCGCGCCGCGGGCGGCCCGTGCCGCCGCCCGCGTCCTGGCCGACGCGGTAAACCACTATGTGTACGTGTCCAGCGGGTCGGTCTACACCGATCCGGCCACCCCCGGACTGCACGAGGACTCCCCGGTGGTGGAGGCCGACGCGGACTCCGTCGACGGGGACTACTCGCAGCTCAAGGCCGGGGCCGAGCGTGCCGTGCGGGAGGTGTACGGCCAGCGCGCGCTCATCGCCCGTGCCGGTCTGATCCTGGGCCCGGGGGAGGACATCGGCCGGCTCCCCTGGTGGCTGCGGCGGATGGAACGGGGCGGCGACGTGCTCGCCCCCGGGCCGGCGGATCTGCCGGTGCAGTACGTCGACGTCCGCGACCTGGCGGGGTGGATGCTCGACGCGGGCGCCCGGCGGCTGGGCGGCACGTTCAACGCGGTCGGTCGTCCCGGGCAGACCACGATGGGTGAGCTGCTCGACGCGTGCGTGGCCGCCACCGGCGCCGACGCCCGGCTGCGCTGGACCGATCCGGCGTCGATCCTCGCCGCCGGTGTGCAGCCCTGGAGCGACCTGCCGATCTGGATGCCGCGCGGCCACCCGTACCGGGGGTTGCTGGAGCGGGACGTCACCCGCGCTCTCGCCGCCGGGTTGACCTGCCGGCCGGTGACCGAGACCGTCGACGACACCTGGCGCTGGCTGCGTGATGTCGGCGCGGTTCCGCCGCGCGCCGGTCGGCCGGATCGCGGCTCGATCGGGTTGGACCCGGCCCGCGAGGCCGCGCTGCTCGCCCCCTGACCTTGTCGCGCCGCACGGCGGTGGTCAGCGTTCCCGGACCACCGCGACGGGGCAGTTGGCGTGTTGGATGACCTGTTGGCTGACCGAGCCGAGCAGCATGCCGGCGAGCCCGCCCCGGCCCCGACTGCCGACCACGACCAGCCGCGCGTCCCGACTCGCCTCGATCAGCATCGCGGCCGGGCTGGTCGACACCAGGTCGACGGTCACCGCCAGCCCGGGGAACGTCCGTCGCCACGGCTCCAGCGCCTGCTCCACGGCGGCCCGCTCGTCGGGCACCCCGGCCGCCCCGCCCGGGCCCGGTGTCCAGGCATGCAGCACGCGCAGTGGCAGCTGCCGCTGCGCCGCCCGTTCGGCCGCGAAGCCGAGCGCCACCAGCGAGGGTTCCGAGCCGTCCACCCCGACCGCCACCGGGCGGCTCGGCCCGACCCCGTCGGCACCCTCCGACGTGTCGTTCGCGGCCCTGCCGGCCCCGTCCCGGACCACGACGACCGGGCAGTGGGCGTGCGCGGCGACCGATACCGCCGTCGACCCGGCCAGCAGGCCCCCGAACCCGCCGTGGCCCCGGCTGCCGAGCACCAGCAGCCCGGCCTCGGTCGAGCGTTCCTGCAACACCAGCGCGGGCGGCCCGTCGTACACCTCGCCGGTGATGTGCAGCCCCGGGTTGGCCGCGGCGGCGTCCGCCGCGGCCTTGCGGACCAGGTCGTCGACCTGCCGGCGGGCGGTGTCGTCGGGCCACACGCCGGGGGCCACGCCCGGGCCGACCCAGCTGGCCACGGTCAGCCATTCGAAGACGTACGCCAGCCGCACCGGCTGGCCGCTGTGCCGCGCCTCCTCCACGGCCCAGTTCAGGGCCACCGAGGCGTCGGTGGAGCCGTCGTAGCCGACCAGGATCTCCGCGTCGCGCACGTCGTTCTCCTTCAGGGGGCGGTCGGGTCGGTTTCGCGGATCCAGCGCCACTCGGCGACCTGGGGGTCGTCCTCGCCGTACTGGCGGGTGTAGTCGCGGGCCGCCTGCCGGGCGTCGACCATCCGTTGGCGCAGATGCGCGGCGCTGGCGGCCAGCCCGGGCACCCGGTCGATGACGTCGATGACCAGGTGGAAGCGGTCCAGGTCGTTGAGCATCACCATGTCGAACGGGGTGGTGGTGGTGCCCTCCTCCTTGTAACCGCGCACGTGCAGGTTCTCGTGGTTCGTACGGCGGTAGGTGAGTCGGTGGATCAGCCACGGATAGCCGTGGTACGCGAAGATGACCTGCCGGTCCTTGGTGAAGATGGTGTCGAACTCGTTGTCGGTCAGGCCGTGCGGGTGCTCGGTGTCCGGCTGGAGTCGCATCAGGTCGACCACGTTGACCAGGCGCACCCTCAACTGCGGGAGGTTCTGGCGCAGCAACTCGACGGCGGCCAGCGTCTCCAGGGTGGGCACGTCTCCGCAGCAGGCCAGCACCACGTCCGGCTCGGTGCCGCCGTCGTTGCTGGCCCACTCCCAGATGCCCAGGCCACGTCGGGTGTGCTGGATCGCCTCGGTCATCGTCAGCCAGTTCGGCGCCGCCTGCTTACCGGCCACCACCACGTTGATGTAGTGCCGGCTGCGCAGGCAGTGGTCCATGGTGGCGAGCAGCGTGTTCGCGTCCGGCGGGAGATAGACCCGCACCACCTCGGCCTTCTTGTTGACGACGTGGTCGATGAAGCCCGGGTCCTGGTGGGAGAAGCCGTTGTGGTCCTGACGCCAGACGTGGCTGGACAGCAGGTAGTTCAGCGAGGCGATCGGTTGCCGCCAGGGGATGGCCCGGGTCACCTTCAGCCACTTGGCGTGCTGGTTGAGCATCGAGTCGACGATGTGGATGAACGCCTCGTAGCTGGTGAACACGCCGTGCCGGCCGGTCAGTAGGTAGCCCTCCAGCCAGCCCTGACACAGGTGCTCGGAGAGCACCTCCATGACCCGCCCGTCGGGGGAGAGGTGGTCGTCGCCGGGGACGGTGGCGGCCACCCAGACCCGGTCGGTCACCTCGAACGCGGCACCCAGCCGGTTGGACGCGACCTCGTCCGGGCCGAACAGCCGGAACGTCTCCGGGTTGGCGCTGATGACGTCGCGGATCCACGGGCCGAGCACCCCGGTCGCGCCGGCGACCGGCGTACCCGGTTCGGGAACCTCCACGCCGTAGTCGCGGAAGTCCGGCAGGGTCAGGTCGCGCAGCACCACGCCGCCGTTGGTGACCGGGTTGGCGCTCATCCGCCGGTCACCGCGCGGCGGCAGCGTCAGCAGCTCGTCCACCGGCGCGCCGGTCGCGTCGAACAGCTCCTCCGGCCGGTAGCTGCGCAGCCAGTGCTCCAGCTCGGCCCGGTGCGCCGGGTTGTCCCGTACGCCCGACAGCGGCACCTGGTGGGCCCGGTAGGTGCCCTCCACCTGGGTGCCGTCGACCTCACGCGGGCCGGTCCAGCCCTTCGGCGTCCGCAGAATGATCATCGGCCAGCGGGGGCGTTCGACGACGCCCCCGGAGCGGGCCCGCCGCTGGATCTCGGCGATCTCGTCCAGCACGCGGTCCAGCGTCGCCGCGAGGGTCCGGTGCACCTGGGTGGGCTCGTCGCCGGCCACCACGTACGGCTGGTAGCCCGATCCGCGCAGCAGGTCGAGCAGGTCGGTCTCGGGGATCCGGGCCAGCACGGTCGGGTTGGCGATCTTGTAGCCGTTGAGGTGCAGGATGGGCAGCACCGCGCCGTCGCGCGCCGGGTTGAGGAACACGTCGGAGAGCCAACTGCCGGCCAGCGGCCCGGTCTCCGCCTCGCCGTCGCCGATCACGCAGGCCACCACGAGGTCCGGGTGGTCGAAGGCGGCGCCGTAGGCGTGGCTCAACGCGTACCCCAGCTCGCCGCCCTCGTGGATCGAACCCGGCACGTCCGCCGCGACATGGCTGGGGATGCCGCCGGGGAAGGAGAACTGGCGGAAGAGCCGGGACATCCCGGCCTCGTCGCGCGCCACGTCGTGGTAGCGCTCCGACCAGGTGCCCTCCAGCCAGGTGTTGGCCACGATGGCCGGGCCGCCGTGGCCGGGGCCGGTGACCAGCATGGCGTTGAGGTCGCGCGCCACGATCACCCGGTTGAGGTGGGCGTAGATCAGGTTGAGGCCGGGGCTGGTGCCCCAGTGCCCGAGCAGTCGGGGCTTGATGTCGTCGGGGGTGAGCGGTTCCCGCAGCAGCGGATTGTCCAGCAGGTAGATCTGCCCGACGGTGAGGTAGTTCGCGGCGCGCCAGTAGGCGTCCAGCCGACGCAGTTCGTCGTCGGTGAGGGCGCCGTGCACGTCGAGAGCGGTGTCCATCATGCTGCCTCTCGCGGGTAGGAGTGGGGCGTCCGGCCTGGCCGCTGCGGACGCCCCGGGGTCAGGGCCGTTGGTCCCGCGCCGGGCGGGCGCCGGGCCCGGTCAGCGGCGCCTCGGCCAGGCCGCGGACGACGACCACCGGGGCCGGGGAGTGGTAGAGCAGGGACTGGGCGACCGCGCCCAGCATGGCCCGGCCCGGTTCGTCGCCGCGGGCGGCGACCAGCGCCACCTGCGTGTTGCGGGACGTGTCGATCAGCACCTGGGCGGGGTCACCGCGTACCACGCGGGATTCGGTCGGCACCGCGCTGTGGCGGTCGGCGTGCCGGTCCAGCGCCTCGCCGAGCTGCTCGGCGACCGCGTCGGTGTCCTCGTCGTACTCCACGACCCGCAGCGCCAGCAGTCGGGCGCCTCTGCCGGCCGCGCACTTCACGGCCCATTGGAGAGCGAGGTGTGAGCTGGGTGAGCCGTCCACGCCCACCAGCACCGGGCCCTGCGGGGGCGGCTCACGGCGGACCACCAGCAGTGGGCAGCCGGCCCGTGCGGCCAACTGCACGGCAGGCGTCTCGGCCGGGACACTCTGGCCGCTGCCCGCCATTCCGCTGTCGCCGACGGCCAGCAGGAAGGCCGCCTCCGAGCGGCGGATGAGGGTGGGCAGCATGGAGCTCTCGACGATCTCGCCGCGGACGGTCAGCCCCGGCTCGGTCTGGTGGGCGAGGTGGGCGGCCCGGGTGATCAGATTCTCGGCCTGGTCGCGCGGTGCGGCGACGGTGTCCGCGGCGAAGGCCGCGTGCCAGTTGAAGGTGTGCAGCAGGTGCAGTGGCCGGCCGTGTCCGGCGGCCTCCTGCGCGGCCTGTTCGACGACCGGGAGGTCGAGTTCCGACCCGAGGCCGACGAGCACCGCTGCGTCGGCGGCTGCGGCCATCCGATATCACCTCCCGGGCGTCGCGCCCGGCACGGCCAAGCTGTCCCTGACCGAGGGTAGTCGGATGAGCACGGCGGCGGGTCGGATCGGCTACGGACGCCTCTCGTCAACTAGGGTTGACACCACGGCGGTTGTCAACGTATGTTGACGGCATGAGTCAGGCGACAGAACTCGCGGCGGCAGCCGGCAGCACCGACCCCCGGGTCGGGCTACGCGCCGTCCGCGCGCTTCGCCGGCTGCTCGAGCGGCTCGAGGTGGTCCAGGTGGACAACGCCCGACGACAGGGCTGGTCCTGGCAGGAGATCGCCGACGCGCTCGAGGTCAGCCGGCAGGCCGTGCACAAGAAGCACGCCGGGCGACCGGCGGTCAACTCATCCTGGGAGGCGTGATGTTCGAACGGTTCACCGACCGGGCGCGCGACGTGGTGCGACGGGCGCTGGAGGAGGCGCGGGTCGAGGGCCAGCGGCCGGTCGGCACCGAGCACCTGCTGCTCGCCCTGCTCGCCGACGAGGCCGGGCTGGCCAGCCGGGTGCTCGCCGACGCCGGGGTACGCGCCGACGACCTGCGCGAACGCGTCCGTCGACACACTGTCAGCGGCGGCGCCGGCCTCGGCGACGCGGACGCGGCGGCCCTGCGGGAGATCGGCATCGACCTGGCCGCGATCGTCGCCCGCATCGAGCAGTCCTTCGGCCCGGACGCGCTTCGGGAGGCGGTGCCGGCGCCGCGCCGTCGCTGGGGGCGTAAGCGGTACCTCGGCGGCCCCTTCTCGCCCCGGTCCAAGAAGGCGCTGGAACTGTCCCTGCGGGAGGCCCTGCGCCTGCGCCACCGCCACATCGGCACCGAGCACATCCTGCTCGGAGTGCTCCGGGAGGGAAACGGGCTGGGCGCGTTGGTGCTCACCGAGGCCGGCATCGACCTCGACGACCTACGCCGGCGGGTGGAGCTCGCACTACGCGCGGCGGCGTGACGGGGAGGCTCGTCCTGAAACCTGTCTGTGGCACTTCCGACGCGCGCCGGTCGCCGGGTCGCTGAAGCTGTCCCGGTGCTGCACACTGGCGCCGTGGATGCTGGACAGGACAGGCGGCCCTCGGGCGGCGACGGCGGGTTGCGCTCCGCCGTGGTGGTCAACCCGGTCAAGGTCGACGATCTCGACGAGTTGCGTCGTACCGTCGACGACGCCCTGACCGCGGCCGGTTGGCCCGCGCCGGAGTGGTACGAGACGACCGTCGACGACCCGGGTCGCGGTCAGACCGAACAGGCCGTCAAGGCCGGCGTCGATCTCGTCTTCGCCTGCGGGGGCGACGGCACCGTGATGTCCTGCGTCAGCGGGTTGGTCGGCACCGACGTGGCCCTCGCCGTGCTGCCGCAGGGCACCGGCAACCTGCTCGCCGCCAACCTGGGCCTCTCCACCGACCTGGCCGCCGGGTTGCAGGTCGCTGTCGAACGCGGCCGACGGCTGCTCGACGTCGGCGCTGTCGAGGACAAGTACTTCACCGTGATGGCCGGCATGGGCTTCGACGCCCAGATGCTCGAAGCCACGAACGAGACCACCAAGGCCCGCATCGGCTGGCCGGCGTACGTGGTGGGTGCCGCCCGTCACCTCCGGGACCGGCCGATGCGGGTGCAGATCCGCATCGACGACCGGCCGCCGCTGCGCCGCCGGGCCCGTTCGGTCCTGATCGCCAACGTCGGCCGGCTACAGGGCGGCGTGACCCTGCTGACCGAGGCCGAGCCGGACGACGGCTGGCTCGACGTCGCCGTGCTCACCCCGCGCAACCTGCGGCACTGGCTCGCGCTCGGCTGGGCGGTGATCCGCCGCAGCGGCCGGGTGCCGCAGCTGGAGGTGTTCCGGGGCCGGCGGGTGGTGGTCAGCAGCAACCGGGCGCAGCCACGCGAGTTGGACGGCGACCTGATCTCCCCGGGCCGGCAGCTGCGGGCCGAGGTCCGCCCCCAGGCTCTCTGGCTCTGCGTCCCCCAGCCCGAGGACGCCCCCGACCTGACCGTCGACGCGCAAGGCGCCGGGGAGCGGGGCGAGCAGCTGATCGAGGACGCGCGCCGTGAGTAGCACCCGGATCGTTCCCGAGACCCGGATGATGGCCGACGAGGAGCTGTCCGCCGACGACGCCTGGCGCACCCTGCGCCGGCAGGGCGGCTGGCACCTGCTGCGGGACGCGTTCATCCGGTTCCGCTACGGCGACGGGTTCAGCCACTCCCGGGCCTTCGCGCTGCAACTCTGCCTCGCCGTGGTGCCGTTCCTGATCGCCCTCACCGGCCTGATCAGCGAGCTGGGCGTCGAGGAGGGCGGCCAGGTGGTCGCCGACACCGTCCTGGCGCTCACCCCCGGCCAGAGCGCGCAGATGGTCGGCGAGCTGCTCGGGGAGGGCGAACGCGTCGAGGACGCGGGAGAGTTGGCACTCACCCTCGGTCTGCTCACCGGCCTGGTCGCGCTCACCACCACGATGGCCCAGATCGAGCGGGGCGCCAACCGCATCTACGGCGTCGAGCGGGACCGCCCGGCCCTGCACAAGTACCTGCGTGCCGCCGTCCTGGCCGTCACCGCCGGCCTGCCCGCGCTCGCCGGCTTCCTGATCCTGGTCGGCGGCGGCGCGATGGGCGACTCGGTTCGCGAACACTACGAGTGGGGCGCGCTCGCCAACGGCATCTGGGACGTGATCCGCTTCCCGCTGAGCCTCGCGCTGACCGTCGTCGCCGTCGCCGTGCTGTTCCGACACGCGCCGCGACGCAACCAACCCGGCCTGTCCTGGCTGTTGTTCGGCGCCGGCATCGCCACCGCGCTGTGGTGGCTGGCCAGCCTGTTGCTCGCCGCGTACGTGCGGTTCAGTGACGGTTTCGGGCAGACCTACGGCGCCCTCACCGGGATGATGGCGCTGCTGCTCTGGGCCAACCTGACCGGGATGGCGCTGTTCGGTGGGCTGGCCTTCGCCGCCCAACTGGAGGCGCTGCGCATCGGTGTGCAGGAGCCAGCCCAACCGGACCTGTGGGAGCCCGACCCGGACCGCGCCGAGCTGTACGACACCGGGGACATGTCGGCGCTCTAGCGGCACCGGCGTGTACGACGGACGCGGATCGGGTAAAGCGCCTCGCCAGAGGCGACAAGGGAGGTGCGGGGTGACCGCGGTCAAAGAGGTGGCGCGCCGTCCGATCGGTCATTTCGCCGAACGGAGCATTGCCGGTCTGGTGGCCGTCACCGGTGCCGGGGTGGCTTTCGGGCTGCTGTTGTTGCTCGTCCGGGTGCAGTGGAGCCCCCTGCAGGATGCCGACCACGCGCTCGCCGAGTGGTTCAACGGGCTCGTCGCCCCGCACCACGCACTGGTCACGGTGCTCCAGGCCGTGACGGACCTGGGCGGCCGGCCGATCCTCATCTGGCTGGTCACCATCGCCGTGGTCGGGCTGCTGATCCGACGGCAGCCCCGACTCGCCGTCTACCTGATCATCACGGGGGTCGGTGGTCTGATCCTCGACCCGTCTCTGAAGACGCTTGTCGGCCGGCTCCGCCCGGTCGTGGACGTGCCGGTCGCCAGCGCGCCCGGCAACAGCTTCCCGAGCGGGCACGCGCTCGGCTCGTTCGTCGCGTACGGAGCGCTGCTGCTGGTGTTCCTGCCGGCGATGGCGCCCCGCTGGCGCAAGCCGGCCATCGTCGGGGTCGGTGTGCTGGTGGTGCTGGTCGGGCTGACCCGGATCGCGCTGGGCGTGCACTTCGTCTCCGACGTGCTGGCCGCCTGGCTGCTCGGGGCCGCCTGGCTGGGCGTCACCGCGTACGCCTTCCGACTGTGGCGGCGGGAGCGGGGTCGGCCGGTGCCGCCGCTGACCGAGGGCCTGGAGCCGGAGGCGGGGCACGACATCGCCCCCGCCCCGGCCGAGGAACACGTGTTGGCCCACCCGCGCTCGGCGGTGGCCGAGCTGCTGGTCGGCTGGGTGATCGTGTTCGGCGCGCTGTACGGCTTCGGCACGTACGTCAGCTACCACGCCAAGGGCACCTTCTTCGACACCCTCGACACGGAGGTGCCGCGGTGGTTCGCCGAGCGGCACACCGAGGTGCTGACCGACGTCAGCTGGTGGTGGAGCAAGTTCGGTGACACCCATGCCATCCTGCTGATCTCGCTGGTGTTCTGCCCGCTGGTGCTGGCGGTGTGGCGGCGCTGGCGTCCGGTGCTCTTCGTGGCGCTGGCGATGGTGGGCGAGCTGACCCTCTTCCTCGCTTCGGCCCGCGCGGTCGACCGGCCGCGTCCGCCGGTGGAGAACCTGGACGGGCAGATGCCCACCTCGTCGTTCCCGTCCGGCCACATCGCGGCCACCATCTGCGTCTGGCTGGCGATCACCCTCATCGTGTTCCCGCGTACTGACCGGTGGTGGCGTTGGGTCTTCGTGGCGCTGGCCGTGCTCATGCCGGTCGGGGTGGCCACCTCCCGGATGTACCGGGGGATGCACCACCCGACCGACTTCATGGGCGCGATCCTGCTCTCCGCGCTCTGGATCGGGTTGCTCTACCTGGTGATCCGTCCGAACGAGGACCTGAAGGAAGGCAACCAACCGGCCATCGAGTCGGAGGACGTGGACACCCTCGACGACGAGCTGGCGCGGGCCGGCCGAGCCGACTAGGCGCCGCCGTCGTGCTGCGGGTGATGACCTGGAACATCCGCACCGGCGGCCGGGATCGCGGTGGCTCCGACCGGCTGGACCAGGTGGTCCAGGTCGTCGACGAGCAGGCACCGGACGTGCTGGCCCTGCAGGAGCTGCGCGGCTTCGACCGGGACGGGCTGATGGCCACCGTGGCGGGCCGGGTGGGGATGGTCCCCCACCTGGCCCGGTCCTGCTTCGGGCAGCCGGTGGCGGTGCTGGTCCGGCCGCCGTACCGGGTCGTCGACGCGGGGGCGGTGCGCCGCCCGTTCCACCACGCCGCCGCCCGCGTCGTGGTGGCCACGTCCGCCGGTCCGTTCACCGTGCTGGGCACCCACCTCTACCCGTACTCGGGGGGCCGGCGGCGGATGGAGGTCGACTGGCTGGTCGCCGCGATGCGCCGCCACCAGGGGCCGCTGACGCTGGTCACCGGTGACCTCAACTCGCTCGACCCGACCGTCGACCACACCGCCCGCCTGGCCGGGATGCCGGCCCTCTACCGGCGGCGGCACCTGCGGCGCTCCGGTGGCGCCGTGGACACCCGCGCGATCGCCCGGCTGCTCGCCGCCGGCCTCGTCGACCTCTGGCCGTCGGGCAACGTCGACGCCCTGGAGGCCGCCGGCCACACCGTGCCCACCCGACTGGGCGGGGCCGAGTTCGCCGGGATGCGGCTGGACTACCTGCTCGGCAGCACCGCGGTGGCGCAGCGGACGCACGACTGTCGGGTGATTCGCGACGGCGCGGCGGCCACGGCCTCGGACCACTACCCGCTGCTCGCCACGCTGGAGTTGTCTCCCGGGTGAGGCGTGCGGGGCTCAGAGCACCAGATTCAGCAGGACGGTCAGCACCACCGAGGCCACGATCGAGAAGAGGATCATCAGGAGGCAGCCGAGGCCCCCACCGAGCGGGCGGATCTCCGTGTTGCCGAAGCGCATGACGTTCACCTGTCCGTGAGTGCGGGATGAGGGGCGAGCAGGTGCCGGATCGCGTCCGCGACGGCAGTCGGGGCGGTCGTCACCACGTTGTGCGCGGCACCGGGCACGACCACCAGGGCCGCATCCGGCACCAGCCGCGTCGCCTCGTCCCGCCACCGTTGCGGCACGACCGGGTCGCGATCACCGGTCACGACGACAGTCGGCGCGCTGACGCGGACGAGGTCCGCCTCGACGGCGTTCCGCACCGAGTGCGACAGCGTCGCCAGGACCCGCCAGGGCCGGGCGTTCCAGACGTCCCGCGCCAGGATCGGGGCCTGCAGCGGCGCCTCACGCAGGGTGTCCACCAGCCAACGACCGAACTGGCCCCGTCGGGACCGGGCCGCCGGGTCACTCGTCGGTCCGGCCAACACCAGCGCGCGTACCGCGTCGGGGTGGGTCGCGGCGAGCGCCGCGGCCACCTCCGCGCCGAACGAGTGCCCCACCAGGCAGACCGGCGGCAATTGGTACGCGGCCAGCCAGGCGGCCAGGTGGTCGGCGTGCTGGCGCACGTCGTACGCGCCCCGGGGGTGTTCGGACAGCCCGAAGCCGGGCAGGTCCGGCACGTACACCGGGTTGGTGGCGGCGAGCGCGACGGCGAGCGGGGTGAGATAGCGGTGCGAGACCGCCAGGCCGTGTACCAGCACCACGGGTGGCGCCCCGGTCCCCGGGTCGGCGCTGCGGCGGGTGTGGGTGCGCAGTCCGTCGACGACCCGCCACTCGCTGGTCAGTCCGCCGGCCGGTCGGGGCGCGGCCATGGCGAGCCGCAGCTCGGCCGGCCCGAACCGGCCGACGGCGGTGCGGCCGGGCGGCCGAGGGGTCACGGCTCGGTTCACAGCTCACGCAACCGCGGCAGCAGCTGCTCCTGCGCCCAGTCCAGGAACATCGGTTGGGTCTCCCCGCCGACCTGGATGATCGCCACGTGGGTGAAGCCGGCGTCGACGAACTTGCGGAACGCCTCGACGTGCGCGTCCACATCCGGACCGCAGGAGACGCCCTCGGCGACGTCCTCCTCCCGGACGAACTGGGTGGCCGCGGCGAAGGACTCCGGGCCGGGCAGGTCGGCGTTGACCTTCCAACCCATCCCGAACCAGCGGAACTGGTCGTGCACGATCTTGCGGCACTCCGCCTCGTCGGGGCCGTAGCAGATGGCCACCTGCCCGTAGCGCGGCTGGCCGGCGCCTCCGGCGTCGTCGTACATCTCGATGATGTGCCGGTCGGGTTCGGTGGAGATGAGGCCGTTGCCGTACTCGGCGGCCAGCGTCGCGGACTGCCGACCGGACGCGGCGACGGCCATCGGCACCGGGCGTTCCGGGCGGTCCCAGATGTAGGCGTCGGGCACGTCGAAGTGGTTGCCGGAGAAGGTCAGAGTCTCCCCGTTGAGCAACGGCCGGATAATCTGCAACGCCTCCTCGAACATTTCGTGCCGCTGCTGGACGTGCGGCCAGCCGCCGACCACGTGCTCGTTCAGGTTCTCCCCGGCGCCCAGGCCGAGGGTGAAACGGCCGTCCGAGAGCGCCCCGATCGTGCTGGCCTTCTGCGCGACCACGGCCGGGTGGTAGCGGCGGATCGGGCAGGTCACGAAGGACATCAGCTCCGCGCGGGAGGTGGCGTGGGCGACCGCGCCGAGCACCGACCAGGCGTACGGGGAGTGGCCCTGGGACTCCAGCCAGGGGTAGTAGTGGTCGGACACCACCAGTTGGTCGAAACCAGCCGCCTCGGCCCGTACCGCATGGTCCACCAGCTGCTTGGGCCCGGCCTGCTCGCTCATCAGGGTGTAGCCGACGCTGACCATCCTGGTATCCCCTCTCACTGACGGATCGTTCCCGGGATACCCCGGTGCGCGGGGGTCAACCCTCTCGTCCGGTTCGGCTGTCGCGGTGCTTGACGGATCGCGGCCACCTGCCTACCGTCGCTCTTAACCGGTTAAGAGCCGGGTGTGGCGCACATCCTGTGGTGGGGATGACCGCCCCGTGACGGCCCGCGTCCGCGTGGGCCGTTGCGGCTGTCCGGGCTGCGGGCCGGCCAACTGAACCGGTTGCGAAGACCAATCCATCGTCCTACGCTGATGCCTGCGCCGGGCGCCGGGCGCGGCTGCCGGGCTGCAGCCGCCTTCCCTGTCACGTCCCCACCCCTGTCGGGCACCGGGGGTCCTCCCTGAGGAAGGCCATGAAGACTCGACTCTCCGCCGCCGGCGCGACACTGCTCGCGTTGCTCGTCACCGTGCTGGCGTTCGGCCAGCCGGCGCACGCGGCCGCCGGCTTCTCCGTCGCTGGCGGCAAGTTGTACGACGCCAACGGCGCCGAATTCATCATGCGCGGCGTCAACCACGCGCACACCTGGTACCCGCAGCAAACCAGCTCGTTCGCCGACGTCAAGGCGCTCGGCGCGAACACCGTGCGGGTGGTGCTCTCCAGCGGCGACCGGTGGACCCGCAACACCAATGCCGACGTCGCCAACGTCATCTCGCTCTGCAAGGCCAACCGGCTGATCTGTGTGCTGGAGGTGCACGACACCACCGGGTACGGCGAGCAGAGCGGCGCGATCACCCTCGACCGCGCCGTCGACTACTGGCTCAGCCTCGCCGACGTCCTCTCCGGCCAGGAGAGGTACGTGATCGTCAACATCGGCAACGAGCCGTACGGCAACCAGAACTACGCCTCGTGGGCCACCGACAACGCCAATGCGATCAAGCGCCTGCGGGCCGGCGGGCTGACCCACACGATCATGGTGGACGCCCCGAACTGGGGGCAGGACTGGTCGTTCACCATGCGCGACAACGCCGCGTCGGTCTTCGCCGCCGACCCGGCGCGCAACACCGTGTTCTCCATCCACATGTACGGGGTGTTCGACACCGCGGCGGAGATCAGCGACTATCTGGGCCGATTTCGTTCGGCGGGCCTGCCCATCGTGGTCGGTGAGTTCGGCTTCAACCACTCCGACGGTAATCCGGACGAGGACGCCATCCTCGCGTACAGCCAGGCCAACGGCATCGGTTGGCTGGGCTGGTCGTGGAGCGGCAACGGCGGCGGCGTCGAGTACCTCGACCTGGCCACCAACTTCAACCCGGCGAGCCTGACCGACTGGGGTCAGCGCCTCTTCAACGGCGTCAACGGCATCCGGCAGACCGCCCGCGAGGCCAGCGTCTTCGGCGGCACCCCACCTCCGACGACGCCACCGCCGACCACCCCACCGCCGACCACCCCACCCCCGACGACGCCCCCGCCGACCGGTGGTTGCACCGCGGCGTACACGGTGACCAACCAGTGGCAGGGCGGCTTCCAGGGTGAGGTACGGGTGACCGCCGGCGCGAGGGCGATCACCGGCTGGACCGCAGGCTGGACCTTCGCCAACGGCCAGCGCGTCACCCAGTCGTGGAATGTGGCCCTTACCAGCAGCGGAACCACGGTGACCGCCCGCAACGCGGACCACAACGGACGGCTGGCCGCTGGGGCCAGTGCCACCTTCGGCTTCCTCGGCAGTTGGACCGGCACCAACAGTCTGCCGGCGGTGAGCTGCACGGCGAGCTGACCGTAGGACCGGTGGTCGGGTGCGCGTCGGACCCGGCCACCGGAACCCGTTCCGGTCAGTGCTCCCCGGTCAGGTTCACGATGACCACTCCGGCGATGATCAGCGCGATGCCGGTGAGCTTGGCGAGCCCCACCGACTCACCCAGGAACACCGCCCCGATCGCCACGATGGCCGCGGTGCCCAGACCCGACCAGAGGGCGTACGCCACACCCACCGGGATTTCCTTGACGGCCTGCGCCAGCAGGAGGAAAGCCAACGCGTAACCGCCGAGGCATGCCACCGTCGGCCAGAGGCGGCTGAACCCGGCGGTGCTCTTGATCAGGCTGGTCGCCAGCACCTCGGCGAGGATGGCGATCCCCAGCAGCACGTACGCCATGCGTCCCCTCGGTCCGTCGTGGTCGATGAGCCCGTCGCCGCCCAGGCTAACGCCGGCGAGATCCACGTCCAGCCGACCCGTCCACGCCGGAGTCGGCGGCCAGGCGGGCTGCTCGCATGGTCAGGTAGAGCTGTTCGGGACGGCTGCTCGTGCGGGCGGCGGCGATCCGGTAGTCGGCGATCGCCTGGGCCTGGTCACCGGCCATCTCGTGCAGGTGGGCTCGGGCAGCGGCCAGCCGGTGGTGTCCGGCCAACTGCGGGTCGCTGCTCAGCGCGTCGAGGGCGGTCAGGCCGGCGGCCGGGCCGTGCACCATGGCCGTCGCCACGGCCCGGTTGAGGGCCACCACCGGGCTGCCGAGCATCCGTTCCAGCACCTCGTAGAGCGCCAGGATCTGCGGCCAGTCGGTCTGCTCGGTGCTCGGCGCCTCGTCGTGCAGGGCGGCGATGGCGGCCTGCACCTGGTACGGGCCGGCCGGCCCACGCGGCAGGGCCCGGGTGACCAGGGCGACGCCCTCGGCGATCGCCGCCGCGTCCCAGCGGCTGCGGTCCTGATCGGCCAGTGAGATCAGCTCGCCGGAGGGCCCGGTCCGCGCCGGGCCGCGTGCCTCGGTGAGCAGCATCAACGCCAGCAGTCCGGCCGATTCGCTGTCGTTTGGCAGCAGCGTGTGCAGCGCGCGGGTCAGCCGGATCGCCTCCGCCGCGAGGTCGATGCGGCGCAGGTCCGGACCGGTGGTACTGGTGTGCCCCTCGGTGAAGACCAGATAGAGCACCTGCCGCACGGCGACCAGCCGGTCCGCCCGTTCCGCCTGCTCGGGCATCCGGAACGGCAGCCCGGACGTCTTGATGCGCTGCTTGGCCCGGCTGATCCGCTGTGCCATCGTCGCCTCGGGCACCAGGAACGCGCGGGCGATCTCGGCGGTGCTCAATCCGCCGACAGCGCGCAGGGTCAGCGCCACCGCCGACGTCGGGGCGAGCGCCGGGTGGCAGCAGAGGAAGAGCAGGACCAGCGTGTCGTCCCGCTCGGCGGTCAACTCCTCGTCCGGGGCTGGCGCGTACCCCCGGTCGTCCGGATCCCGGCGGGCGACCAGGTCCTCCCGGCGGCGTCGGGCCTGCTCACCGCGGACCAGCTCGATCATCCGGCGGTACCCGACCTGGATCAGCCAGCCACGCGGGTTCGCCGGCAGCCCTTCGGTCGGCCACTGGGTGGCGGCGGCCAGCAGCGCCTCCTGCACCGCGTCCTCGGCGGTGGCGAAGTCACCGAAGCGGCGGCTGAGCACGCCGAGGACCTGCGGCGCCAACTCGCGCAGCAGGTCCTCGACGTGGGGATCGGTGTTCAGCCCTCACAGCTCCTGGGACGGGGCGGACATCACCGGGTGCACCTCGATCGGCATGTTCAACGGCCGGCCACCGGGGCCGGGCGCCGTGGAGATGTACGCGGCCAGTTCCACGGCCCGCTGCGGGCTCTCGCAGTCGACGATCCAGAACCCGGCCAGGAACTCCTTCGTCTCGGCGAACGGCCCCTCGGTGACCACCGGCGCCCCGCCGTCACCAGCCCGGACGATCCGGGCCTGCTGCGGGCCGCCGAGACCCTGCGCGTCGACCCACTCACCGGCGGCGGTGAGCTTGTCGTTGACCTCGCCCATGAACGCGATGTGCGCCCGGACCTCGTCCTGGGTCCAGGTGTCGATGCTCGGGAAGTCGGTACCGGCGGCGCTGAACTGCATCAACAGCATGTACTTCATGGTTGGCTCCTCACACCTGCGCACCCTCGTCGGTGCTCTCACCCTGAGGTAGAAGCACGCCCTGCCGTTCTCGACACCCCGGCCGAAGATTCTTGAGAATCTTGTCAGTCGACGGCGTCGACCTCCAGCACCAGAGTCTGCTCCGGGTGCAGGGCGGGCACCTGCACACCCATCCGGGCCAGCGCCGCCCCACTGAGGGTGAGACCACCCGCCAGCCAGGTGGGCGCGGACAGGTCGATGGTCGCCGGGGCCGGTACGCCCGACACCTGTCGCACCCGGTACCGCCGACCCGGGTCGAGGCCGGGCAGCCGTACCGCGCCGGGGACCTGCGCCACCGAGGTGGCCAGCCGGGCCACCGCGTACACCGCTCGGGTGTTGTCGTGATCGACCACGCCGTGTGCCCAGACGGCCGGGTCCGGGTGATCGACCCGGACCACCCGGCCAGCGTGCAGCAGCGGGCGCAGCCGCTTGTGCAGTGCCACCCAGGCGGCCAGCTCGGTCTGTTCGGCAGCGCTGGTCGACGCGATGTCCCACTCGATGCCGTGGTGGCCGAAGAGCGCCGTCGCCGCCCGGAAACCCAGGTCGTGTACGCGGTTGGTGGTGTGCGAGCGTTCCGGCCCGATGTGGGTGCCGATCAGCTCGGGTGGCAGCAGCAGCCCGGTCCAGCGCTGGATGCTGAGCCGCTCCAGGGCGTCGTTGCAGTCGCTGGCCCAGACCCGGTCGGTGCGGGCCAGGATGGCCAGGTCCACCCGGGCTCCGCCGGACGAGCAGCTCTCGATCTCCACGCCCGGGTGCCGATTGCGCAACTCGTCGAAGAGCCGGTAGACCGCCAGGGTCTGCCCGTGCACCCCGGGACGGCCGTGGTGCCCGGCCTCGGTGAGGTCCCGGTTCTGGTCCCACTTGAGGTACCGGATGCCGGGGTGGTCGGTGAGCAGCGTGTCGAGGCGTTCCAGCACATAGTCGTACGCCTCGGGGCGGCCCAGGTCGAGCACCTGCTGGTGACGCCAGGCCGGCGGCAGCCGCCCCGGCACGGCGAGCAGCCAGTCGGGGTGCGCGCGGAACAGGTCCGAGTCGGGGTTGACCATCTCCGGCTCGACCCAGAGGCCGAACTGGAGGCCCTGGCCGGTCACATGGTCGATCAACGGTTGCAGGCCGTCCGGCCAGACGCCCTCGTCGACGTACCAGTCGCCGAGCCCGGCGGTGTCGTCGCGCCGGCCGCGGAACCAGCCGTCGTCGAGCACGAACCGCTCCACACCGATCTGTGCGGCCCGGTCGGCGAGCGCCCGCAGGCGGTCCAGGTCGTGGTCGAAGTAGACCGCCTCCCAGACGTTCAAAGTCACCGGGCGGGGAGAGCGCGGGTGCCCGGGACGCGCCCGGAGGTGGGTGTGCAGCACGTCGCTGAGCCCGTCCAGGCCGGCGTCGGACCAGACCGCGTAGAGCAGGGGAGTCTCGTACGACTCGCCGGGGCCGAGCCGGACCTCCCCGGGGGCCAACAGCTCGCCGCCACCGAGGGTCGACTCGCCGGTGGGCCGACGCTCGGCGAACGTCACGTGGTCGCCGCTCCAGGCGGTGTGCACCGCCCAGACCTCGCCGTGGCCGAAGCCGAACCCGGCGGTGCCGGCCACCAGCAGCAGCGTGGCGTCATGCCCGGTACGACCGTGTCGGCCCTCGCGGACCCAGGCGCCGTGCTGCCACGGGTGCCGCTGCGGGGACCGTTCCCGACACCACCGGCCGGTCAGGTCGAGCAGCTCGGTGGCGACCGCCGGCACCGGCAGCGCCGGCGTCAACTCCCGCAGCTCGTACGCGCTGTCGCCGTCGTTGCGCAGCCGGTGCCGCACGGTGAGCAGGCCGTACGGGTCGAGCGTGATCTCGATGGTCAGGGTCAGCCCGGCGGCCGGGTCCGACGCCCGCACGGTCAGCAGCGCCCCGCCGGGCCCGCCGTGCCCACCGTAGGAGGGGAGTACGCCCACCACCTCCCCGCCCGCAGCCAGGTGGCCCGGGTCGGGGTCGTTGTCGCGCACGTCCCACCCGTCCAGGCGGAAGGACGTGGACCAGTCTCGTCGGTCGCGGTGCCCGGCCAGGCCGGGCCGTCCACTCCAGCCGGCGCTCGCCTCCGGCAGCAGGGACAGCACGGTCGGCTGGTCGAAGCTGCTCGGCACCACCGGCGGTACGGTCGCGTCGACGAGCTGGCGCAGGCCGTCGTCGTCGAGGTCGCCGACGTCACCGCCCCAGTGCACGACCCGGGGCAGCCCCGGGCCGCGCGCGTCGAGCACCAGGCTGGTCCGCGCGCGGCGCAGGTGCAGGATCGTCATCCCTTTGAGGCTCCCAAGGTCAGGCCCCGAACGAAGTGCCGCTGGAGCATAAAGAAGATCACCAGGGTGGGGATCGCGACGAGCACGCTGCCCGCCGAGACCAGGTTGTTGTCGGTGAAGAACTCACCGCGCAGGTTGTTGAGCGAGCTGGTCACCGGGAACTTGTCGCCGGTACGCATGAGGACGGTGGCCCAGAAGAACTCGTTGTAGATCCAGGTCACCTCCAGCGTCGCCAGCGCGGCCAGGGCCGGCCGGCACAGCGGCATGGTGACCTGCCAGTACTGCCGCCAGATGCTCGCCCCGTCGACCATCGCCGCCTCGTACAGGTCACGGGGCAGCGCCTTCATGTAGTTGCTGAGCACGAAGACGCAGAAACCGCACTGGAAGGCCACGTTGATCAGGATCAGGCCCCAGTAGCTGTCGTAGAGCAGCTCCGAGTCGCTCATGAACTCCGGCAGCGGCACCTCGGTGAACAGCCGGAACAGCGGGATGAGCAGCGCCTGCTGGGGCAGCAGGTTGGCCGCGGTGAAGATCCCGAGCAGGACGAGGTTGAGCTTCCAACTGAACCGGGCGATGACGAACGCCACGCAGGAGGCGAGGAAGAGGGTAAGCAGCACCGCCGGCACCGTGATGTACACCGAGTTGAGGAAGTGCTGGCCGAACTCCGCCGTCCGCCAGGCGGTGACGTAGTTGTCGAACGTCCAGCCGCCGAACGACACGTAGCCGTTCGCGGCGGTGTAGTCGTACGACCGCAGCGAGGTCAGCACCGCCCAGGCGATCGGGAAGAGCCAGGCCAGCGAGACGACGATGAGGAAGCCGTGCAGCAGTATCCGTAACGGGGTCAGCTTGCGGCGGCGCGGCGGCGCGTCGGGCCCGCCCTCGGTACGCCGGGTGATGGTCGCGGTGCTCATTGCCGGTTCTCCCTCATCACGGTCGCCAGGTAGATGGTGATGAAGACCAGCGAGACGACCAGCATGATCGTTGCCAGTGCCGAGCCGAACCCGATCCGGCTCGCCTCACCCACCACGTTCTGGGTGACCAGCGCGGAGATCAGCTCCAGCCCGTTGCGGCCCTTGTTGACCACCCAGACGAGGTCGAACGCGCGCAGCGACTCGATCACGGTCACCACCAGCACGATGATGTTGATCGGCCGCATGACCGGGAACACGACCCGGAAGAACGCCCGGCTCTCCGAGGCGCCGTCGACCGCCGCCGCCTCGCGCAACGATGGATCGACGCCCTTCAGCCCGGCCAGGTAGAGCAGCATGATGTAACCGACGTGCCGCCACCCCGAGGCGACCATCACCGCCCAGATGTTGACGTTCGAGTCGCCGTACCAGTCGATGTTGCTGCCGAAGACGGCGTTGATCAGCCCCTGGTCGCGGGAGTAGAGCAGCTGCCAGACGAAGCCGATGAGCGCCAGCGAGAGCACCACCGGCAGGTACAGCGCGGTCTGGTAGAAGCGGCTGCCACGCAGCTCCTTGTCCAGCAGCACGGCCAGGAACATGCCGAACGGGGTGGCGACCACGAACAGCGCCGCCAGCCAGAGCAGGTTGTGCTGGATCGCCGGCACGAACGGCGGGTAGATGTTCACCACGTCGCTGTAGTTGCGCGCGCCGACGAACTCGATCTCGTTGAGTGGGCCGATGCCGTCCCAGTTGGTGCCGGAGAGCAGCACGGTGGCCGCCGCCGGCAACCAGACGAATCCGGTGACGAGCAGCAGCGGGACGAGCACCATCAGCGTGATGACCACGCGGTCGGTGCGGGACAGGAGCCGTAGCCGCCGGCGACGACCACCCGTGGAGGTGGTCGTGGCCGGCGGTGGCACGGCGCGATCCGCTTGGATCAGGGGCAGGTCGGACACGATGTCCTCCCCCTTCCGCCGTCAGTCAGTGAAGATCGACTTTTTCTGGTTCTCGATGGACGAGGTGAGACCGTCGATGTCCTTGGGGTTCTTGATGAACTGCTGGATCGCCGGGATCATCACCGTGGAGGCGAAGTCCGGCCGGGTGTCCCGGTCGAGGAACTGGGCGATCTCGGTGGCCGACCCGACCAGTTCGGCGGCCTTCTTCTGCAGGGCGGTGTAGCCGCTGACGTCCGCGCTGGTGTTGGCGACCAGGGTGGCCGGGTCGTTCTTGACCGTGATGTCGCCGGCCTCCTTGCCACCGAAGTACTCCAGCAGCTTGCGCGCGTTGTCCTCGTTCTTGGGCTTACGCGCCATCATGTAGCCGTCGATCGGGGCGTCCAGCGCCTTGGCGCCGATGGCCGGGTCGATCTCGGGGAAGGTGAAGAAGTCGAGGTCGTTCTGCTCCTCGTTGCTGAACTGCTGACCGACGAAGAGGCCGAGCATGTACATGCCGCTCTTCTTCTGCTGCAACGACTGCGCGGCCTCCTGCCAGGTGCGGCCGAGGCTGTCCGGCTGGTGCAGGGGGAGCAGACCGGCCCAGGTGTCGAAGACCTTCTTGACCTTGTCGGAGGTCCAGGCCTCCTTGCCTGCCATCAGGTCGACGTGGAACTGGTAGCCGTTGATGCGCAGGTTGAGGATGTCGAAGGTGCCCATCGCCGGCCAGCCGTCCTTGTCGGCGAAGGCGATGGGGGTGAGGCCGTCCCTCTTCATCTGCGCGCCGAGCGCCGTGAGCTGGTCCAGGGTGGTGGGCACCTGGTAACCGTGTTGCTGCCACACGGACTTGCGGTAGAACATCGCCCACGGGTAGTAGGACGCCGGTACGAAGTACTGTTTGCCGTCGTCGCCGGTGGATGCCTTCTTGAAGGCGTCGGAGTAGCCGGAGAGCTTGCCCCACACGTCGCTGATGTCGCTGGCCAGGCCCTTCTGCGCGAAGAAGCGCATCCGGTAGCCGGCGAACCAGGTGAACACGTCGTCCGGCTTGCCCTGTAGGTAATTGTTGATGTTCTCCTGGAACGTGTTGTGGTCGACCGTGTTCACCGCGACCTGCACCCCGGACGAGGTCTTGAAGCCGTCGGTGACCTTGGCGAGGACGTCCTTCGGCTTCGGGTCGGACTGGTTCGAGCCGAGCGACACGTCCTTGCTGGACCCCCCGGAGCCGGAGTCGTCACCGCAGCCGGCGAGCAGTCCGGTGCCGAGCAGCGCGCCCGTGCCGGCCGCGCCGGCCAGCAACGATCGTCGGTTGATGCCGGCGACTGAGGGCGGTACGAGCCGAGCCAGGTACTCGGCTTGGGATTGGGGACGGGACATCTGTGCCTCCTGCGGATGAGAAGGAGCTACGCCCAAGGGCCTCAGGGGTGGTGAAGGCAGGTCCGGCGTCGTGATCACACATTGAGATCCACCGAGAATCCACATTGGCGAACACGAACGGCCATTGGGGCCTCAAGCTACCCTCCAGTCGGGCGCTGTCAAGAGGGCAGTTCGCCTCTGATAACCCAGTCGTGACACGGCCGTTACCTAGTAAACGTTGGAAAGAAGCTCGATGTTGGAACCTGTTGACTTCCCTGGGCCAGCGGGTGCACCCTCAGCTGTCATGCGGCAATGGCAGGGGAACAGCATCTATTTCGGCGGCGACTACAACCCCGAGCAGTGGCCCGAGGAAACCTGGCCGGAGGACGTCGACCTGATGCGCCGAGCCGGGGTCAACCTGGTCTCCGTCGGCATCTTCTCCTGGGCGCTGCTGGAGCCCACCCCGGGCCGGTTCGAGTTCGGCTGGCTGGACCGGGTGCTGGACCTGCTGCACGACGGCGGCATCCAGGTCGACCTGGCGACCGCAACGGCCAGCCCACCGCCGTGGTTGGCCCGCGCGCACCCGGAGACACTGCCCCGCCGGGCCGACGGCACGATCCTCTGGCCGGGTGGCCGGCAGGCGTACTGCCCCAGCTCCCCGGTGTTCCGCGAGCGGTCGCTGGAGCTGGTACGCGCGGTCGCCGGCCGGTACGCCGAGCATCCCGCCGTGGTCATGTGGCACATCTCCAACGAGCTGGGCTGCCACAACGTGCACTGCTACTGCGATGTCAGCGCGGAGGCGTTCCGCGGCTGGCTGCGCGAGCGCTATGGCGACCTGGACCGGCTCAACGACGCCTGGGGCACCGCGTTCTGGAGCCAGCGTTATGGCGACTGGGCCGAGATCAACCCGCCGCGCACGGTGACTGCCTTCGCCAACCCCACGCAGCAGTTGGACTTCCTGCGCTTCTCCTCCGAGGAGTTGCGCGCCCAACTGCGCGCCGAACGCGAGGTGCTGAGGACACTGGTCCGTCAGCCGATCACCACCAACTTCATGATCGGCATGGGCGTCAAGCACATGGACTACCAGTCCTGGGCGTCCGACGTGGACCTCGTCTCCAACGACCACTACATGACCGCCGCCGACCCGCAGGCGCACCTCGGGCTGGCGCTCGCCGCCGACCACACCCGGGGCGTCGCCGGCGGTGACCCGTGGTTGCTCATGGAGCACTCCACCAGCGCCGTCCAATGGCAGCCGCGCAACGTGGCCAAGCTGCCCGGTCAGCTGCGTCGCAACAGCCTCGCGCACGTCGCCCGGGGCGCCGACGGGGTGCTCTTCTTCCAGTGGCGCGCCTCCCGGGCCGGCGCGGAGAAGTTCCACTCCGCGCTGGTCCCGCACGCCGGACCGGACACCAAGGTGTTCCGCGAGGTCTGCCAGCTCGGCGCGGACCTGAAGGCGCTGGCCGAGATCCGCGGTAGCCGGGTGGACGCCGACGTGGCGATCCTCTTCGACTGGGAGGCGTGGTGGGCGGTCGAGCTGGATTCGCACCCCAGCGTCGACGTCACCTACGCCGACCGGATGAACGCCCTGTACGGCTCGCTCTGGCGGGCCGGCGTGACCGCCGACGTCGTCCACCCGTCGGCCGACCTCAGTGGCTACCGGCTGGTCCTGGTGCCGACCCTCTACCTGGTCCGGGACGCCGACGTCGCCGCGCTGCACCGGTACGTCGAGGCCGGCGGCACGGCGGCGGTCACCTACTTCAGCGGCATCGTGGACGCCAACGACCACATCCGGCTGGGCGGTTACCCGGGCGCGTTCCGGGAGTTGCTCGGCGTCCGGACCGAGGAGTTCTTCCCACTGCGCGAGGGCGAAAAGGTCCGTCTCGACGACGGCAGCACCGCCGACGTGTGGACCGAGTGGGTGCACCCCGACGGCGCCGAGGTGCTCGCGTCGTACACCGATGGGCCCTTGCCGGGCGTGCCGGCGCTGACCCGCAACCAGGTGGGCGACGGCGCCGCCTGGTATGTCGGCACCCGGCTGGACGAGCCGGCCACGGACCGGTTGGTGGCCCGCCTGCTCGCCGAGACCGGCGTCCGCCCGGCGGCGTCGGCGCCGCCCGGGGTGGAGGTGGTCCGCCGCCGCGACGGCGACCGGACCTGGCTGTTCGCGATCAACCACACCGACACCGAGGTACGCCTGCCGGCGCACGGCGTCGAGCTGTTGACCGGAGGGCACTGTGCCGGTGAGCTCGCGCTGCCGGCCGGTGAGGTGGCGGTGGTCCGTGAGGATCGGACCTGATTCTGACGACAGTCACGGTGCGAAGGAGGGTCCCCAGATGCTCGCCCAGCAGCGGCAGACCGCCATTCTCGATCTGATCCGCCAACGCGGCGGGGTACGGGTGAGTCACCTGGTCAGTCGGTTCGGCGTGTCCGACATGACGATCCGGCGCGACCTGGAGGTGTTGGCCGAGCGCGGCCTGGTCGACAAGGTGCACGGCGGTGCCACGCTCGCCGGGCCGGGTTCGGCCGAGGAACCCGGCTTCGCCGCCAAGTCGATCCGCCAGCAGGCGGAGAAGCGGGCCATCGCCGAGCGCGCGGCGACAATGGTGGAGCCGGGGATGGCCATCGCGCTCTCCGCCGGCACCACCACCGCCGCGCTGGCCACGCTCCTCTCCGACGTACGCGGGCTGACCGTGGTGACCAACTCGATCCCGGTGGCCGACGCGCTGTACCAGAACCCGCGCGCCGACCAGACCGTCGTGTTGACCGGTGGCATCCGCACCCCGTCGGACGCGTTGACCGGGCCGGTGGCCGAGGCGGCGATCAGCGCGCTCAACGTCGACCTGCTCTTCCTCGGCGTGCACGGGCTGAGCCCACGGACCGGGTTCACCACCCCCAACCTGCTGGAGGCCGGCGTCAACCGCTGCCTCATCGGCGCGGCCCGCCGACTCGTGGTGCTCGCCGACCACACCAAGTGGGAGACGATCGGCATCGCCACCATCGCCCCACTGGAGGCCGCCGACGTACTGATCACCGACCGTGGGCTGCCGACGGAGGCGCGCACCACGATCGGTGAACAGGTAGGCGAGCTGGTGGTCGTGGAACCCGACTAGGGCGCCCCGCGCGCGCTGCCCCGCGTCGATCTTGCAGTTTGTGTCGTCGAGATGCGTGGAATGTCCTACAAGTCGCGACAGAATGTGCAAGATCGCGGAGGGTGTTGGGCTGGCCCTCACTAGGGGCTGTCGGTGGGGAGGCAGGTGCCGACGTGGTCGGCGTCTCGCGTGCAGCGGCGGCGATCGGGCATGATCCGGTCGCAGAAAACCCAATGTCGTACGTGCTGCGCGTCCTCGGCCGACACCGTGATGCCCGCGACGTCGGCCTGTGGCGTCGAGGCCAGCGACCGGGCGAGCGTACGGGCCAGATCCAGCGCCCCGGCCAGGTCGGGAACCGCCACCGGCAGGTGGATCACGTGTCGGGGCAGCGGTTCGGTTGACTCGGTGAACGCCAACACGGCGGCCCGAGGCAGCGGTACGAAGATCCCGCCGGGTGGTTCGTCCGGCGGGATCACGGCCGATGCCTCTCGGACCAGGCACTCTGTCGGACGCGCAGCGCCCGCTTCATCCGTGCGTTCTCCTCACTGAGCTGCGCCAGGTCGTGGTGCAGTGCAGTGAGGTCGAGCGCGACGCGTTGCAGAAACCGCCGCACCTCGCCAGGGTGGAGGCCCCGCCGGCCGAAGCCGACGGTGGTGAACTGGCGGTCGCGGACATGCCGTGGATGCAGCCGACCGCCGTCGTAGAGCGTGCCTCTGGGCATCGGTCACCTCTCGTCGTTCCTCAATGGGTGAGTCAGGGTCGCGGGGCGCCCTTCTTCGTGGTAGGTATTCGTTCAAGTCGGTTCGGAGCCGGGTTCGCACATCCCGACGCTCTAGTTGAGACCCGACGAGAGCCGGTATGCGCCTGCCACTCGCGAGGCCGTCTCTCGTCACCTTCTCGGCTGTTGGCACAGCCGCGGTTGCCGTTTTCGCACCGGGCGTCCCCGGGGGCCGGCGATCACCTCACCCGAAGGCCACGTTTCCAGTCGCTTGGAACTGGAGCAATGGTTCCTACGCGGCTTCGCCAACGAATCGAGAGGTGGACCATGCCGCACAAGCCGTTCATCCGGACCCTCCGTGCGCAATGGCTGGGTCAGCAATTGCGGACCCTGCGGGAGGAGCGGGGGATGACGTTGAAGTTGGTCGCCGAGCATCTGCAACGCGACATGTCGGCGCTTGGTCGGTACGAACGCGCGGACTGGCCGATCCGCAAGGGTGATGTGATCGCGCTGTTGGATCTCTACGGATTTCACCACGCAGCCGAGCGGGCCCGTCTGCTGGCGCTTGCCGAGGAGGTTTGGCGCACCGACCGGTGGGACGAGGACTATGGCGACGTAGTGGACGCCTCCTTCATCGAATACCCCTGGCTGGAAGGTCGCGCGGAGCAGGTCTGCTGCTTCCATCTCACCCTGGTCCCCGGGCTGCTTCAGACCCGGGAGTACGCCGAGGCGGTGATTCGTAATGCGGCAGAACCGGGAGCTACCGAGGCGACGATCAACCGCTGGGTCGACCTTCGGATGACCCGTCAAGAGGTTCTGAGGCGACGCCGCCCACTGACGATTTCTACTGTGATAGACGAAGCTGTGCTGCGCCGGATGGTCGGCGGGCCGGAGGTGTTACGCCGACAACTGCACCACCTCACGCAGGCGCAGCGATTGGGTAACGTCGCAATCAGAGTGATGCCGTGCGGGGTAGCCCTGCACCAAGGGCTCGACGGTACGTTCTGGATATTCCGGCTGCCAGAGCCGTATCCTGCGGTTGCCTACGTCGAGTCTTTGGGAGGGCGGCTCTACCTGGAGTCGCCGAAGGCTGAGCGCTTCGTTCGTGCCTATGGGCGTCTGCTGGATTCTGCGCTCAGCGAGAGTGAGTCAACGAAGTTGATCACGAGCATCGCGGAGGAGTTGTCATGAGCGAGAGCATGTCCGAGGTGGCTTGGCACATCAGCAGCAAGAGCGACAGCAACGGTGGTAGCTGTGTCGAGGCGGGTCCCATCCTGGACGGTTCAGGTCGAGTGGCGGTGCGGGACAGCAAGGACCGGGCGGCGGCAACCCTCGTCTACCCCGCCGAGGGGTGGACCGTGTTCGTCCTCGGGATCAAGGACGGCGAGTTCGGCTAGGGCCGGAGAAGTGCCTCGGTGGCCCGGTCGACCAGCCAGTGCTCGGCCTCGTCGTACGACCAGCCACCCTCGTCGACCAGCTGTGGCCAGGAGTGCAGCCCGAAGTAGAACCAGAGCACCTGGGTGGCCTGTTCGACGGTGAGGCCCGGACGTAGGGCGGAGAGTTCGTCGAGGCGTACCGCGCCGACCCGTAGCGCCTGCCGGTACGCCGCCGCGCCGTCGCGCGCCGCTTCCGCCGCGCTCGCCGTCATGCCCGGCGCCGCCCTCATCAGTTGGATGGTGTGCGGGCGGCTCTGGTGGCCGTACCGTGTCCCGGCGCCGATCAGCCGCACGACCTCGCCGGGGTCGGCGGCGACCGCGATGGCCGCCACGTTCCGCGCGGTCTCCGGGTCGTTCACACCCGCCTCGATGAGCGCCCGCAGCAGCGTCGGCTTGCCGCCGACGCTGGTGTAGACGGTCGCCACGGCAACCCGGGCGCGGGCGGCGATGTCGTTGACCGTCGTGGCGGCGTACCCCTGGGTGATGAACAGATCCTGCGCCGCATCCAAGATCAACTGCCGCGTTTGCTCGGCGCTCTCCTGGCGCCGACTGGCGCGGGGTTGAGCGGCCACCAGGGCACTCTACCGGCCCATCTCGTCAGAAGAGTATTCTGATGAACATGCGAGTCGTCTTCTCGAACGTGCCGTCTTTCGGGCACTTCCTCCCGCTTCTGCCCCTGATCCGCGCGTTCCGGCGTCAAGGCCACGACGTTGCCGTGGTGACCGCTGCGGGCATGGCCCCGCTCCTCGCTCCCGAGGGCATCGAGCTGCTGCCGGCTGGCCCCATGCCGGATGCCCTCTTCGCCGAGGTGGGGCGAAAGCTGGGCATCAACCCCGCGACCGAGCCGATCCCGGAGGCGGTCGCCGAGTTCTTCGCCGGGGTCCGGGTCGACCTCACCGCCGACGAGGCGTTCGCGCAGGCAAAGAGCTGGCAGCCGGATCTGATCGTCAACGAGATGCTCGACTTCGTGGGGCCGCTGGTCGCCGCCGGTCTCGACGTACCGCTGGCCACCCTCGCCTTCGGCCCGGCGGTGCCGGCCGAGTTCACCGACCCGCTGATCGCGGTGGTCCGCTCCCGCTACGAGGAGCGCGGGTTGCCCGCGCCGCAGCGCGTCCAGGCCGGGCGGTGGCTGCTGGACACCTGCCCACCGGGGCTGCAGTTCGAGGGCTTCGCCGTACCGCAGGGGGTGGAGCGGATCGCGCTGCGGCCGGAACCGCACCAGGCGCCCGACGCTTCGACGGGCGCGCACACGCCGCCGGCCGGCGGGCGTCCCCGGGTGCTGGTCAGCTTCGGTACGGTCTTCGCCGACCCCGCCGTGGTCGGCCCGCTGCTGGGCGCCCTCACCGACGTCGACGTCGACGTGCTGGCCACGCTCGGCCTCGACGGCGAGCCGGAGGACTACCAGCTCGACTCGGAGCGGGTGGAGTTCACCCCCTTCGTGCCGCTGGCCCAGTTGCTGGAGAACGTCAGCGCGGTCATCACCCACGGCGGCGCCGGCACCACCCTCGGCACGCTGGCCCGTGGCGTCCCGATGGTGGTCGTACCCCAGGGCGCCGACCAGTTCATCCAGGCGGACCGGGTCGCCGCGTCCGGAGCGGGTCTTGCACTGATGCCCGGGCAGGCCGGCCCGGCCGCCATCGCGGCGGCACTGCGCCGGCTGCTCGACGAGCCGACGTTCACCGAGGCGGCTCGCCGGATCGGCGCCGAGGTCGCCACGATGCCGTCGCCCGACGAGGTCGCCGAGCGGCTGCGCGCCGAGGTGATCGGCCAAAGCCAGGGTTGATCGACTCGGGCTCGCTGAAATCGGGGTGTCCCGGTCGACGGGACACCCCGCCTTTCATGAACCGCAGTCGATCAACGGACGCCGGCCGTCCGGGCGCTTCACAGCCACCTCACAGGGGTGCTGGATAGGGTGCCGTTCGAGTCAACGTCCGACTCCAACCTGGAGCGGTCGGCGTCGCACAGGAGTTCCGATGGTCTTCAAGAAGATGTTGAGCGCGTTCGGTGTGGGCGGTCCCAGCGTGGACACCGTGCTGACCAACCCCAACACCCGGCCCGGCCTGACCCTCGACGGGCAGGTCAACCTCGTCGGTGGCGACGCTGAGGCAGCCATCGAGCAGGTGGTGATCGGCCTGGTCACCCGGGTCGAGGTCGAAGGACACGACACCGAGTACGCGGGCACGATGGAGTTCCACCGCATGGTGGTCAGCGGTCCGCTCCAGCTCGCCCCGAAGCAGCAGCTCTCGATCCCGTTCCAGCTGCCGGTGCCGTGGGAGACCCCGATCACCGACGTGTACGGCCAGCGCCTGCACGGCATGACGATGGGTCTGCGCACCGAGTTGGCGATCGCCCGCGCGGTCGACAAGAGCGACCTGGACCAGGTGGCGGTGCACCCGCTGCCGGTGCACGAGCGGATCCTGGAGGCGTTCCAGCGGCTCGGCTTCCGGTTCAAGCACGCCGACCTGGAGCGTGGGCACATCCGGGGCGTGCAGCAGACGCTGCCGTTCTACCAGGAGATTGAGTTCTTCGCCTCCCCGCAGTACGCGAGCACGATCCGGGAGGTCGAGCTGACCTTCGTGACCAGCCAGCGCGGTGTGGAGGTCATCCTGGAGTGCGACAAGCGAGGTGGGTTCCTCAGCGCCGGGCACGACGCGTTCGGTCGCTACCAGGTGGCGCACATCGACGCTGACCGGGTGGACTGGGCGCAGGTCGTCGACGGCTGGCTGCGCGAGACCACGTCCCGCTACGGCAGCCTGCGATCCCAGTACGGCGGGGGTCACGGGCACAGCCGTGGGCACGGCATGGGCGGCATGGTGGCCGGTGCGGCGCTCGGCGTCGCCGGCGGCATGATCGCCGGCGAGGTGATCGAGGATGCGTTCGAGGGCGACTTCGGCGACTTCGGTGGCGACGAGTAGCCGATCCCAGACATGACGGTGGCCTCCGGGAGGATCTCCCGGAGGCCACCGTGCACTGTGAACCGGTCAGTGCCGGGCCTTGCGCTCCTCGCTGCTGCGCCAGTTGCTGCCGGCCTTCGCGAGGCCACGGCTACCGAGGTAGCCAAGCGTCAGCAGGGTGATCAGGAACCAGGCGTTGTCGGCCCGGAAGATGTCCACCCCAGCGGTGTTCCGGCCAACGACCTGCGACGCGCCCAGTACGGCGGCCACCGCGATCAGGTAGATCCAGAACTCGGTGGTCTTGAACGCCTGCTTGGTCTCCGTACCGGGTGCCTGCATGTCGTTGCGGCGCCCGTCATGCATGACCGGCATCTGCTGGGTCTGCATGTCCCGCATCTGAGCGGGATTCTGCGGGTCGTTCATGGGCCGGTTCATCGGCCGGGTGGAAGCAGCCTGCGTGCTCATCTGGTCCTCCTCAGGATGCGATGAGTCGTACCTGCATTCCCCCGCCCCGCTACCGCGTGTCGGCCACGGCGCGGTTCGCTTTCACGGCGGGGACACCCCCCGACTACCCGAGGCCCCGGAGCAGGTAACACCGATCGCCGGCCGGAAAAACCGGCCGGCGATCGGATGGTCGACGGGTCAGCGCAGGCCGTTGCGGATCGCCACGCTCACCAGAAGGCCCGGGTCGTCGGTGATGATGCCGTCGACGCCGAGGTCGATGACCCGCTGCATCACCGTCGCGTCATCGACCGTGTACGGGATCACCTTCAGGTCGTACCGCGTCTGCAGGGTCCGAACGTCCGGTCCGTGGAAGTATGCCGGGTTCTCCCGCAGGTACCAGTCGGTCGAGGCGACCGTGCCCTGCTTCGGGTCGTGCACCTGCCAGTTGGCGGACACCGTGCCAGCGCCCGCGGCCCGGGTCAGCTTGCCGAGGTCCTGGTACTTCCACCAGTCCAGTCCACCGGTCCACGGGCTCCGCACCGACGGGTCGCCGTAGACCGCCTCCAGCGAGCACTCGTCGGCGAGGGTCGCGCACTCGGCCGGACCGTACTGCCAGACCAGGCCGACCGTGCCGATCCGCCGGTCGAGCTGCCGGGCGTACGTGATGGTGCGCCAGTCGAACGACTGGATGGTGGCCCGGCTGGTGAAGCCGGCTCGCTGGATCGCGTCGACGAGCTTGCGGGTGAAGCTGCGGTACGGCTCGGTGTCGTTCACCACCGGGCTGATCTTCGTCTCGATGTTCATTCCGATGTCGGTGCGGCCACTCGCCTTCACCAGGGCGAAGACCTCGTCCAGGGTCGGGATCCGGGCACCGGGCGCGGGCACCTGGGCGGGCAGCTCGGGCAGCGTCTTCGTGCCGCAGTCGACGGTCTTCAGCTGCGCCAGGGTCAGGTCGTGCACCGGCTTACCCACGTACGGGTACATCCGGTCTCCCGGGCGCACCGGGGCGGTGTCGACGCAGTGCGACCCGTTGACGGTGCGATCGTGCAGCACCACGAGCTTGCCGTCGGCGGTGACGCCGGTGTCCAGTTCCAGGGTGGAGATGGCCCGGTTGGACAGCGCGTTCGCGAACGCCGGCAGGGTGTTCTCCGGCCGGGTGGCCCGGCCGCCGCGGTGCGCCTGGATGTCGAACGGCGCGGTGTACGCCTTCGGCAACCGGTAACCGCGTTGCGCCAGCAGGCCGCGCAGCCGGTCCGGGTAGTCGGTGATGATGCCGTCCACGCCGTCGTCGATGAGCTTGGTCATGGTCGGCACGTCGTCGACCGTCCACGGGATCACCTTGATCCCGTAGCGGTGCGCCTGGGCGACCATCTCCTTCGTGACGTACGGCTTGTAGCCCGGGTCGGTGACCGTGCCGTTCTGCGGGAACCCGTGCACCGGCGAGAAGGCGCTGGCGCCGAAGCTGCGGATCGCCTTGATCGGGTCGCCACCGAAGTCGTCGACGTCCAGCCCGCCCAGCCACGGCGAGGCACCCGGCTGCCCGGTCTGCAGGAAGTCGTAGTTGGTCAGGGCGACCAGCGGCAGCTTCGGCTCGACCTGGCGCATGCGCATCAGCGCGCCCCAGTCGAAGCTCTGGATGGTGACCTGCTTGAGCAGCCCGGCGGCGCGGATCTCGGCCGCGGTGACCCGGACGAACTGCTCGCGGGGGGCGGTCTCGGTCGGCGCGCCCGCCTCGACCTTGGTCTCGACGTTGAGCTTCACGTCCTTCGCCTGGTACCGGTTGACCAGCGCGAAGACCTCACGCAGCAGCGGCATCCGGGCACCCGGGACGGCGAGCTGGCCGGGCTTGTCCGACAGCGTCTTGGAGCCGCAGTCGAGCGTGCGCACCTGGGCCAGGCTGAGCGTGTTGATGTACTTCCCGACGTACGGGAACTCCGCGTCGCCGGGCGTCACCGGGGTGGTGTCGACGCACTTGGTGCCGGTGACCTTGCGGTCGTGGGTGACGACGGCCTGGCCGTCCTCGGTGATCTGCACGTCCAGTTCGAGGGTGCTCACGCCGAGCTGGAGGGCGTTGCCGAAGGAGGCGAGGGTGTTCTCCACCCGCAGCCCGAGGCCACCCCGGTGGGCCTGCACGTCGAATGTCCGGTCCGGTCGCGGCTTTGCCTGGGCGGGCACCGCGAGCCCGGTCGTCACCGTCGCGGCCACCAGGGCCGCGACGGCGGTACGGCGTACTGTGCGCACGCTGTCATCCCCTCCTGCCGGCGGGCATCTCCCACCGGTCGCGGGACAGCATGGACATCTCGGGCTGCGGGCAGGCGGCCAGCGGGCGGCGCGACGGTGAACCGCGGTGGACGACCTCCCGGTCACGCCGGGTTTGGTCGGCCGGTGGTCGGGCACGCAGTCAGTTCCACAGCTTCTGCGAGGTGATGGACGTGCGTGAGGACGACATGCGGCAGGATGCCGCCCGCGAGGCCGAGGATCGGATCGCCGGCGGCGTGTACGGCAAGGGCGCCCTCGACGAGGTGACGGTGCCCCGCACCGATGTGGAGAGCCAGATCCAGCGCGATGACCCGCTCGATCCGGCACACGAACGGATCGACCCACAGGTGCTGCGCGACGGCGGCCCCGTCGGCGGGCAGGGGGCGGTGACCACCACCGGCGGCACCGCCGGGCCGGCGAGCGTACGCCGGGTGGCCCGACAGCCGGAGCGTCACCCGGGCAAGGTGGCGCCGACCACGACCGGCGATGCCACCACCGGCGGCCTCAGCACCCCGATGGGCGGTGGCACCAGCGACCAGTCCACCTCCGCCACCGGCCCGGCAAAGTCCATCAGGGACACATCCAACGACTAACCCACCCACCGTCCCCGCCGAGCGACAACTCGGTGGGGACGGCGGGTTTCCTGGTCAGCTCGCCGGGCGGAGGACTCCCAGGCGTTGGGTGGCGCGGGTCAGGGCTACGTACAGGTCGCTGCGTCCGCGTGGGGACTCGGCCACCATCCGATCCGGGTCGACCACCAGCACCGAGTCGAACTCCAACCCCTTGGCCTGCGCGACGGTCAGCACCACCACCCGGCTCTCCAGCTCCGGATGCTCGCCGACGGCGGCCTCGGGCAGCGCGGCGATCACCGCCGCGCCCAACTCGCCCACCCGGCCGGCCGGCACGAGCACCCCGAGCCGGCCCTCGGTCAGCCCGGCCGCCTCCCGGGTGGCCTCGGCGACCAGTTCGGCCGCCAACCGCCCGTCGGGCACCGTCCGGTCCCACGGGGGTACGCCGCTCTCGCGCACCGAGCGCGGGGGCCGCAGCGCCGGGTCGATCTCGGCCAGGACGTCGGCGGCCACCGCCATGATCTCGGCGGGGGTGCGGTAGCTGACCGTCAGCTCGGTGAGCCGCCACCGCTGCTCGACGTACGGGGCGAGGGCGTCCGCCCAGGAGGGCGTGCCACTGAGTGCGCCGGTCTGCGCCACATCGCCGACGATCGTCATCGACCGGCTCGGGCAGCGGCGCATCAGCAGTCGCCAGGCCATCGGCGAGAGCTCCTGCGCCTCGTCCACGATGACGTGGCCGAACGCCCAGGTGCGGTCGGCGGCGGCCCGCTGGGCGGTGGTCAGCCGGTCGGCCTCCTCCTGCCGTTCCAGCAGCCGGTCCGCGTCGATCAGGTCGGTGACGCCGAGGATCTCACCGCCCTCGGCCTCGTCCTCGACGTCGATCGAGCGGGAACCCCGGGCGATCTCGAGCACGCCCTCGGCGTACTCCCGTTCCATCATCCGGATCCGGTCCCGCCGGGCGGCGGCGGCGCGCTCGTCCTCGCCGAGCAGTTCGGCGGCCTCGTCCAGAAGCGGTACGTCGGCCGGCGTCCAGCCACCCCGCTCGCGCCGCAGCAACGCCCGCTCGTCCTCGCTGAGCATCGGGGCGGCGGCGGCGATCCGGTCCGGGTCGGCGTACAGGTCGGCGAGCAGCCGCTGCGGGGTGAGCACCGGCCACAACTGGTCGAGGGCGGCCTGGATCTCCGACTCCTCGCGCAGCTCCCGGCGGATCTCGGCCCGGTCCGCCTCGTCGAGGAGGTTGTCCCCGCCGAGCGGATCGGCGCCGATTCGTTCGGCCACCTGCTCGGCGAGTGCGTGCACGATCTCCACGTCGAACAGCGCCCGGGCCAGGTTGTGTGGTCGGTCGGCGCGGCGGACCCGGTCCCGGGCGGCGCGCACGATCTCCGGGTCGAGGGTCAGCGTCTCCCGCTCGACCTCGATCTCCAGCGGCTCGTCCGGCACCCACTGCCGGTCCTGTACGGCAAGCGCCAACACCTCGGCCAGCACCGCCCGGCCCTTGAGCGCCGCGGTCTCCGCCGGCTCGGTCCGTTGGGCGCTCACCCCGGGAAAAAGATCACCCTGGGTACGCAGCAGTACGCCGGTCTCGGCCAGCGTCGGCAGCACCTGGGAGATGTAGCGCAGGAAGGTCGCGTTCGGGCCGACCAGCAGCACGCCACGGCTGGAGAGTTCCCGGCGGTGCGTGTAGAGCAGGTACGCCGCCCGGTGCAGCGCGACCGCGGTCTTGCCGGTGCCCGGGCCGCCCTGGACCACCATCACGCCCGGAAGCTCCGCGCGGATGATCTCGTCCTGTTCGGCCTGGATGGTCTCGACGATGTCGCGCATCCGGCCGGTACGCCCCGCGTTGAGCGCGGCGAGCAGTGACGCCTCACCGGTCAGCTCCTCGTGGGCGCCGGGGGAGGCGGTGTCGATGTCGAGCACCTCGTCGTTGAGCCCGGTCACCTTGCGCTGTCGGGTGCGCAGGTGCCGGCGGCGGCGTACGCCCTGCGGGTTCGCGGCGGTGGCGAGGTAGAACGGGCGGGCGGCGGGGGCCCGCCAGTCCATCAGCAGCGGGTCGTAGTCACCACTGGTGTCGAAGATGCCGATCCGCCCGATGTAGCGGCGGGAGTCGTCGTCGCCGTTGAGACGGCCGAAGCAGAGCCCGTTCTCCACGGCGGAGAACTGTTCGACCTGATCGGCGTACATCGCTACCGAGCTGTCGCGCTGCGAGCGGTCCTGGAGGGTGCCGCCGGTGTTGTGCAGCTCGGCGGTGAGCCGGTGGGCGGCCTGCTCACGCAGCTCGTCCAGCCGGTTGTAGAGCATCGAGACGTACTCCTGCTCGCGACCGATCTCGTCGTCGAGCGGCAATTCGCCGGAACCGCCGGAGTGCCTTGACAAGCCGTCTCCCTAAAGATTAGAATCCTTTGCAGGAACGGCTTTCAGCCGTTCTTTTTTGTGCCCTTCGAACTGTTGAAGATAGCGCGTTCCGCCGGTTGTCACCAAGCCGGGCGGGCCGGCGCGCCGGTGATCGCGAGGTGGCGGCGGATGATCCTGCGGACCGGCCAACGGGTGGTCTTCATCGGGGACAGCATCACCGATTGTGGTCGACGCGACGTCGCCGCGCCCTACGGCAGCGGATATGTGAGCCTCGTGCGCGCCCTGGTCGGCGCGCGGCACCCGGAGTTGGAGCTGGAGTGGGTCAACCGGGGTGTGGGCGGTGACACTGTGCGGGACCTGGCCGCCCGCTGGGACGACGACGTCATCGCCGAGCGCCCCGACTGGCTCGCGGTGATGATCGGCATCAACGACATCTGGCGACACTACGGCGACCGGCCGGATGAGGCCGTCGGCATCGAGGAGTACAAGCGCACCCTGCGTGACCTGCTCCGGCGGGCGGTCAGCGCCACCGGCTGCCGACTGATCCTCGGTGACCCGTTCTTCATCGAGGCCGACCGGAGCGTCCCGCAACGCGCCGACACCGACCGGTACGCGGCGGTCGTGGCGGGGCTGGCCGGCGAGTTCGACGCGGTGCACGTGGCCAACCAGGCGGCGTTCGACCGGGTGCTGGCGGTGAGTCCGGCGACGCGCTGGGCCGACGACCGGGTCCACCCGCACCTGCCCGGCCACGCGGTCCTCGCCGACGCGTACCTCAGCGCCCTCGGCGTCTCCTGACCCGGGCCTGACCCACAGCGAAGCGCCGGGCCGACCGTCAGGTCGACCCGGCGCGAAACCCGCGGAGATCAGCCGCGCGCGGCCTGGTAGAGCCGCTCCGGCGTCACCGCTCCGGCGAGCACCCGGCCGTCGTCGGTGAGCAGCACGTTGAACAGTTTGCTGCTGAAGAGGCGTCCGCTGCCCCAGTCACCACTGACCGCCGGCAGCCCGCCGAGCAGCTTCGACACGTCCATGCCCTCAGCGGCGCCGGCCGGAGGGGCGGCCGGCTTCGCGGGCTTCCCGCCGAGCGCACCATCCAGGCGGCCGACCAGCACGGTCGTCCAGCCGGTGCCGACCGCGCGTACCTGCGGGTCACCCGCCGGTCCGGCGTGGCCGGGCTTACCGGCGGCCGGCCGCTCGGCCTTCTCCTCGCTGACCGTCACGCCGGGCGGCGGGTTGAAGGTGAACTGGTCGGCGTCGGGGCGGCGGTAGTCGACCTGGGTGAAGGCCACCTCGAACGCCGGCCGGTCGCTGCCCTTCGCGAGCACCTCGAAGCGCAGCGGCACGTGCTGCTTGGCGTCGATGGCGATCCGCAGCTGGTGCACCAGTGAGTCACCGTCGCGCGGCTGGAGCACCAACTCGTACGCGTCCTGACCGGCGACGGTCGCCGACCGGCCGACGCTGACCTCGGTGCTCGGGTCGATCGCGCCCAACGCCAGGTCGGCGGCCTGCTGCGGGGTGGCCGGCAGGCTCGCTGCCGGTTCGGGGGCGGGCTTCCAGGCCCCGGCGTCGCCGCCCAGCGTGCGGTGGGTGGCGTTGTTGGTGCGGCTCTGCCACGTCCACAGGTCCCGGCCGTTGCGGATGATGTCCTGCTCGCCCAGGGTGTCCACCAGCGCGACCCGCTGCTGGTCCGGGCCGGAATACCAGACCCGCAGGGTGTGGGTGCCGGTCAGCAGGGTGGTCAGCTCGTTGCCGGGAACCAGCCCGACGAGGGGCGGCAGACCGAGATCGGCGCGCTGCACCACGGTCCCGGACAACCCCTCCAGCCGGGATGTCTGCAGGTCGACGAGGAGCTGAGCGGCGGTTCGGGGCGGCAGGCTCGGCTCGGCCTCGGCGGCGAACGTGCCGACCGCCGCACCCCCGCCGATGACGGCGACGGCCGCAGTGGCCGGGACCAGCCAACGAAGGACAGGACGACTTCTCAGAACGGACATGGTGGCACCTCCTGCGTGCCATCCTGCCCCCTCGGTGCTGTGAACGCGCTGAGGACACCGAACCGCGCCCTTTGACCCGGGTGGCACCCTTGAGCTGTGCGGGTGCTGGTGGTGGAGGACGAGACCCGGTTGGCGGCTGCCCTGCAACGCGGCCTCCAGGCGGAAGGGTTCGCGGTCGACGTGGCGGCAAACGGTCCGGCCGGCCTGGACGCGGCCCGGCACGGCGGGTACGACGCCATGATCCTCGACGTGATGCTGCCCGGCCTCTCCGGGTACGAGCTGGTCCGGCGGTTGCGCGCGGAGCAGCACTGGTTGCCTGTGCTGATGCTCTCCGCCAAGGACGGCGAGTACGACCAGGCCGACGGCCTCGACTGCGGCGCCGACGACTACCTGACCAAACCCTTCTCGTACGTCGTGCTGCTGGCCCGGTTACGGGCGTTGCTGCGTCGGGGCGCGCCGGAGCGCCCGACCGTGCTGGCGGTCGGTGACCTGCGGCTGGACCCGGCCCGCCGACGGGTGACCCGGGCGGACGCCGAGGTGGCGTTGACCGCGCGGGAGTTCGCGCTACTGGATTACCTGATGCGTCGGCCGGGCCAGGTCATCTCCAAGATCGAGTTGTTGGACCACGTCTGGGACGCGAGCCTGGAGACCGCGCCGAACGCCGTCGAGGTGTACGTCGGCTACCTGCGCCGCAAGCTCGGCCGGGACCGGCTGGAGACGGTCCGGGGCGCCGGCTACCGGCTGGCGACGTGATCGCCGACGGCCCGGCACCCACCCGTCGGGCCTGGCCCGGCCGGATGCCGGTCCTCGGGCTGCGCGGGCGGCTCATGGCGATCGGCGTGGTCGGCCTCACCATCGGGCTGGCCCTGGGCGGGGTGGTGCTGCTCGGCGCGCTCGGCTTCGTGCTCCAGCGCACGGTCGACACCGAGGCGTTCCGCACCGCCGACGCGGTCGCCCTGCTCGCCGCCGAGGACGCGCTACCCGACCCGCTGCCGGTGGCCGGCGGGCAGGTCCGCGTGCAGGTCATCGACGGGCAAGGGCGGATCCGGGCGGCCTCGATCGACGCCGACCGCCTGGTGCCGATGGTCCGCCCGGAGCGACTGAACCGCGACGGCCGGCAGCGGTTGGAGGTGCCGGCCGAACGGGTCGGGCTCGTCGGCCCGGTCCGGGTGGTCGCCGTACCCGCCGGCACCGCGGCCGACCCGCTCACCGTGCTGGTCGCCCGCTCGATGGCCGACGTGCGACACAGCACCCACGTGGTCCGGACCATCCTCCTGGTGGCGTTCCCGCTGCTGGTGGCCGTGCTGGCCGGGGTGGCGTGGCGGGTGGTGGGCGCGACCCTGCGGCCGGTCGAGGCGTTACGTCGAGGCGCCGAGGAGATCACCGGGAGGGCCGGCACCGGCCGGCTGCCGGTGCCGGCGTCGGCTGACGAGATCCACCGTCTGGCGGTCACCCTCAACGGCATGCTGGACCGGCTGGAATCCGCCCGCGTCCGGCAGCGGGCCTTCGTCTCCGACGCCGCACACGAGCTGCGCAGCCCGTTGACCAACATCCGGACGGAGCTGGAGGTGGCCCAGCGCCTCGCCGACCGGACGGACTGGACGGCGGTGACCGCCAACCTGCTCGCCGACACCGACCGACTGAGCCGCCTGGTCGACGATCTCCTGCTGCTGGCCCGACTGGACGAGGCTCCGCTGGCCCGGGGGACCGGCCCGGTGGAGCTGGGCGCGTTGCTGACCGAGGTCGCCGCCCGCTACCCGTCGCCGCCGGTGCGGGTGACGTTGCCGGCGGGCCCGCTCTGGACGATCGGCACCGTCGAGGAGCTGCGTCGCGTGCTGGCCAACCTCGTCGACAACGCGGTACGGCACGCCCACGGCAGTGTCGTGCTCGCCGTCGAGGCGACGTCGACAACGACGGCTGCGGCGACGGCGGGGGCGACGGCGGCGCCGGCGGGAGCGGCGACGGCGACAACGACAACGATGGCGGCGGCGACGGCGCGAGCGGGGGCGACGGCGGGGGCGACGGTCGGGCCTGGCGTCGGGGCGTACCACCTGGTGACGGTGACCGACGACGGCCCGGGCGTCCCGGTGGCGGACCGGGAGCGGGTCTTCGACCGGTTCACCCGGCTGGATGACGGACGGGCACGCGACGACGGGGGCGCCGGCCTGGGGCTGGCCATCGTCCGGGAGTTGGTGCGGCGCGCGGGCGGCAGCATCACGCTGACCGACGCGCCGCAGCAGCGAGGGCTACGGGTGTGCCTGCTGCTGCCGGCGTTGCCGGCACTGCCCTCCGAGGACGGCCAAAGGTTGACGGCCCGTGACGGCGACCTGCCTCCCACCGCCCACCGATGACCCTTTGCTCGGCACCCACGGGGCGACAGCTACGTGACGTGCTGCCCACCGGCACGTGTCGAAGCGGCGGTTCGGCTGGTCATTCGAGGTGGTGCATAGAGGTTGGCGGGGCGTGGCTGGCGGACGCGGCTGTCAGCGGCGGCGGGTGCAGACCTGCTTGGACCGGGCCACGGTGTCGGTGGACCAGGCGACAGCGACGGTGAAGCAGAAGTCGTTGGTGCGGTTGAGCGCGTAGATGACGAAGCTGGTGGTGCCGGCCGGCAGCGTCGCGAAGATGTTGTGGGCCTGGCCGGTGCGGCCGCCCGCGATGACCACCGGGCCCTCGCTGCCGGCCGGGTAGGTCCAGTTCAGCGCGATGCTGTCCCGGGTGTCGCGCAGGGTCACCGCGCTGGGTGGGGTGCCGGGCGGCGCCGCGGCGGCCGACGTGGGGGCCGAACCGCCCGGGGCGGGCGTGGTGCTGGCCGGCGCGCCGGCGGTGGGGGAGGCGCTGGCCGGCGGCGGGGTCGGCTCGTCGTCACCGTCGACCCGGGCCACCCCGGCGATCACCGCTGCCGCGCCGAGGAGCACCACGACCACGCCGGCCACCAGCACCGGCACCAGCCGGTTGCGCTGCTCCGGCTGGGCGCGGTGCACCGGCACCGGCAGCAGTCGCGACGGCGTGTACGGCTCGACCGCCGCGTACGGGTCCGCCCGCGGGTGCGGCTCGGACGCCGGGTACGGGTTGGACGACGCGTGCGGGTCGGGCGACGTGTACGGGTCGGGCGACGTGTACGGGTTGGGCGACGTGTACGGGTCGGACGGCTGGTACGGGTCGGGCGACGCGTACGGGTCGGTGGGGGCGGCGGGGCGGTGCAGCCGGTACACCCCGGGCTGCTCCTCCCCGCCGGCCAGCCCGACCACCGACGGGGGCACCGGAGGGTCGGTGGGGTGGGGCGGGGGCTCGTCCACCGGTTCGGTCGACCATCTGCCGCCCGTCGATCCGACCGTTTCGTCGGAGGGCTGCCGGGGGTTCGGCACCGCCCCGGCGTGGTGGGTCGCGGCCGCCGGTGGGTGGTAGCCGGATTCGGCCGGCCCGTCGCCGTGCGGTGGGACGCGGGCGAGCGGCACGACCGGGGTGTCCCGGGCCGTGGGCGGGTTGTCCGCGCAGGCGTGGTCGGGGTTGGCCGCCGCCCGGGCCAGGGCCGCCACCTGGGCGGCCAGCGGGTCGTCGGCGGGCAGGTGCTGCCGGCACAGCTCACGGGCGAGCGCGAGGTTGTCGTGTGCCTCGGCGAACTGCCCGCAGTCGCGCTGCATCGCCCCGAGCCGCGCCAGCATCTTGATGCCGCTGGGGTGTCCGTCGCCGTACACCTCGCGGTGCAGCTCCCAGGCGTCCTGGAGTCGGTCGCGGGCCACCGTGCACTGGCCGCGCGCGTACTCGACGGTGGCCAGGTCGGCGTGCGCGGCGAGCACCCGCAGCGACTCCGGGCCGTCCTGCGCGGTCAGCTCGATGATGACTTCCTGGTAGAGCCGCGCCGCCCGGGAGTGGCTGCCGACGCGGTGCAGCACCGCGGCCAGGGTCGCCGCGGCGGCCACCGTGCGCGGGTCGGCGCGGCCGTGCAGGCGGGTGGTGGCCGCGTACGCGAAGGCCGCCCACCCGCGGGCCGAGTGCGGCTCACCGAGGGCGATCAGCACCCGCGCCTGGAGGCTGGCCGCCTCGGCCAGCTCGGGGGTGGCGTTGGCCGGGCGGGGGTCGGCGTCGGTGAGCGCGTCGGACAGCAACTGCTGTGCGCCGGCAAGATCGCCGGAGGACACGAGGTGGTGCGCCTGATCAGTCAGTTCACCGAAGCCGGAAGACACGCCCCATCGTGCTCATCCGACGACGGTAAGTACAAGACCCGCGCCGGGGTCGATTGGTCAGGATCCGGTCAGGTGCTCGGCCAGGGTTTCGCTGATTCGGCGCAGCTGGTCGACCTGGGCGGGGCTCAACGCGTCGAACAGGTGTCGGCGTACCCCCTCGACGTGGCCGGGCGCGGCGGCCGCGAGGGTGGCGAAACCCTCGTCGGTGAGCAGCGCGATCTGCCCGCGCCGGTCGGTGGGGCAGTCCTCGCGGCGCACCCAGCCGGCGGCCTCCAGCCGGGCCACGGCGTGTGAGAGCCGGCTGCGGGACGACCCCGCGGCCTGGGCCAACTGGCTCATGCGCAGTTGGCGGCCGGGGGCCTCGGAGAGCTGGACCAGGATCTCGTAGTACGCGTGCGGCATGCCCGCTTCGCGTTGCAGCTCGCGGTCGAGAGTGTCCATCAGCACCCGGGAGGCGGTGAGGTACGCGCGCCACGTGCGTTGCTCGTCGGGGTCCAACCAGCGGGTCATGGCAGCCATCATACTCCCGATGGTTGAATGTTCAACTAAACCGCGCTAGCCTCGGGTCATGGGTATCCACCGGCTCAACCACGCGGTCCTCTACGTCAGTGACCTCGCCCGCAGCGTCGCGTTCTACCGCGAGGTGCTGGGCTTCCGCCCGGTGGCGATGACCCCGGACGGCTTCCGGGGCGCCACCTTCCTCCAGGCCCCCGACTCCACCAACGACCACGACCTCGGCCTCTTCGAGGTCGGCGCGGGCGCCGGTCGGTCGACCGCCGGCCGGTCCACCGTCGGCCTCTACCACCTCGCCTGGGAGGTGGACACGCTCGACGAGCTGGCCGCCACCGCCGAGCGGCTCGTCGCGGCCGGCGCACTGGTCGGCACCTCCGACCACGGCACGACCAAGAGCCTCTACGGCAAGGACCCGGACGGGCTGGAGTTCGAGGTGGTCTGGCTGATCCCGGCCGACCTGCTCGACGACACCGCGCTGGCCGCCCGCAAGCAGATCGGTCGGCTCGACCTGGACGCCGAGCGGCGGCGCTACGGCGGGCAGACCCGGGGCGGGGTGGGGATCTCCGTCCCGGCCTGATCGCCCGTACGGTAGAACGGACCGATGCCGACCGACCGGACCACTGATTTCCTCCGCGAGCTGCTGGTCCGCCAGTTGACGACCTGGCTGCCCGCGGCCCTGCACCGCTCCCGGCGGGCCACAGTCGCCCTCGCCGGGGCCGACGCGGGCAGCGCGGAGGCCGCGCTGCGCCTGGTCGCCACGCACGGCGACCAGGTGCGCGGCCGGCAGGTTACGGTGCTGGTGCTGTCCGACGCCGCCGCCGACCTGCCGGCCCGCCTCGGCCCGATCGAGGCGGAACTGCCCGCCGAGGTCACCGTGCACCTGCTGCCCGGCGACGCGTACCGGCTGCCGGTCGCGGTGAAGGCCGCCGGGGCGGCCGGCGCGCCGCTGTTCTCCTTCGTGGACCTGCCCGGCGCGGTGACGCCGAAGCTGCTCACCGCCGCGACCAACGGCCGGACCGGAGAGCTGCTGCTGCACACCGCCGACAGCGCCCGAGACGTGCTCGTCTCCGCCGGCTTCCCCCTGGTCGCCGAGGTCGCACCGGTGCTGCCCGGCGGCGAGTCGGCCGGTGTGATCGCGTTCGGCAGCCGCTCCGACCGGAGTCTGGAGGCGGTCCGCGACGCGCTCTGGGCGGTCGGCGCGGACCTCGGCGTGCGCTACCGCGACCCGCTCGACCCGACCGGCACGACTATCGACGTGGTCGGCGACCCCGACCTCGAACCGCTGAGCCACGAGCTGCTGGCCGAGTTGCGGGCGGGCGGGGCGCGACCGGTCACCGAGCTGCGCCGGCACACCCTCACCGCGACCGTCTACCGGGCCGCCGACGCCAACCAGGCGCTCGTCGACCTGCTGGACGCCGGCGCCGTGCGGCGTGAACGCGAGTCCGGGCGGCTGGCCGGCGACGAGATCATCACCGTGGCACGCTGACCGCCCAACCCACAGACGCCGAGCGGGGTGCCGGTGAATCACCGGCACCCCGCTCGACTCCCGGGATGCTTACGACCGGGACTTGTCCTGCTTCCAGCTCAGCGGACCCGGCAGGTCGACCCGGTGCGCACGTGCCTTGGAGTTCCAGGACCAGCGACCGATCTTGATGCTCCACGAGGAGAAGCCGTTCTCGGTGAAGTTCAGGATGATCGGACCGTACTTCTTGCGCTTGCGAAACATGAGGCCCATCGGAGGTCTCCCCTCGTCACCGTTCCCTGCCGTGTCGAGATCGAACATGCCCGAACCGACAACTTTTGAAACCCTCTCGCCGTCCGCCCTGGACGGTCGCCCAGCACCGGCCGCAATCCCTATCCACCAGATAGGTGTTGCGGCACGGTAAACGCTGCTCGGGGCGGTTCGTAACATCGGCAGCGATAGAAGTCTCATCTTCTGGAAGGCCGTTGACCGCTCGTTCCGATCGCGGGCAGCATGGGGTCATGTCGCAGCGGGATGAGCTTCTCCTCACCGCTCGTGTGCACGTCGACCTGGTCCGGCACGCGAGCGCGCTCTGTTGAGCTGACCGGTCCAACCGGCTCGGCTCCAGCGCCGCACTCTCACCGCCCGCCCGCTCAACGCGGAGCAGCGTGCCCGCACGCCCTCATCCGGGCGTCCCCGTTCCCATCGTGGACAGATCAGGAGACTCCTCATGTCCCCACCCCGTCGTGCCATTCTGCGTACTCTCGCCGCCGTTGCCGCCCTGGTCGTGCTCACCGCCTCGGCCGGTTGCGGCGGTGACGCCGCAGCCGGCGGCGCCCAGGCCAGCGAGCTGCGCTACCAGGGCTCGGTCGGCCAGGTCACCCTCCCCGAACTCGCCGCCGACCTCGGCTACCTGGGTGACGTCAAGCTCAAGTGGATCGGCAACGTCACCGGTGGCCCACAGGACATCCAGGCCACGGCCACCGGGCAGAGCGACTTCGGCGGCGCGTTCAACGGCGCCATCGTCAAGCTCGCCGCCGCCAACGCCCCGATCACCGCCGTGGTCAGCTACTACGGCTCGGACGCGCAGACCTTCCAGGGCTACTACGTGCTCGACGACAGCCCGATCCGCAGCCCTCGGGACCTGATCGGCAAGAAGGTCGGCATGAACACCCTCGGTGCGCACGCCGAGGCCGTGCTCAAGACCTGGCTCGCCCGCGGCGGTCTCACCCCCGCCGAGATCAAGCAGGTCGAGTTGGTCGCCCTGCCACCTGTCAACACCGAGCAGTCGCTGCGGCAGCGGCAGATCGACGTCGCGGTGCTCGGTGGGGTGATCCGGGACAAGGCGGTCGCCGGCGGCGGCATCCGCACCATCTTCACCGACTACGAGCTGCTCGGCGCCTTCAGCGGCGGCACCTACGTCTTCCGCGACGACTTCATCAAGCGCAACCCGGAGACCGTCAAGGCGTTCGTCACCGGGGTCGGCAAGGCCATCGAGTGGGCCCGCACCCAACCCCGGGAGACAGTGGTCGCCCGGATGCGCGACATCATCGGCAAACGGGGTCGCAACGAGGACCCGTCGCTTGTCGCGTACTGGAAGAGCAGCGGCGTCGCCGGCCGCGGCGGCGTGATCGGCGAACAGGAGTTCGGCACCTGGATCGACTGGCTCGCCGCCGAGGGCGAGCTCAAGGGCGACCGTCCGAAGCCCGGCGACATCTACACCAACCGGTTCAACCCGTTCGTGGACGGGGGCAGCGCGTGAGCGCCGACAAGATCCTCTTCGATCGGGTGAGCAAGACCTTCCCGGTCCGCGCCAGCCGGCGTGGCGGCGCCGGCGCGGTCACCGCGCTCGACGAGGTCACCCTCGGGGTACGCCCCGGCGAGTTCCTGGTCGTCGTCGGCCCCAGCGGCTGCGGCAAGTCCACCCTGCTCGACCTGCTCGGCGGGCTCACCCAGCCGACCGCCGGGCAGGTGCTCGTCGACGGTCGACCCGTCACCGGTCCCGGGCTGGACCGGGGCATCGTCTTCCAGCAGTACGCGCTGCTGCCCTGGCGCACCGCGGCCGGCAACGTCGCGTTCGGCCTGGAGGCCAAGGGGGTGCCCCGGGCCGAACGCGCCGCGCTGATCGAGCACCACCTCGACCTGGTGGGGCTGCGCGGGTTCGCCGACCGTTACCCGCACGAGCTGTCCGGCGGAATGAAGCAGCGGGTGGCCATCGCCCGCAGCCTCGCGTACGACCCGGACGTGCTGCTGATGGACGAGCCGTTCGCCGCCCTGGACGCGCAGACCCGCGACTCGTTGCAGGACGAGCTGGTGCGGATCTGGGCCCGCACCGGCAAGACGATCGTGTTCATCACCCACGGCATCGACGAGGCCGTCTACCTGGGTCAGCGGGTGGCGGTGCTGACGTCCCGGCCCGGGCGGCTCAAGCAGGTCATCGACATCGACCTCGGCGACCGGGACGCGGTCGAGGACGTCCGCTCCACCGACGCGTTCCGCCACCACCGCCACCAGATCTGGACCCTGCTGCGCGACGAGGTGCGGGCCGCCCAGGCGGCCGAGGGCACCGGCGTCCGCCACCCCGAGGAGGCCCGCGTTGGTTGACATCGCCGAACGTCCCGCCCGACTCGCCGGCCCACCCACCGTGCCCCGGGCGACGGCTGACAGTGCCGCTCCCGGCCGCGCCGGTCGACTGCTCGGCGTCGGCGCGAAGGTGCTGCACCGCACCGTCGCGATCGCCGCGCTCGCCGCGATCTGGGAGGGCGCACCCCGGCTCGGGCTGGTCGACCGCGTCTTCCTGCCCCCGCTGTCGGAGGTGCTGGTGGCCTGGTGGGAGTTGCTGCGCAGTGGGCAACTCGCCGAGCACGTGGGCGCCAGCCTCACCCGGTCCCTGGCCGGGCTCGGCCTGGCGGTGCTCACCGCCATCCCGCTCGGGCTGCTGATCGGCTGGTACCGGCCGCTCGCCGAGCTGCTCAGCCCACTGCTGGAGGTGTTCCGCAACACCGCCGCGCTGGCCCTGCTGCCGGTGTTCGTGCTCATCCTCGGCCTGGGGGAGACCTCCAAGATCGCCCTGGTGCTGTACGCGTGCTCCTGGCCGATCCTGTTGAACACCATCGCCGGGGTGAAGGGCGTCGACCCGCTGCTGATCCGTTCGGCCCGCTCGATGGGGCTCAACCACCTGCGGCTGTTCCAGAAGGTGATCCTGCCGGCCGCGGTGCCGACCATCTTCACCGGCGTCCGGCTGGCCGGGGCGTACTCGATCCTGGTGCTGGTCGCGGCCGAGATGGTCGGCGCGAAGGCCGGGCTCGGCTACCTCATCAACTACGCGCAGTACAACTTCGCGATCGCCGACATGTACTCCGGGATCATCACGATCTCCGCCATCGGTCTGGTCGTCAACCAGCTCCTCGTCGCCCTCGAACGTCGCTTCTCCACCTGGCGCGTCGACGTCTCTGCCGGATAGGACGGACACCAATGACCCGCACCCTGCACCTCAACGCGTTCCTGATGGGCGTCGGCCACCACGAGGCCGCCTGGCGGCACCCCCGCACCGACCCGCGTCGGGTCACCGACGTACGGCACTTCCAGGAGCTGGCCCGGATCGCCGAACGCGGCACCCTCGACTCGCTGTTCCTCGCCGACGGTCTCTCGGTCGGGCCGAACCCCCGGCACAACATCCAGGCCGTCTTCGAGCCGCTGACCCTGCTCGCGTCGCTCGCCGCGGTGACCGAGCACATCGGTCTCATCGCGACTGTCTCCACCACCTACAACGAGCCGTTCCACGTCGCCCGCAAGTTCGCCTCGCTGGACCACCTCAGCGGCGGCCGGGCCGGCTGGAACATCGTCACCTCCGCCCAGGAGCGGGAGGCGGTCAACTTCAACCGGGACAGCCACCCCGAGCACGCCGACCGGTACCGGCGGGCCGCCGAGTTCGTCGACGTGGCGATCAAGCTCTGGGACAGCTGGGAGGACGACGCGCTGGTCTTCGACACCACGGCCGGGGTGTTCGCCGACACCGACCGGGTGCACGAGGTGGCGCACCGCGGGCCGGAGTTCCAGGTCCGTGGCCCGCTGAACATCCCCCGGGGGCCGCAGGGCCGACCGCTGCTGGTGCAGGCCGGGTCGTCGCCGGACGGGATCGCCTTCGCCGCCCGCTACGCCGAGGCGGTCTTCACCGCGCAGCAGACCCTCGCGGACGGGCAGAGCTTCTACGCCGAGCTGCGCCGGCAGGTCACCGACGCCGGCCGGGACCCGGACCTGGTGAAGGTCCTGCCCGGCATCGCGCCGGTGCTCGGCGGCACCGAGGCCGAGGCGCAGGCGCTCGCCGCCGAGTTGGAGGAGCTGATCGTCCCCGACTACGCCCTGGCCCAGCTCTCCGGGATGCTCGGCATCGACCTGACCGGCCTGCCGCTGGACGGGCCGCTGCCGGAGCTGCCGGCCGCCGGCACCGTGCAGGCGCACCAGAGCCGCTACCAGCTCGTCACCGAGTTGGCCCGCCGGGAACAGCTCACCATCCGGCAGCTGATCGGCCGGCTCGGTGGCGGCCGGGGTCACCGGGTCGTCGCCGGTACGCCGGAGCAGGTCGCCGACCAGATCGAGCTGTGGTTCACCCAGGGCGCGGCCGACGGGTTCAACATCATGCCGCCGCACCTGCCCGGCGGGCTCGCCGACTTCGTCGACCACGTGGTGCCGGTGCTGCGATCCCGCGGGCTGTTCCGCACCGAGTACACCGGTCGGACGCTGCGCGAGCACTACGGCCTGCCCCGACCGGCCAGCACGTACGCCGCGTCGGCCCTGGTGCCGGCATGACCACCGTGGAGCGACCGAGGGCGGACATCGCCGAGCTGCGACCGGTGAACCGGGACCTGTTCCGCGCTCTGCTGCGCCGGCAGGCCACCAGCGTCACCGTGGTCACCGCGGTCGCCCGCGCCACCGACCCCGCCTGCCTGGGTGGGATCGGCGCACCCATCCGGGCGGGCTTCACCGCGACCTCGTTCACGTCGGTGTCGCTGGACCCTCCGCTCGTCTCGTTCTGCCTGGGGACGGGCTCGTCGAGCTGGCCGGTGCTGGCTCGGGCCGAGCACGTCGCCGTGCACCTGCTGGGCGCCGGGCAGCGGGAGGCCGCCACGGTCTTCGCGACCAGCGGCATCGACCGGTTCGCCGCGTACCCGGACTGGACGTCCGGACCGTTCGGGGTGCCGCTGCTCGACGGGGTGCTGGCCCGGCTGCTCTGCCGGGTGGTGCACCGGGTCCCGGCCGGCGACCACACGCTGGTGATCGCCGAGCCGCTGGCGCTCGGTGACGGCGGCGACGGCGCGCCACTGGTGCACCACCGGGGCGGCTACACCACCGCTGTCCCGAGGTGACGGCACCGACCACGGCCGACCTGCTCGCGTTGGACCGGGCCGCCCAGGACCTGCTGTTCCGGGCGGCCCGCACGGCCAACACGTTCACCGACGAGCCGGTCACCGACGCCCAGGTCGCGGCGATCCACGACCTGATCCGGTACGGGCCGACCGCGTACAACGGCCAGCCACTGCGGGTGCTGCTGCTCCGCTCGGCGCCGGCGCGGGCGCGGCTGCTGCCGTACGTCTCGTCGAGCAACCGGGCGAAGACGGCCAGCGCGCCACTGGTGGCGGTGCTCGCCGCCGACGTGGACTTCCACGAGCGGCTGCCCGAGCTGTACCCGCACCGTCCGCAGGCCCGGGACTGGCTGAGCGACCGTCCGAGCCGCGCCGAACAGGCCCGCTTCAGCGCGACCCTGCAGATCGGTTACCTGCTGGTGGGCGTACGCGCCGCCGGGCTGGCCGCCGGCCCGATGGCCGGGTTCGACGCGGCCGGGGTGACCCGCGAGTTCTTCCCCGACGGGCGGCACGAGGCGCTGCTGCTGCTCAACGTGGGCCACCCGGGCCCGGACGCCTGGGAGCAGCGGCTGCCCCGGCTCAGCACCGAGGAGGTGGTGTGGACGCTGTGAGCCGGCCCCGGGTCAGCGGGGCTCCCACGCGTCGGGCAGCGCGGTGAGCTTGCGGACGTGCGCGGGCAGTCGACCGCTGACGATCTCGGCGAGGCTCACCTCGTCGACGACCCGCCGCACGGCGGCACGGACCGCCACCCACAGGCCGGGCAGGTTCTCCGCCGAGCCCTCGTACCGCGTCTCCTCGGGGCGCAGCCCGCGTACCCCGGCCAGCGGGCCCTCGACGGCGCGCAGCACCGCGCCGACGGTCACCTCGCGTGGCGGGCGGGCCAGCGTGTAGCCCCCCTCGGCGCCGCGTTGGGCACGGACGATGCCTGCCCGGCGCAGATCCGCCAGGACCGCCTCCAGGAACTTACGGGGCATGTCCTGCTCCGCGGCGATGGCCTGGGTGGAGAGCAGCGAGGGGTACGCGGTGGCGAGGCTCAACGCCGCCCGTACCGCGTAGTCGCCGCGCGCGGAGATCTGCACCCTGCCATCATGCCCGCCCGGTGCCGCCCGGCCCTCCAGCGGGCGGCCCCGGTCTGGTGGCGTGCCCGCCGTTGGCGGGTTCGCCGGGGGTGCCGGGGCGGAACCGGCCGCCGTTGGTGCCCGTCGACTCGGCCGGCGGTCGGGGCCGGACCACCCGGCCGGCCGCCGGTTGGTCCCGGACGGCCCGGAACGCGCCGGGGCTGACCCCCACCTCGCGGGTGAAGAAGCGGCCGAAGTTCGTGGGTTCGGAGAAGCCGAGCCGCCGGCCGATCTGGGCGATCGGCTGATCCGTCGCGGCGAGTAGGCGGCTGGCCTGCAACGCGACCCGCTCGTCGATGACCTGTTTGGCGCTGCGACCGGTGACGGCCAGGCAGGCCCGGGTCAGGGTCCGCACCGAGCAGCCGAGCTCGGCCGCGTAGTCCTCCACCCGCCGGGTGTACGAGTAGCCGTGCTCCACCTCGCGGCGGAACCGGTCGAACGTCTCGTCCTCGGGTCGGGACGCCGACCCGTCGGTGTGGGCCACGGCCAGCCGCAGCAGCAGCACGGCCAGTTGGTGCCGCAGCAGCGCGCGGGCGGTGGGGCCGTCGGGGTGCCGCCGGCAGTCCACCGCCAACTGGCTCACCTCGCTGATCACCGCGTCCTCGTCCTCACCGGCCAACTGCCGCCAGGTCGCGGTCGTGGTCAGGTCGACGTCGAAGCCACGCAGCGCCTCGGGATCCCAGGCGACCACTGTGGCGTCGAACTGGGGGCCGGCGCAGCGCAGCACCTGGCCGGGGCGGACCCGCAGCAGCGTGCCGGGCCGGCACGGCAGCAGGTGAAAGTCGAGTTCCGCGTCGCCGTGCCCACGCGTGGTGAGAATCAACAGCTCCCGCTCGACGATCACCGGCCGACGCCAGCCCGGGTCGCCGGCAAGATCGGCCAGCGCGAACGTGGCTATCTCGTCGGTGACGGGAGACGTCGTTCCGATCGATGGCGCGGGGGAGGGATCGGTGGAGACCATCGCCTGCGACCGTAGCCCGAACCGCAGGTCACCGCATCCCGATCGACGTTGGTAGCGGAATCCGCGGCGCGCCACGGGCTTGTCCCGGTCCCGGCGGCCGGGCTACGTTACCCGGCGGTAGCGCCGTCGGTCCGCGGCCCGCCCGGCACCCGCCGGCCACCCGGACCGACCGACGGCCCCCGCCGACTCGCGATGGGATGGGCATGACGCAGCTGTTCTCGGTCGAAGGTAAGACGGTCCTGGTCACCGGAGGCTCGCGGGGGATCGGGCTGATGATCGCCCAGGGCTTCGTCCGGGCCGGCGCACACGTGATCATCTCGTCGCGCAAGGCGGACGTCTGCGAGGCGGTCGCCACCACCCTGTCCGCCGAGGGCCGCTGCGAGGCCATCCCCGCCGACCTCAGCGACGACGCCGGCGCCGAGACGCTGGCCGCCGCCGTGCGCGAGCGCTTCGACCGCCTCGACGTGCTGGTCAACAACGCCGGCGCGACGTGGGGCGCACCGCTGGAGGACTACCCCGAGGCCGCGTTCGACAAGCTCTGGGCGGTCAACGTCAAGGCCGTCTTCCGGCTCACCACCGCGCTGCTGCCGGCGCTGCGCGCCGCCGCCAGCGCCGACGACCCGGCCCGTGTGATCAACATCGGGTCGATCGACGGCATCCGGGTGCCGATGATGGAGGTGTACGCGTACTCGGCCACGAAGGCTGCCGTGCACATGCTCACCCGCAGCCTCGCCCACCAACTCGCCGGTGAGCAGATCACCGTCAACGCGATCGCGCCCGGCCCGTTCGAGAGCAAGATGATGGCGTTCGCGCTCGACGACCCGGCGAGCCGGGCCGCCATCGAGCAGCAGGTGCCGCTGGGCCGCATCGGACGCCCCGAGGACATGGCCGGCACGGCCATCTACCTCTCGTCGCGCGCCGGCGCGTACCTGACCGGCGCGGTCATTCCCGTCGACGGCGGCATCACCACGCACGGCTGAGCACCGGCCGACCCCGGGGCGGACTGTCCGCGTACACCCCTGGGTGTGTGCCGGGGCCGCGCGGACTCGGCAGATCCGCGCGGCCCCGGTATGGCCGGTGTTGCCCGTTCGGGCGGTCAGCGACCGGCGAGCAGCCGGTTCACCGCCGTGTCGACGTCCAGGTGCTCGGCCTCACGGCCGCGCGGGACGACGACGTAGGTCCGTCGAAGGAAACGCACCAGGACGCTGCGCGGCACCTCGAAGAGGGCGTTGCCGTCCGGTGACGAGAGGGCCAGCGCGACGAAGTCGCCGCGCGGTGTGGCCCAGGGCCAGACCCGAACATCCCCGATGCCGGCCGGCTCGTCCAGGCCGGTGACCAGAAGTTCGCGAGCGAACGACCAACTCACCGCCTCGCCCCCTGCCGATTCGGCATGGAACAGGACATGGACCGCATACGGGTCAGCAGGGTCGTAACGCAGACTGGCACGCACCGGCAAGGCGGTGGCGTCAGGTGCGACGAGCCTTAGCGACGTCTCGACCTCTACGGTCGTCGGTCGGATGACACTCATGGACGTTCTCCCCCCGGCACCGCTGCGGAACGCGCGTGTCCCGCTTTTCCCATACTCAGGTGCTACTCCTGGCTACGCTCCGCCATACGCTGACTTCACCCAGTGGTGGGAAGGGGGACGGAAAGGCCGCGTGAATGTGAGCATTCATGTAGGATTTCCGGTTCTGCCCAGTGCGTGATCCCGCCCGGTATCGGGTGGCTCAGTCGTCGACTTACTCCGGTAACGTCCAGTCGGCCGTTGCAGTGACGGGCCCGAGCGACACTGGGGGGTGAAATGGTGACGAAGCAATCCTCAGTGGATGCGGCGGCGGCACCCGACCCGCCGAAAGTCGCGGTCCGAGCAGCCGAAAAGCGGGGGTACGGAGTGCCGATGGAGCAGCCCGAACGGGCCGGTCGGCCGGCGTCCGACGCCGGTCGTCCCGGCGGTGATGGTGGCGGCGCCGATGCTGGTCGTGGCGCCGGTGCTGGTGGTGGCGGCGGAGTCGCCGTGCAGGACCGGCCGCGCCGCCCGCGTTGGCGTGAGCGGATCTCGCTGACCCTCGAACTCATCCGCGCCAACCCCACCGGCCGGATCGCACTCAAGATCTTCATCGCGATCGCCGGTGCCCTGGTGGTGACCATCGGCATCGCCCTCATCCCACTCCCCGGGCCGGGCTGGCTGCTGGTGATCGCCGGCCTGGGCATCTGGGCCGTCGAATACCACTGGGCGCGCCGGCTGCTCGGCTTCACCCGCCGCCACGTCCACGGATGGACACGCTGGGTAACCAAACAGTCGCTGCTGGTGCGAATCGTGCTCGGGTCCGTCGGCCTGGTCTTCGTGGCCACGGTGGTCTGGCTGTCCCTCAAGTACAGCCTCGGCATCGACGTGTTGGCCGAGGCCATGCACTACCTCGCGACGCACTGACCCCGGATTTCCGGTCCGGTTCCACGATCGGGTAGAGTCAGTGGCGCTGAGGGCGATTAGCTCAGTGGGAGAGCGCTTCGTTCACACCGAAGAGGTCGCTGGTTCGATACCAGCATCGCCCACTCTCAGTTTCTGCAGGTCAGAAGCCCGTTGCCGAGTTTGCCGGTAACGGGCTTTGCTGTATGAGGGCTTACATTGGGAGCAGATTGGGAGCAGCGCGGCTGGTGCTCGGTTCAGACAGTCATGGACCTGCCGGCTGAGTGACTGATTTGCGGTCCCGAGCGGGCTTGCTGGCTGGCGCCCACCTCACGAGAGGGTGCCCCCGTGCTGTGGCTCACGGGCTGACTGATGGCCATCGGTCCGGTGATACGCCCACTCGCCGGTCCACATTGTGAGGTCGCGTACCCAGCGCTCAGTGTCCTGCCGGGACTTGACCGCTCACTTCGTTGCGTTCTTTGCCGACGAAGGTGAGAGAGCAGGCGGAGGCGTGGGCGCGGAGGCGGCCGTTGCCAAGTTCCGTCCGCCGTTTCCGCGGCTGCGGGCAGTGACCGGTGCTGTAGAGGCGGACTTTGACGCGCCCGCCCCAGACGCGTGGGGCTGCGACGCGGTGCGAACCTGCAGCGTCTGCGATGGGCCGGTCGACGGAGAGCTTCGCCAAGTCTGGATCTCTGGCCTGGTCGCCACCGACGTGTTGCCGTTGCTGGTAGACGCATGTTCCGCAGCCTGCGTGGCGGCACTGCCGCAGCCTTACCCCGGCTACCTCCCGACGCCGCACACCCGCGGCCCGGACGTCGTTCAGCCGGCCGCCAGGCGATGAGGCTGCCAACACGAGACCACCGCGAGTGTCGACTACCGTGCACTCGAGCATTGCGCGGGTCACCGCTGCTTCGCCAGGCACCCTAACGCCGATCACAGGCAAGATAAATCGATGGCGACGATAAGACGGTTCGACAGCGCCGATGCCCCCGCCGTGGCGGGCCTCATCGAACGCTGCCTGCGTGAGGTCAACAGTCGCGACTATCCGAGGGAGGTCATCGAGCGGATGTGCGACCACTTCACCGAGCAACGCATCAAGGAACTCGCCATCCAACGACAGATGTTCGTCGCAGAGGCAAACGGGATCGCCGGCACGGTCTCCCGCGACGGCAACAAGGTCTACACCATGTTCGTGAACCCACCGGCCGCCGGTCGCGGCATAGGACGGCTCCTCATGCGCCACGTCGAGGCGCTGGCGGTGGTCGACGGCTACGACCACATGGAAACCGGAGCGAGCATCACAGGTCATGGCTTCTACCAACGGCTCGGCTACATCGACGTCCGCTCCACGGAGACAGAGTTCGGCTTCAACTACATCCTGCGCCGCAACCTGCCCTGACGGAAGCAGTAGCCACCGAAGCTAGATTCAAGGTGCGGCCCCCATGCGGCTGACATGACGCGGGCGATCCTGGGCGTGCTCGCCGATCGACCAATGGGGCTGTTCTAGGCCGTCAGAGGTGGACCAGGAGCAACGAACGTTGACCACCGGCCACCAATGAACGGGCAGCTCAGGCGGCATCTTGTCCGTGTTGATCGACTACGCCCTCACCCTCGATCAGTACAACGCCAAGTGTTGAACGCTTACTCCTGCGGCCGGGGAGTGAGCCAGGCCAGGGGTTGTCCGCTGAGGGCGGCGTCGGCAAGGCGGTGGGCGCTGGCGGTCTTGGGCGAGGCTCGTGAGCTGTCGATCCAGCGCTGCACGTTGTCGACGCCCTGGTGGCGGTACTCGACCGCTTGGACGAGGCATTCCAGCTTGTCAGCGTCACGAGCGACGACAGCTTCTAGTGTCTCGCCAGCTTCATACTCGGCTACCGCGGCGGTGATGACTTCGGCGACGGCTGGGGGGCAGGCGGCGACCTGGTCTGCGGTGACGGCGGTGTTGGGTACAGCGGTGAGGTAGCGCTTGGCGATGTGTGGGATGTCGGTGATTCGGGTTTCCTGGGTGTCGTGCAGGGTGCAGAGCATCGACACTCGGGCTGGGTCGGCGCCTTCCATGGCGGCGAGCATCATTCCGATGAGTGCTGTTCGGAAGGAGTGTTCGGCGATGGACTCGGGTTGCTTGACGCCGGCGAACCACCAGCCGGTCCGGGCGGCGCGTTTGAGCACGCCAGCTTCGAAGATGAAGTTCATCGCTCCGGCGGCGTCATGGTCGTCGGTCATCTGCCCGTCCCTGTGCCGGTGAGTCCGTCCGCCCGCAGGCTGTAGACGATAGAGGTTAGTTCCTGCCGCGACTGCGCGGAGATCCGGTCACTGTCCAGGAGCGGGACACTGCGGTCGATGAGCGCCCGAGTCGCGGCGGGGTTGTCGAGAGCGAGACCGCGTCGTGCGGCCAGCAGAGCCCAGACGTTGTGGATGTTGAGGTCGACGAAGGGATGGCCTGGTTCGAGCGATGGACCAGGTGCCCGAGGACCGCCCAGAGGATCAAGTCGGCCAGGCGGTGGGTGAGGACGGACCAGCCCAGCGGCTGTTCGGCGAGGTCGCAGCGGTCCACATGGTCGTCGAGGACTGCGGCGAGGATGAGATCCGCCTCGGCGGCGTCGTCAAGTGCTGCGAGCAGGAGTGTGTTCGCGCCGAGCCGTCCGAGCCGGCGTCGGACGGCGATCGCTTGCCCGAGCGGTACCGCGGTGAATGGCCGACGCCCGGATTCCCAGCTCTGCACGGTCACGCGATCGACGTTCAGGTCGACGGCGAGCTGCTCCTGGGTGAGCGGGATGGACTCCCGGATCAGCTTGAACAGGTAGCCGGTCACCTCGCCGCGATGCGGCGCTGATCGTCCGGGACCTCTCATGCGTCATCCCTACGTTGACCGGTGGTCGACGTTCCGCCGTGAAACCAATGCTGCGGCAGCTCATCTGGCCTGCTCACTCGTACTGCCGGTGAGTCCAACCGCCGTCGTCGTGATCGTAGCGTCGCAGTTACCGAACGTTCCAGATCCGGTCCCGTCGTTCGGGGTCGTCCATGGGTTGCTGCCCGGTGGAGGGAGCCAGTGATGCGGGACAGGACACCACCATGGCGACGAGTGACGTACGACCAGTACCTGGTCGCCGTCGCGATGACCAATGGCCCGGCGACACCGCCCGGCGTGGTCGTGGCGGAAGTGGAGCTGGATCTGCCGCTGTGGAGCGGAGCTGCCCTGTCGTAGCCGGCACCGCATCCCGATCAACCCAGGGCACTGGCCCGCCGAGGAGGAGCAGTGAGCAACGAAGCGGAACGGCGGATCCTGGCCGTGCATCTGCCGAGCAGAGACTTCCTGTGCACCGGTTGTCTGGCGTGGTGGTCGCGGCTCACGCCGTACCCGTGCTGGCAGGTGGACTGGGCGACCAGCCGGCAGTCGCGGTCGATGACCGCGGCGCTGCTCGGAGGCCGCGCATGACGACGCACGGCCCGGTGCTACCGGCCTGGAGTTGCGGCGGCTGCGATGCGCCGTCGCCCTGCCGCACCCGGCAGGGCGAGCTACGCGCCGAGTTCGACGACGCTCCGATCTCCCTGGCTCTCTACCTGGGTGCGCAGCCGGTGCGGGCCTCCGAGGACCTGACCTGGGTGCCGGCGGGTGCGCTGCACAGACGCTTCCTTGAGGAACGTGCACCCGAAGGTGCGGATCCAGCGCCTCGTCTGATGCCAGCAGTACAGCAGCGAAGTACAGCAACCGTGCCCGCGGCGGTACTTGCCGTCCTTGATGGAGCGCAGCTCGCCGGTAGCGATCTTTATCTTGACCTTGGAGATCCCGAAGCCGAGCAGGACGGCTACCCCGGCGGGGGAGCACCAGCGGGGGCGGAGGTCCTGGTTCATGCGGCGGCCCAGGTGAGCCAGGCTTCGTGGGCAAGTTCTTCCCGACCGATGCGTCTGCTCTCGCGTTGCTGACTTGCGGCGGTGTCGGTGCCCATGGGCCGTCCGAGGAGCCAGCAGGTGTCGATGAGGCGCGCGAGGTGGTCTGGGACGCCCGCTGGTCGACACGGTGCAGGGTTCGAGGGGCCCGACTACGCTTCGGCCGTCAGTCCGAGGTCCGGATCTGCTCCAGGCGCGTCAGAGGCTCCTGGAGGTACTCCATGAGCTCCCGCAGCGCGTCCTTCTCCGCCGTGGTGATCACAACGCCCTCCTCCCACACGGCGCCGACGAGCGTCGTGATCGCCAGGTCCCAGGCCCCGGCGCCGGCGGCGTCCCGGACGATCGGCAGGTACTTCGGGCTGATCTTGGGTGCGAGCTGGTCGATGATCCGGAGGGTGCGCCGGATGTAATCGTTGACTTCCATGGGTCTCCCGTGGGTGCGGTGGTTAGGGCAGCGGGTTGGTGGTGACGCCCTCGCCGCTGACGGGGTGGCCGCCGGAGATGCTGCCGTCCTTGTCCAGGGTAACTTTGCAGGTGATGCCGTCGCGAGTGCCGATGACGACCCAGCCGTCGCCGCCGGGACGCGCCTGAGGGCGGCTGTCGGGGTTGGCGGCGATGCTCTTGAACCAGCCCTCGACCTGCTCCTTGGTGGTGCCGGGCGGGAAGCGCGTCTTGCCGGGCTCGGTGGAGGAGGGCTTGTGGTCGCCATTGCCCTTGCCGTCGCCGTCCCAGATCTTGTCCATCGCCCCGTCGCCCATCTGACCGAAGCGGTCCATGTCGTACAGGGCGTCGGCGAACTCGGGGTCGTCCCAGGGGTTGGTCCTCTTGGGTACCTCGGGCTCGGATGTGTCGGCGTCCTTCGGGCGGCCCTCCTCGGCGCGCTTGATGCCGTGCTGCTGGGCTGGTCCCACGCGCTTGGGCATCATTCCCGGGTTGAACTTGGGACGCTTGGGGCCATCGTCGCCACCGCCGTGTGGTGGGGTGGGGCCTGAGGGGTGCTTGTGGAGACCCGCCACAGCGAACAGGACCACCAGGACGGCGGTGGTCCGCAGAGCCGCCATGAGTTGTCGCATCGTGGGCCGCCTAGACGTCGAGGAGTGCGCGAAGGGCGGAGAGGCTGGCGATCAGGCCCATCAGCCAGCCGAAGATGCGGCCGGTCCAGCGGACGACGGCCATCGCGAGCTGGGAGGCAACCAGCGGTGTGGCGAAGCCGAGAGAGAAGACCACCTCGGCCAGCCACACCACGACCTTGGCGATGCAGTCGGCGATGAAGGCGCGCACGACCTCCCGCACCGTCTGCACCAGGATTCCCGCGCCACGGGTCGCGGCACCCATGCCGGCGGCCGTGCCCGCGAAGATCCCGGCGACGTCGATGTTGATGGTCAGGATGTCGCGGTAGGCGTCGGCGGCCGCGCCCTGCCATCCGTCGAGGTCGCCGACCAGCCGCGCCTTGAGGTCCTCGGCGATGGAGAACAACTCACTGGCCATGTTGTCCCAGGTCAAGGCGTGCGTCTCGATGGTCTCGGGGTCGCCGGCCAGCCAGTCGAGCGCCTGCTTCAGTGGCTCGACCTGCTCGATGGCCCACTCGATGCCCATCGACAGGAGCGTGCTGAACGGGTCGATGACGATGGACGCCCCGTCGAGAGCGGCGCCCAAGCCCGCGACTGAGCCGTCGATCCAGCTGCCGGAGTCGATGGCGTCCTTGATGCCCATGTAGTCGTCGGCGAGCGGCAGGCCGGTCCAGCCGTCGCGGTGCGCGGCGCTTGTCGAAGCGATGTCGGAGGTCGTGGCGACCAGTGGGTTGCTCATGAGAGGGCGCCGGGCCGGCTCAGGTCGCGGAGTGGAAGGAGTTGAAGCCGTCGGTGGTCGACTCCTCGGCCCGCTCGTAGGCGTCGGCGTTTTTCTTGATTCCCGCGGCGAGCAGCTCGATGTTCTCGGCGAGCATCCCCACGCCCTTGTCCTGGTCCCGGTGGCGTCCCTCCAGGATGGGCGGTAAGAACTGGCAGAGCTGACCGTACGCCTCGTCGGCCTGGAAGATGGTGCCGCTCGCGGCCTTGACGGCGGCGAAGCGGTCGTGGATGGCCAACATTGCCGCGGCGTGCGCGCGCAGCGCCTCGACGTTGACCTCGAACCCCCCGTGCATCAGTAACGCCCCTCTTCGTCCTCGGTGTCGGCGGTCCGGAATCCGGCCAGCAGGGCCCGGCCGGTCGCCGAGTCGGCGCCGACCGTCTCCCGCACGACCTCGGCGGCGGCCTCGGCGAGCTTGACCCGCGCGTTGCGATAGGCGCCCATGATCGCCTGCTGCGTCTGCTCCAGGCTCACGCGCTGCACCCGCGCGGAGAGCCGGACGTCGGCCATCGCCCCCGTCGAGTCGACGGTGACCTCGACGATCCCGTGGGCGTCGGTGGCCGTGACCCGCAGCGCGCGCAAGCCGGCAGCGGCGGCCTGCGTGTCGGCGGCCCGACGCACGGCATTGGCCTGCCATGCCTCCAGGCGTTCCCGCGCATCCTCGGCGTCCAACAGCGGATTAGCCATCGCGCCTCCGTTTCCGTTGCAGAGCCGGGGAATTAGAGGCGTCAGTGTAGCCGCGGCCCGCCACACCAGGTTGCCGAGCGAATGCGGCGTGATCTGATCAATCTGGATCTCAGCGACGTAGATGCTGATGATCGTCTTCTTCGGGCCTGCTCGACCTGGCGGCTGTCACGGGCGGTCGAGGCCGACGTGCTGCCCACGCTGCGGGAGCTGGGCATCGGGCTGACCGCGTACGGGGTGCTGAGCCGTGGCCTGCTCTCGGGGTACTGGGTGCCGGGGCGGGCGGACGATCCGCGTAACCACAGTCCCCGCTTCTCCGCCGAGAACGCGTCGCACAACCTCGCCCTGGTGGAGGCGTTGCGCCGGGTCGCCGACGCGAAGGGGTGCACGCTGGCGCAGTTGGCGATCGCGTGGGTGGCGGCGCAGGACCCGTCCATCGTTCCGCTGGTCGGTGCGCGCACCCGGCAGCGGCTGGCCAAGGCGTTGCCGGCGCTGGACGTGGAGCTGTCGGCCGATGATCTCGAAGAGATCGAGGCGGCCGTGCCGAAGGGTGCCGCCCGCGGTGACCGCTACCCGGCGGCGTTCATGTCGAGCCTCGGCGTCGGCAACTAATGCCTGCTTGACTCTTCCTGCGATGCAACGCGCGCCACCGGGCTTGTTGGCGCGTGGTCACGGTGTCGTGCATCGATGGGACTGTCAGAATGTGTCGATGGAGCCGGTGCGCGAACGCGGGGAGAAGCATGAGCGACTTTAACGACAAGATCATCGCAGAGTTTCGCGCCAACGGTGGGCAGGTCGGCGGTCAGTTCGCTGGCGCTCCGCTGCTGCTGTTGCACACGGTCGGTGCCAAGAGCGGCCAGCCTCGCGTGAACCCGATGATGTACCAGAAGGTGGACGGCGGCTATGCCGTGTTCGCGTCCAAGGGCGGTGCGCCCACCAATCCCGACTGGTACTACAACCTGCTCGCTCACCCAAAGGTCCAAGCAGAGATCGGTACGGACAAGATCGAGCTGGTCGCCAGAGTTGCCGTCGGGGACGAGCGGGAACAGATCTGGAGCCCGTTGAAGGCTGCGTACCCAGGCTTCGCCGACTACGAGCGGAAGACCACCCGCCAGATCCCAGTCGTCGTACTGGAACCCGCGCGGTAGGCACTTGACGTCACGTCGGTGCACCCGGGCCGCGCTCGCCCGCATGGCCTGAGTGAAGAACGGGACAAAGGCCGAAGTGTCGTCGGTGGTCAGCCGTTTGCCAGCCACCCGGGGGTCGATAACGCGGAGTGAGGGCGGATGGATCTCGCCGACCTCCACAGCGAAGGTGGCCCCGGTTGCCGAAGCAACGTCTCGCCAGCCTGCGGGACTAGCAGCGGCATGCCGCACCACGGTCCATTCGCAACGTATTGAACGACGTTGACGTAGATCATCTTGCTGGCTAGGGTGAGCGCGCTGTGACGTTCTGATGATACGGGGGCTGGAATGTTCGTCGGATCAACGTTGGGTGCGCGCACCCGTCTGACTCGCCGTGGTGTTGCTGCATTGGCCGCGTCGCTGGCGCTGGCCGCCGGTTCGATGCTCGTGGCGCCGCCTGCATCGGCGGCCGTCCGAGGATCGTCTGGGACGAAGACTGCTCTTCAGCCGGCAATCAGCTTCCCGAACGGGGACAGTGCCGCCGAAGGTGGCCAGATCGCCATCAGGTTCGACGCGAACGGCGACACTCGGGCGACCAAGTTCCGGTACAGCGTCGGCGACACGAGCCTGGGCAGCGAGGTCCACGCGGCTTCGGACGGTACGGCCACTGTGACGATCGACGTAGGCAGCGTGACGGGTGAGCGGCCGGTGTACGCGGTCGCGGTCGACCGTCGCGGCCGGCTGAGCCCCATGGCGCAGGGCAGCTTCACGGTGGCCGCCGTCTGGAGCCTCCAGGGCCAAGCGTTCGACACGACCACCTGGCTGCCGTTGGAGGGGGCGACAATTCGGCTGGAGCCGGCCGGGGTCGAGGTCGTGACCGGCCCCGACGGTGCCTTCCGGTTCGCTGTCGACCCGGGCCTGTACAACCTCGTCGGCACCTACGCTGGCCCGCCAAGCCTTTACGGCAGCCAGCAGTTGGAGCTGGACAACCAGGGGATGCGGTTCGATCTGTACCTGTTCCCGGACTCCGGGAGCTGATGTCCAGCCTCCTCGATGATGGATTGGGATGGCCCCGGCGCTTTGCGCCGGGGCCATCCTCCTGCCGCCAAGCAGGGGAGGGCGGGACCTCACCCGTAGGCGACGCCTACGGTTTGCGGGCGAGGAGCCCGACGAACGTGTGATAGGTGTCGGTCTGCACCCCAGCCGGTGCGTCCGGCTCTGGGCGCCACTCGGCCAGCGGCACCAGTCCCGGCTCCAGCACTGTCAGCCCGTCGGCGAACGAGAGGATCTCCTCGTCGGTACGCCAGCGGCCGGTGCCCAACGACTCGTTGAAGACCCGCTCGACCTCGCGGGCCTTGCGGGAGCCCTCCGGGTCTCGCTCGCCCGGGTCGCGGAAGTGCGAGATCGCCACGTAGCTGCCGGAGGGCAGGGCGTCGATCAGCGCGGCCGCGACCGCCTTCGGGTCCTCGTCATCACCGAGGTGGTGCAGGATCGCGAAGAGCAGCAAGCCGATCGGCCGGTCGAAGTCGAGGAACCGGCGTACGTCCGGGTGGTTGAGGATCGCCTCCGGTTCCCGGATGTCCGCCTGGATCACCGTCGCGGTGCCCTCCGCGGCGAGCAGGGCTCGCCCGTGCGACAGGACTATCGGGTCATTGTCCACATAGACCACCTGAGCCTTCGGGTTCTGCTCGGTGGCGACCTCGTGCACGTTGCCCTGGGTGGGCAGCCCCGACCCGATGTCGAGGAACTGGTCGATGCCCGCCTCGCTGACGAGGAAGCGAATCACTCGACGCAGAAAGGCCCGGTTGGCCTGGCCGGCTGCCGGCCCGTCGGGTGTGATCCGCAGGGCGTGCTCGGCGACCTTTCGGTCGACCTCGAAGTTGTCCTTGCCGCCCAGGAAGAAGTCATAGACCCGGGCCACGCTGGGAACGTTGGGGTCGATGCCGGGGGGTGCCGCCTTGTCGCGGGTCACAGGCGTCTCCTATCGATGGGGATTGGCGCAGGTTGAGGTCTGCGGCGGTGCCGGCGTTTCGGCGAGTGTAACGATCGGGAGGGTGGAATTTTGCCCCACTGGTATCGCTCCCATCGACGCGGCCCAGGTGTCAGGAGCGGTTCCTGTCGCCGGCCGAAGCGTGAGACACGTTGGCGATCGTCGATGCATTGTTGCATCGTCGACGTATGACAGGCGTTCGCTCGTCCTCGCTGCTCCGCCGCCTGCGGCCGGGCCCGCTGACCGCCGTCGTGCTGTCGGCGGCGGTGCTCGTCACCGCTCTGAGCGCCGCACCACCGGCCGACGCCGGCACCGCTGCGCCCGCGGCGTATCCGGGGGTCGCCCCGGCGCCCGGTGCGGCCGCGGTGGTCACCGCAGCGCCGACCGGAACCGCGCCACCAACGCCGTCCAGTACGCCGAGCACCGCGCCCGTCCCGCCGAGCGCGCCCACGAACCTGACCGCCAGCGAGGTCCGGACCGGGTCGGTCACCCTCACCTGGACGGCCGCCACGTCCGGTTGCTGCGCCATCACCGGGTACGACATCACGTACTACCAGGAGTTCGGCGACATCGTCTTCAGCGCCAGTGTCGGGGCCGTCACCAGCACCACTATCACCAACTCCCTTGGGTCGGGCCAGCAGTACACGTTCCGATTGATCGCCCGGGACAGCCTCGGGCAACGCTCGAACTGGTCGGACGCGCTGACAGTGGTCACCCCGGTGACGGACACCGGCCCGGACACCACACCGCCGAGCGCGCCGCAGAACTTGACCGTCGGCGAGGTGACCGCCTCAACCGGTACGTTGTCCTGGTCGCCGTCGACGGACGACGTCGGCGTGCTCGGGTACAACGTCTACCGGTTCGACGGCTGGTTCACCTCGCAACTGATCGCCACCGTGCCGGGTACGACGTACACGACACCGCTACCGTCATCGACGCCGCTTCGTAACCTGTACTACGTGCGGGCCCGGGACGCGGTGGGCAACGTGTCGATCGCGTCCAACACGGTCACTCTGCCCACGACGACGACCACTCCGACGCCCCCGCCGCCCTCGACCTGCCGGGTGACCTACCGGAACCAGTCCGAGTGGCAGGGCGGTTTCGTGGCCACGGCGACGGTCCACAACGCCGGGGCGGCACCGGTCGACGGCTGGGTCGTCACCTTCAACTTCCCGGGAGACCAGCAGGTCACCTCGGGGTGGAACGCCACGGTCGGCCAGACCGGGGCCACCGTGACCGCTCGTAACATCGACTGGAACCGCGTCCTCGCGCCGAACGGCTCCGCGACCTTCGGCGTCCAGGGGCGGTGGAGCGCCAGCGACGCGCCGCCGACCGGCTTCTCGCTGAACGGCGCCCCCTGCACGGTGGGCTGACGAGTCTCGTGAACACCCATCCGGGCACACCCCACCGCCGCCGCGTCAGGGCCTGATCGGGGCAGCGATCAGACCGAGGGGGAGTACTACTGGTTGGCGGACCGCTCGGTGAAGCCCGATCGGTGGCCTGTGGTCGCGCGGTGGGACGGCATCGAGCCGTGGCACCAGCTCGAGATGTCGACGGCCGAGTTCGTCTACCGGGTGATCGTGGATCCGGCGTTCAAGCCGTTCACGGTGGCCGACCCACCGCGGCGGCCCTTCTACCTGCCGCACTGGGGGCCGTTCCCGATGAGCGCCGAGGACTGGAACGCTCTCACCGACCCGAATCGCGGAAGCTGAACCACGTTCTGCGAGGGCGGTTGGTCAAGGACACTCGGCTGGACGTCGAGGTCGGCGAGAAGCGTTTCAGAGGTCCAACGGGCGTCGTGGACGGCGATCGGCCCCACGATCGGGCGGGCGAGGGTCAGCAGGTGCGGGGCTGCCAACTCACCTTCGTCACGAACATGGGCACATACAGGTCCCCGCCGCCGGGGCGAGCGCAGATCGCGCCGGACAGCTGCGTCCCGAGGTAGTTGTAGGACCAGGTGATCTCGGCGTTGCGGGAGGTGCGGTTGTAGAAGTTGAAGGCCGGGACGTTGCCGGACCATTCGGTAGTGGTCACCAGAGACGGAGTCGCGGTAGGGCCTTCTGCCGGGTGATCCCAGTTGGGCCAGATGCAGAACGTGCCCTGCGGGCAGTTCCCGGGTAGCCAGGCTTCGTTTGACGCTTGGGAGCTTGCCGCCGAGGCGGCGGGAGCGGTGGCCAGCACGCCGGCGACGGACGCGGCGAGGGCGATGGCTTTCAACAGCACGGTTCACCTACTTACATAGATAGCTATGGATGGATGCCGAAAGGCTACCGGTGGAAATTTGAAGGGTCAAGCACTTGGGTGGTCCTGTCCAACGGCGTACCGCACCCTCACGACCACCGGATGCCGGTGGCGAGACGGCCCGCAATCGACAGAGGGCCGGCTAGCTCCAGATGAGAGTGTTGGTGCTGACCGGCGCGATTGGTGAGCTGGGGGTGAGTCCGGCGACGTCGATGGTGTAGGCCCCGGGTGGCAGATCTTCGACGAGGGTGGTCGTCGTTGCGCCGTCGATGGGTCTGGCAACTCGCGCGTCGACCACCTTGTGGTTCTCGTCGGACACGGTGATCCGGATGAGATGTGCGTTGCCGTCCGTGGTGGCGACGTGAATGGGAAGGGGTTCGCCGGCGAGGAGTAGGTCGGGAGTGCCGACGTGGAGCGCGGTGGTGCGCGGCGCGCGGATGACGATCGGGCTCGCGGTGAGGATGCCGTGGATTTCGTCGAGGACGGCGGTGTTTCGATGCAGGTTGCCGTGCTGGTCGGGGACACGTCGTAGAAGCGGGCTGTTCATTGGTACGTCGGGTCTGCTGGCGGCGACGATCGGGACGGTGGCGTCACCGTGGAGTTCGTCGGTGCCGTAGCTGTCCATGAGTTCGATGCGCGACCCGCTCAGCCGCGCGGTGGTGGCGGTTGGTTGGTGGATGCCGATGATGGCGTGGGTGGTGCTGAGGCTGGCTGAGCGGCCGATCTCGGCTTCGGCGAGTTGGGTGTGGAAGCGCATCCCATCGTCGATCCTGGCCGTGGTCAGTTCTGGTAGGGCGGTCTCAGTGGTCTTAGCGAGGCCGCCGGGGTGTTCGAGGCAGGCGTATTCGGGTAGCAGTTGGTACATAGACGGCATGCTGCGGATGAGGTCGGTAAGGCTGACGCCGAATCGCCCGATGCCTTTGTGGCTGCCGTTGACGAGTTGCCCGAGGGCCTTGGCAGATCCCCGGTACGGAGTACCGATGGTGATGAGCTTGTGAGTTGTTTCTGCGCCGCCGCAGTACTCGACGTACCAGCGGGCGATGAGACCGCCCATCGAGTGGCAGACGAAAGTCACCTTGGCGTCGGCGTAAGAGCCGCCTTGATCGCGCCAGCGTCCGAGGGCGGGTTCGATCAGACACGCGAGGCGTCGGCCGTTGTACCGGTTGGACAGCCGCCAGTCGTACGCAATGGGTAGTAGGTTGCCGGGCGGGGCGTCGGGGTGGTTGGCGGATTCGCGATAGCCGAGGGAGCGTAGCCGGTTCAGGACCCGGTCGTACCCCTTGATCGGGGTCCAGATGCCGGGCAGCACGTGCAGGTCAGGCATCAGGCCAACCGGATCGACGCCGTCGCCGGGGTGCTCGTCACCGAGGCCGTCGGGAAGTTGTAGGTCGCGGACACTGTGACCGAAGGTTCGGATCGCGCGGAGTGCCGAGCCGGCTGAGGGCGCCCAAACCAGCTTGCCGCGATATCGCAGGGTGCTGCCGAGGATGCCGGGTAGCACGACGACGAAGTCCGTGGGGTTGGTCATCCCGGGGCTCCTGGCTGCTCGTCTGCGGTGGTGAGGACGCTGATGAGGTTCAGCGCGGCAGGATGGCGTCGGCCGATGTTCGCCAGCCGGTTGATCCAGGCGGCAGTCTGCTCCGGAGCGAGCCGGCGGGCTGTGGCCAAAACCTGCGTCGCCTCGTCCAGGTCGTCAACGAGAGCCGAGGCGACGGCGGTGTAGAAGTCGGCGGTCGCTGCCGCCGCGTCTGTTTCCGCCACGGACCGGGCCAGAAATGCGGTGGCATCGAGGGCGGTCGGGTCGGGGCCTTCCGCGATCGCGGCCATGAGATCGGTGAACTTCTCAGGGTGGGTCAGCGCATCGAGGGCCGGTTCGGCGGCGCCGACTTGGGCGAGAGCGAGGATCGCGTCGGCACGGTCGGCGGCACCGCCGGTGTCCCGCAGCGCGAGCGCCGCGAGGGCCTCGCGGGCGCTTTCGGTCAGCAGTTCCTCGTTGTGCTCCGTGAGCATGGTGGTTTGCGTGAGTGGATCGGCGGCGGCGAACTTGGCGGCGAGAATGGTCAGCAGTAGGGGGGCGTAAGCCGCGGCGACGCCGTCGCTACGAGCGATGTTGCGCAGCGTGAGGTACCGCTGAGCTTCCTGGTCGCGGACTACGAGGAGAGCGTCGGCGACAGCGCTGTCGGCGGTGGGGGCGAGCAGTTCGGGATGGGCCGCGAGAAAGTCGCGTTCATCCTGGTAGTTCGCTGTGCTGATCCACGCCTGGGAGGTGGCGAGGAGATTTGGATCAAGCGTCAGCCAGTCCGGGAGATTCCCTGCGAGGGTGGTCCAGGCACGATCGAAGCGGCCAGGGTCAGCGCGACGGTGTCGCCGTGCCTGATCATGCAGAGCACCGAGCAATGCCCGATCGGCTGGCTCGTGCCGCAAGGCGGTCGCAACCCAGTCGACGACTTCGAGGGCGCCCGCATCAGCCGCGGCAGCCCTTGTGAGCAGGAGATATGCGATATCCGACGGGGACGCGTCAGCCAGAACAGCGGACCATATTGCCTTCTGTTCTGCCGGCCGCCCCGCTGCGCTGTAGTGGTTGCTGAGGTTGTTGAGCGCGGAGGCGAGGTCGGGGAGGAACGCGGGGTTGGTGGCGGCGAGTTCTTGGTAGGTGGTGACGGCTTCCTCGCCGGGAGCGACCGCGTCGGATCGCCGACCGACCTCGCCGTAGTGGTTGCCGAGGTTGTTCAGCGCGGAGGCGAGGTCGGGGAGGAACGCGGGGTTGGTGGCGGCGAGTTCTTGGTAGGTGGTGACGGCTTCCTCGCCGGGAGCGACCGCGTCGGAT
>NZ_JBITGG010000003.1:0-23595 GCF_044456765.1 Micromonospora sp. NPDC050784 | reverse complement strand
ATCGCCGACCGACCTCGCCGTAACGGATGCCGAGGTTGTTCAGCGCGGAGGCCAGGTCGGGGAGGAAGGCGGGGTTGGCGGCAACCAGCTCTCGGTAGGTCGTGACGGCCTCCTCGGTGGTAGCGATCGCGTCAGGTCGACCGAGCTCGCCGTAGGAGATGCCGAGGTTGTTCAGCGCAGAGGCCAGGGCGGGAAGGAAGGCGGGGTTGGTGGCGGCGAGTTCTCGGTAAACGCTGACGGCTTCCTCGGTGGGAGCGACCGCGTCGGGTCGTCGACCGACCTCGCCGTAGCGGTTGCCGAGGTTGTTCAGCGCGGCGGCCAGGTCGGGGAGGAAGGCGGGGTTGGTGGCGGCGAGTTCCCGGCGCAGGGTGACGGCTTCCTCGGTGGGAGCGACCGCGTCGAATCGTCGACCGACCTCGCCGTAGCGGTTGCCGAGGTTGTTCAGCGCGCCGGCCAGGTCGGGAAGGAAGGCGGAGTTGGTGGCGGCGAGTTCCCGGCGCAGGGTGACGGCTTCCTCGGTGGGAGCGACCGCGTCGAATCGTCGACCGACCCCGCTGTAGCGGTTGCCGAGGTTGTTCAGCGCGGAGGCCAGGTCGGGGAGGAAGGCCGGGTTGGCGTCGGCGAGCTCCCGGTAGGTGGTGACGGCCTCCTCGGTGGGAGGGACGGCGTCGGATCGTCGACCGACCTCGCCGTAGCGGATGCCGAGGTTGTTCAGCGCGCCCGCCAGGTCGGGGAGGAAGGCCGGGTTGGTGGCGGCGAGCTCTCGGTAGGCGGTGACGGCCGCTTCGCTGGGAGGGACGGCGTCGGATCGTCGACCGACCTCGCCGTAGGAGATGCCGAGGTTGTTCAGCGCGCCCGCCAGGTCGGGGAGGAAGGCCGGGTTGGCGTCGGCGAGTTCTTGGTAAACGGTGACGGCTTCCTCGGTGGGAGCGACGGCGTCGGATCGTCGACCGACCTCGCTGTAGCGGTTGCCGAGGTTGTTCAGCGCGCCGGCCAGGTTGGGGAGGAAGGCCGGGTTGGTGGCGGCGAGTTCTCGGTAGGCGGTGACCGCTTCCTCGGTGGGAGCGACCGCGTCCGGTCGTCGGCCGACCTCGCTGTAGTGGTTGCCGAGGTTGTTCAGCGCGGCGGCGAGCTCGGGGAGGAAGGCGGGGCTGGCGGCGGCGAGTTCTCGGTAGGCGGTGACGGCTTCTTCGCTGGGAGCCACCGCGTCAGATCGCCGACCGACCCCGCTGTAGCGGATGCCGAGGTTGTTCAGCGCTCCTGCCAGGTCGGGTAGGAACGCGGAGTTGTTGGCGACCAGTTCCCGGTAAACGGCGACGGCCTCTTCGGTGGGTTCCACGGCTTCCTGCCGGTAGCCCCACTGACGAAAGCGTTCAGCTACGAGTAGCCCTGCCACTGCCACGTCGGGCCTGAGCGCCTGATCAGCCTCGGCGAGGAGACGTATCAGATGCAAGCCGTCCGGGCCAGCGTCGGCGGCGTGACGCCAGAAATATCGCCAGAGGTATATCGGTCGCTCCGCGTTCAGTCCGGCATCGAGTCTCGCCCGGTACAGGGAAGCCAGAGCAGCGGCGATCGCGTACGCAGCTGGATCGAATACCTGCTGGTGACTGGCGCGGAAGGGCGGATGGAGGTGATCAGCCAGGCTCTGATGCGCCACCCGATAAACTGCGGTGCGGCCCTCACCGTCCTGCACGATGTATCGGCCGAGTTGGTCCAGCAGCCAACTGAGATCGTCACGCTCGAACGCCCCCGCCGGCTCTCGTCCGGCGTTGGCGATGGTCAGCCATTCGTCCTCGGGCAGACCCGCACCATAGCCCCGACTCAGCGCCGCGAGCAGATGCCGGGCCACCGCTACATGGTCACTCACTCCCGCCCTGTGTGGCCCCGGCGGTGCGCTGATCGTGGCCAGGTCAGTGTCGAACGCCTGCTCGACCGAGACAGCCACCCGGCCCTGCCAATCCCCGGAACTGGTGTCGACCGGCACAGCACTGAGCTGGTCGGCCACCAATCGCGCGAGTAGGAATGGCCGACCGGCCTGCCAATCCGCCGCTGCGACGCCCGCTCCGACAAGCTCAGCGACCAGCGCCGGATCCATGAGGGGATCCACCCCCGCTAGCCGGGCCGCGACATAGTCGACAACATCGCGACGAGTCCGCTCCTGCGCCTGCTCGGTGTCCAGGTCAATTCCGGGTCCATCTGGGTTCAGCGTGGACACCAGGCCTGGCCCACCTCCCAGCCCGGGAAGATCCCGGGTGGACACCACCACCACCGCGAATCGGGACAGGCGCGACACCAACTCCTCCGCCAGTGTGAAGGCTTCGCCACGTGACTCGTCCACGCCGTCCACCACCAGCACCGGTGGTGCGGTGCCTGCCTCTACTTCCCGCTGCACCTGGCCGACCAGCTCTGGGGCGTTGCGCCGGGTTGCTTGCGGCGGGAGGACGCCAGACCTGACCAACTGCCCGGCGATCAGTTCCGCTGCCTGGTCCACGCTCAGACCACGAGCATGAATGTGGGCGTGTATCGACCGTTCGCCAGGATCGTCGTGTTCCCACGGCCGGCCCTCCGTCAGCAGGCGGGCGCGCTCGTGTGGATTCGACAGGCTGACGACCCGGCCCGTGATGGCGGACTTACCGGTTCCGGCGGAGCCTGTCACCACGTACACGCCCGGCTTGCCGGCCCGAACCCACGCGACGACCTGGTTCACCTCGGTCGTGCGGCCAGTGAACCAGGAGCGTTCGTCGTCTCGCGCCCCACCGCGGGCGGCCCGTAACAGGTGCTCCACCACCTGCTCGGGAGCGCCCGGGTCAAACAGCGGGTTAGGGAACATCCACCATGCGCTGCCGCTGCCCTGAAACTGCGGCGTCTGCCGTTGGCCAGGCCACTCTTTGATCACCGCGTCGCAAAGGTCGTCGCCACGGATCGACTGGTTATGCACCGACCAGCGCAGCCGCAGCATCGCCGACTCCGGTCCGTGTGCCAGCAATGCCCGCAGACGCTCACCCAGCAGACCATCCTGCGCGGTTTCCACCGCCATACAGGATGTCAGCACTCCTACCCACAAATGCTCGCCGTCGACTGGAAGTTGCTGCATCACCTCCGTAGCCACCGCAACTGCCGGCAACCCTTCACCGGAAAAGCAGGCGTCCAGGATCAGCAGCAGCTGACTCGAACCGGACGATGCGCAGTACGCGGCCACGTCTAGGGCATTGATCCCAGCCGCCAGCCCGCTTCCACTGTCACTGGCCAACAACCTCAACCCAGTGGGGGATCCGATCCCGTGTCCAGCCCACAGCAGCACCAGCGGCCCGTCTGATGGCTCACCGGCGAGCCCACGAAGTCGGTCTCGCGCGGTGTTCTCGTCCGGGTCGGCCAACAATACGCTGACGAAGTCCGCCCCCAGCAACTCGGCGAAGGCCCTTACGTCCGGTACCGCATGGCGCAGGGCAACATGCCGATCCTCATCGTATTTACCTACGGCGATGCCAATGAATCGTCCCACCCGATCGACGCTCCCTCTCCGACAACGCGTGATGAGCGCGCCTGACCGTACACAAAGGTTGGTCCAAGCCACATGACAAGTTCCCGACAGCAGCGAGTCGAGGCCGCGCGGTCGTGTTCGCTGCGCCTTAAAAAGGGGTCGCGGCAGACGCTACGTCGGCGAGTGAGCCGCGTTCGAGCCCCAGATGTCGGTGCGCGAGAATCGGCGGATGGAAGATCTCCTGCGATTCCTTCATAGAAGGTATGAGGCGGACTGCCACGCGTACGCCGAAGTGTTTCACCGCTTCGGGAGCGGCGTTCTTCTCGACAGTCAACTACCGATGCTCGACCTGGTCGACATGCTCGCGCGGGAGTACGAAGCGATGGACCCCGGCGACGAGCGCTTCGCTGGTCTCGCGTACGCGCTCCGAGTGCTCGTGCAGTCGTACAACGAGCACCCCGACTACCGCAGGGAGTGGCGTCCCTAGCTGCCCAACAGGCGCCGCGGGCGGTCAGCGGTTGAGGTAGGCGGTCAGGCCACCGAGTTCCTCGCTGGCGATGAAGACCGACCGCACGTTGAGGATGGCCTCTTCGACGTGGGCGGGGCAGCCCCACGCCGCGTCGCCCCACGAATCGGCGATCTTGATCTCGGCTCGCGCGGTGCACCCGTCGGTGCCACCGAGCTGGCAGTGCTCGGGGTGTGGCGTGGCGGCCTGCGCGGCCGCGGCGGCACGCATCTGGGCGGCGAGTTCGGCGGCGACGGTGGCGCGCTGCTCGGCCTCGGCGCGTAGTTCCCGTTCCACGCGCAGCACCTTGGCCAGCTCGTCATTGGCCGACTTGGCCCGCTCTTCGGCGGCGAGCTTCGCCTGCTCGATGTGGTGGCGTTCGATGGCCAGGGCCGCGGTGCCGGCGAAGAGCCGGGTGAGGGCGAGGTCGGTGTCCTGCGGGACGCGCGGGGTGCGGTGATACATCGCGAAGGTGCCCAACAGGCCGCCGTCGCGGGCCAGGATCGGGGTGGACCAGCAGGCCGCCAACCCGGCCTGGTCGGCCAGGTCCCGGAAGTCGTCCCAGAACGGATCGGTGGCGATGTCGGTGACGATGACCGGTTCCCGCCGGTGGGCGGCGGTGCCGCACGAGCCGACACCTTCGCCGGTCGCGATGCCGTCGATGGCCTGGTTGTAGAAGTCGGGCAGGCTCGGCGCGGCGCCGTGGCGCAGGTGCCGGGCGTCGGGGTCGGCGAGCAGCACGGAGACGAGCACCTCCTGCGGTGCGAGGTTCTCGATACAGCGGGCCATCCCGTCGAGCACCTCGGCCAGGGGTGCCTGGCGGGCGATCTGCTCCAGCAGGGCGCGGTGTTCGGCCATCAGCCGTTGGGCATGCTTGACCTGAGTGGTCTCCACGCCGAGCACGCGAATCCCGGTGACGTTGCCGCCGGCGTCCCGGCGGGGCTCGTAGGTGAAGTCGAAGAACGCCTCCCGCGCCTGCGGGCCGCTGCCCAGCACGACGCGGACGTCACGGCCGGTGTAGGGCTCGCCCGTGCGGAAGACCTGGTCCAGGAGACCGATGAAGCCCTGACCGGTCAGTTCGGGCATCAGCTCGGCGATCGCGACCCCGACCCGGGCCCGTTCGTCGCCGATGGTGGCGAAGAACGCCGGGTTCGCCGTCTCCACCAGGTGCGATGGCCCCGCCAGCGACGCGAAGACGGCGATGGACTGCCCGAACAGCGCCCGCAGGTCCTCCTCCGCTGCTTGCTCGGCAGCCGCCGGACCCGCAGCAGCAGTAGACCGTTGGTCGGGTACTGCGGTCATGGTGTGGTCTCGCCTCTCGTCTGCGGATACGGGAACGCCGGTGGTGCCACCCGGGCAGTGCGGGTGGCCGTGGTGCGGTGGTGCTTGGCTGAGGCCACCGCCGGTGCAGCGTACCCATCTGCCCGACATTCAGCTCCTACCCACCAACCCGGCACCGCAACCCGACGCCCCAAACGACGAACCCGGTCTGGGCGGCGGTGTTCGTCAACCCAGCTGCTGTGTGTGCTCCGTCGGGGCGGGCTGGGGTTGCTGTTGCCAGGGATCACCGGAGGCGCCGGCGGCGAGGTGTTGTTCGTAGCTGGCCACTTTGCCGTTGATGAGTTCGAGGGTGTCGTGCAGCTTCGTGAGCTGATCGGTGATGTGGCGCTGGTGTTCGCGGAGCAACGTGAGCCGCTCGCTCTCGTTGCCGCTGCCCTCGCGTACGAGTTGGGCCAGGCGGCTGATCGTGGTGAGCGGCATCCCGGAGGCACGGAACTTCACGCAATTCGCCAGCCACTCGACGTCCCAGGCGCTGTAGACGCGCCTCCCGGACCCGTCGCGCCGCACCTCGCTGGCCAACAGGCCCTCACGCTCGTAGAGCCGCAGGGTGTGCACGCTCAACCCGGTGCGTTGCGCCACCTGCCCGATGCTCAGGCCGCTGTCCGCCATGGCGTCGACCGTAGCCATTGACCTAGACCTCGGTCTAGCACCTAGCGTCCGCGGCATGACCAGCGACACGACCCACACCAGGTTCGGTGCCCACAGTACGACCGCAGACGTCCTCGCCGGGATCGACCTCACCGGCAAGACAGCCCTCGTCACGGGCGGCTACTCCGGCCTCGGTCTCGCCACGACCCGCGCGCTCACCCGAGCGGGGGCTGGGGTCGTCGTCCCCGCTCTCCGCCCGGACGCGGCGCAGCAGGCACTCGCCGACGTACCCGGGGTCGAGGTCGACCACCTCGATCTCGCCGACCTCGCCTCCGTCGAGGCCTTCGCCGTGCGGTTCCTCCGCAGCCATCCCGCCCTCGACATCCTGATCGCGAGCGCCGGCATCATGGCCTGCCCGGAAACCCGGGTTGGACCCGGCTGGGAAGGGCACTTCGCGATCAACCACCTCGGCCACTACGCACTGACGAACCTGTTGTGGCCGGCGCTCACCGCCCCCGACACGGCTCGCGTCGTCTCGGTGGCCTCCGGGCGCAACCCGGCATGGCGTATCCGGTGGGACGACGTGCAGTTCGAGCGCGGGTACGACAAGTGGGATGCGTACACCCAGTCCAAGCTCGCGAACATCCTGTTCGCCCGCCACCTCGACCTGCTCGGCAGGCCGCACCGCGTCCGCGCCTTCTCCGTCAACCCCGGCTGGATCCTCACCCCCCTGCAACGGCACCTCGGAGTCGAGGAGATGGTCGCCGCCGGCTGGATGGACGCCGACGGCACTCCCGCGCCGGGCCTGTTCAAGACCGTCGAGCAAGGCGCGGCGACCCAGGTCTGGGCCGCCACGTCACCCCACCTCGACGCGAACGGCGGCGACTACTGCGCGGACTGCCGCATCACCGACGGCAGCCCCACGGACAGCAGCGAGGCAGCCCGGCTCTGGGTGCTGTCGGCGGACCTGACCGGCCTCGATCTCATCGGGCGAGCCTGAGCGGTGTCGCGGCTGCGGGTTTCGGAAGTCAGATCAGGGCCGCGGCGAGGGCGCGGAACGCGTCGGCGGGGAACGTCGTGGCGTCGCCCCCGTTGAGCACCTGGATCGCCACCTCATCGGCCCCGGCCTGGTAGTGCTTCTCCAGCCCGGCCACCACCGTCTCGACGGTGCCCCAGGGGATCAGGGCGTCGATGAGGCGGTCGCTGCCGCCGTTGGCGAAGTCCTCGTCGGTCCAGCCGAATCGCCGCAGGTTGTTGGTGTAGTTCGGCAGTGCGAGGTATCCGCTCGCGTACTGCCGGGCGTTGGCGCGCGCGGTGGTGGCGTCCGCGTCGAGGACCACCGCGACCTCGGGGGCGAGCAGCCGGTCCGGTCCGATTGCCGCCCGGGCTTCGGCGGTGTGTTCGGCAGGGACGAAGTACGGGTGCGCCCCGGTCGAGCGGTCGCGGGAGAGTTCGAGCATCCGCGGGCCCAGGGCGGCCAGGATGCGCCGCTCGGGCGAGAGCCCGGCCGCGTCGAGGCCGTCGAGGTACTGCACCATCCGCGAGTACGGCTTGCGGTAGTCGGTGCCGTCACTCTCCACCACCACCGCGTGGCTGGCGCCGAGACCGAGCAGGAACCGGCCGGGATGCGCCTGCTCCGCGTCCTTGGCGAACGCCGCCGCCTCGGCCGGCGACGAGTGCCAGATGCTCACGATCCCGGTCGCGACCCCGATGCGCGTGGTCCCGTCCAGGAGCTCCCGGAAGCGGGGGGCGACGTTCTCGCCGAAACCACCGGAGAACCAGATTCGTGAGTAGCCGAGGTCCTCCAACTCGGTCGCGGCGTCGACGGCCGCGCCCTGACTCTCGCTAGCAAGGAAGAACGGTTGCCATACGCTGACGAGTCGTTGTGCCATACCGCAACCCTACGACCCTCAGCGCCGATTCCTCACTCATGGTGCGAGGCCGGCCTGGATCGCCAGGATGGCGGCTCGGACGCGGTCCCGGCTGCCGGTCTTGGCCAGCACGTTGGTGACGTGGGTCTTGACGGTGCTCATGGACAGGTAGAGGCGTTCGGCGATCTCGTTGTTGTTGAGCCCGGCGCCGATCAGGGTGAGCACGTCGGTCTCCCGTGCGGTCAGCTGGTAGGCGGCCAACTCCACGCGGGTGGCCGGCCCGGTCGCGCGGACCCGGTCGAGGACGGCACCGGTGACCTCGGCGGAGAGAACCGCCTCGCCGGCCGCGACGGTGCGCACCGCGGCGATCAGGTCGCGGGCGCTGGACCGCTTGAGCAGAAACCCGCGGGCGCCGGAGGCGATGGCGTCCAGGACGTAGGCGTCGTCGTCGAAGGTGGTGACGACGATGACGGCCGGGGAGTGCGGGATCGTGACCAGCTCGCGGGTGGCTTGCAGGCCGTCGAGTACCGGCATGCGGATGTCGACGAGGGCGACGTCGATGCGGGAATCGCGACGCACGGCGTCGAGGAACTGCCGGCCGTCGGCGGCCTCGGCCGCGACCTCGATGTCGGGTTGGGACCGCAGGATCAGGCTGAAGCCGTCCCGGACCAGCTCCTGGTCGTCGGCGATCGCGACGCGGATCACGGGTTCGCCACCGGCAGGTTGGCCTGCACCATGGTGCCCCCGCCGGGACGCTGACTCAGCTCCCAGCTCCCACCGTGTGCGGAGACGCGCTCCCCGATGCCGAGCAGGCCCGAGCCGTTCGTGGGTGCGCGGGGCGGCCCGATGCCGTCGTCGCTGACCCGCAGGCGGGCGTGGTCGCCGACGCGGACCAACTCGACCCAGGCCGCCGTGGCTCTCGCGTGGCGGGAGATGTTGGTGAGGGCCTCCTGGGCGATGCGGTAGGCGGTCAACACACCGACCTCGTCCAGGCCCGGCTCGGGGTCCACCTGGACCCGCACCGTCACGCCCTGCTGGCGCAGCGGCTGGGCGAGCAGCTCGTCGATGTCGGACAGGCGCGGCGGCGCGCTCACCGCGATCGCCGCGTCCGGATCGCGCAGGTGCACGACGAGCGCGTCGAGCTCACCCAGTGCGGTGCGTCCGCTGTCCGCGACCGCCCGCAGCGCCGCCCCTGGGTCGTCACTGAGCTGGCCCGCCTCGGCCTGCACCACCATCGCGGTGACGTGGTGGCCGACCACGTCGTGCAGCTCGCGGGCCAGGTTGGTGCGCTGTTCGAGCCAGACCGCCTGGCCGCGCAGCTCGTCAGTCTCCCGGCTGAGGGCGTAGCCGTGCGACCACGATCGCAACAGGATCGCCAGCAGGTAGCCGGCCGTCGCGAAGAAGAACGGCTGTTCGTACAGCCCGCGCCCGTTGAGCAGCGCGATGGTGAGAGCGCCGGCCGCGCCAACCAAGCCACCCACCCAACCCAGCCACGGGTGTCGGGCCGGGTCCTCGCAGACCGAGACGAACACCAGGCCGGCGGCCGCGAGGCCCAACTGCACCGACTCCCCGGTGCTCACGATCGCCACGAACCCCGCGCAGACCGCGAAGATGAGGGTTCGGTAGCGGGGGCGCAGCGCCGTGGCCCCGAGGCCGACCGGCAGCACCAGCCACGCCCAGCCCGCCGGCACGGACACGCCGCCCTCGACGGTGGTGACCACCGAGGCGATGATCAAAACCACTGCGGCGTACGCGAGCCGGCGCACTCGCCCGGGGTCGCGCAACCGTGCGCGTATCTCAGTCAGCACCCGCTCAGTCTCCGCGACCAGCCGGAAGAGCGGCCAGTACCCAGGTACCGGATCGGCCGGCACCTTGGTACCGCCCTCGGGACGAGATCGGCACCGCGGCACGTTCCGCGACGACGCGCACCGCACGACGCTGCGGAGGTGACTCTCGTTGACTCCCGCGCCGCCATCACGGTCGGCCCGCTTCGTACGGTTCCCAACTACATCACCGCCATTCGCACGGTCGCCGCTGTCAGCGTCGGTATCGTCGCCCTCGTCTCCGGGTCAGTGGCATTGCTGGCGGTATCGTACGGTATCTACTGGCTCGGCGACGTGCTCGACGGCTGGGCCGCCCGGCGGCTCGGACAGGAGACCCGCGCCGGGGCCGTCTTCGACATCGTGAGCGACCGCGCGTGCACCGCCGTACTCTGCGTGGGCCTGGTCTCCCTCGTGCCGGACGTCGCGGTCGTGGCAGTGGTCTTCCTGCTCTCGTTCCTGGTGCTGGACACCATGCTGTCGCTGGCGTTCCTGTGCTGGCCGGTGCTCAGCCCCAACCACTTCCACCTGGTCGACCGGCGGGTGTGGGCGTTGAACTGGTCGCCCCTGGCCAAGGTCGCCAACACCGCCGGGGTCATCGGCGCCATCGCGTTCGACCAGTACCCGCTCGCGCTGGGCATCGCCGTCGCCGTCGTCGCGGTCAAGCTGTGGTCGGCCGCAGCGGTGGTCCGGCTGCTCGAACGGGACGGTCGGGCGTGAGCAGTTTCGCCGAGGCCGTGGTGGCGCTCGGCTACGGTCTCGCCTCGGCGCTCGTCCCGGTCGTCAACGCCGAGGCCTACGCCGTGGTCGCCGGGCAACGTGGCGGCCACGCCCTCGTCGCCGTGGTCGCTCTGGCGCTCGGGCAGACCGCCGGCAAGCTGCTCCTGTTCGAGTCGGCGCGTCGCGGCTCGGGGAGACTGTTCCGGAAGGTCACGCACCGGAGAAGGTCCGGTCGCGCGGCGGCTCGGACCGCCCGGTGGACCGAGCCGATCCGGCGCTGGCTCTCCCGCCGCCGCACCGCCCTACCGACCGTGCTGGTCTCCGCCGCGGTCGGGGTTCCACCGCTGGCCGTGGTCAGCCTCGCCGCGGGCAGCGCGGGCCTTCGACGCTGGGAGTTCGCCGGCGCGTGCCTCTCCGGGCGGGTGATCCGTTTCGCCGTCCTCGTCCTGCCGGCGGTGCTGGCCTGACCGCCGGCTCGCAGTCAGAGGAGCCGGCCGTCGTGGGCGAGCAGGGCGATCTGGGTACGGTTGTCGAGGTCCAGCTTGGTCAGGATGTGCGAGACGTGGGCCTTCACCGTCGTCACGCTCATCAGCAGCTCGCTGGCGATCTCGGCGTTGGAGCGCCCCTGCGCGATGGCCAGCACGACGTCGCGCTCCCGGGGCGTGAGCAGGGCCAACCGCTCGTGCGCCTGCTCGTAGGTTTCCGCCCCCGACGCGACCCGCTCCATGAGACGGCGCGTCACGCCCGGAGACAGCATCGGGTTTCCGGCCGCCACCGCGCGGACCGCCTGACTGATCTGCTCGGGCGGGGTGTCCTTGAGCAGGAAGCCGCTCGCGCCGGCCCGGAGGGCTCGCAGGACGTGCTCGTCGGTGTCGAACGTGGTGAGCACGATGATCTCGGGTGGCCGGTGGCGGCGGCGCAGGCGCTCGGTGGCGGTGATGCCGTTGACGCCGGGCATCCTGATGTCCATCAGCACCACGTCGGGCAGGTGCCGGTCCACCGCCGTGATCGCCGTGGCGCCGTCGGCGGCCTCGCCCACCACGACGATCCCGTCGGCGCCGTCGAGCATCAGCGTGAGCATCCCCCGTACGAGAGGGTCGTCGTCGACGATGACGACCCGGATCGGGCCCGTCATGTCGGCCACGGCAGCCACGCGCTGAGGTGGAACCGGCCTGCGGCGTCGACGTGGTGGGTGACGCGTCCACCGGTGAGCGCGGCCCGTTCGGCGAGGCCGATCAGGCCGGTGCCGGCGCTGCCGGTGGCGCCGCTGTCGGGCGTGGTCGGGTTGCTCACCGCGATGCTCAGACCGGAGCCGGGCGCGCCGCCGAGCACCAGCCGGACCGGCTGGCCGGCGGCGTGCTTGCGGGCGTTGGTCAACGCCTCCTGCGCGATCCGGTACGCGGTCCGGCCAACCGTCGGGGGGATCTCGACCGCCGGGCCGAGCGGGTCGTCGACCTCGACCTGTTGCCCGGCGGCCCGCGCCTCGTCGATCAGGCGTGGCAGGTCGGCGAGGGTCTGCCCGGGTGGCGCGTCGGTCGGCGACTCGACGTCGTCGCTGCGCAGCAGCGTGATGACCTCGCGCAGCTCGTCGAGGGCGTGATGGGCGCTGGCCCGGATCACCCCGGCGGCGGCGCTGAGTCGCTCGGGCGGCGCGTCCGGCCGGTACTCCATCGCGCCGGCGGCTGCCGCCAGCAGGGACAGCCGGTGGGCCAGCACATCGTGCATCTCCCGCGCGATCCGGCTGCGCTCCGCCGCCCGCGCCTCGACGACCCGCCGTTCCTGCTCCTGCTCGGCCCGCCGGGCCCGGTCCCGCAGCGCCGCCAGCAGGGCGTTGCGGGCCTGCGCCCAGGTGCCCCAGCCGAGCAGGGCCGCGTACGCGATCGTCATCAGCAGCAGCCGCCACCCGTACGGCAGGCTGGGCACCGGTCGCCAGAACGCCTGCGCCGCCTCGCCCGCCACGCCGACCGCCGCCACCGCCGCCGCCTGCCGAAACGGCCGGTTGCGGGCGATGAACAGCACCGCGAAGCTGGCCACCGGCGTGGCCACCGGAGACAGCGCGACGAGCAGCCCGGCCAGCACGCCACCGATCCGCGGGCGGCGGACGACCACCGGAACGAGGGCCAGGGCGGCCACCGCCAGCGCGACGTCGACGCCGACCAGGCCGGCGGAGCTGGACCGGGTGGCGGACCACAGCATGGTCGCGACGAGGGCGCCGACCGCCACGGTCGTCGCAGTCGTCACCGCCACCGGGACGGAACGGCCCGTCCGCGGCGGCTTGACCTCGCACGTCGCCGCATTCACACCGCGCACGCTACTGGGCTCGCGGCCGGCCGGACCACCTCCTTTGGTAGTACGCCGAGCCGCCAGCGGACGTAGCCGCCGCGGCGTCTGGACCGACGTGCCCGGCCCGGCCCGGTCCGCAGACTCAGGCCATGACGAACAACCTTCTCCTGGGCCGGGCAGCCGTGGCGGCCGGCGCGATCGTGGTGGCGGTGGCCGAGTTCGCGCTCCTGCACTCGGCGGCCGGCGTCGACCTGGCGGTCCGGTCCGCAAGCTCGACCCGGCAGGTCACGGTGACCGCGGTCGTCGTGGCCGCCGCGGTCGCGGCACTGGCCGGCTGGGCGCTGCTCGCGGCGTTGGAACGGCTCACCAACCGCTCCCGCGTCTGGTGGACCTCGATCGCGGTCGCGGTCCTGCTGCTGTCGCTCGTGGTCGGGCCACCCAGTGGCGTCGGCGGGGGAGCGAAGGCGACCCTCGCGCTGCTGCACCTGAGCGTCGGCGTCATCCTCATCCTCGGCCTGCCCCGGCCGCGCCCGGAAGGGAATAACCGATGACCGAGCTGACCGTACGCAAGCAGGACGGGGCTTTCGTCCTCGACTCCGCGCCGCGCGCCTCGCTGCGTACCGGCTGGACCTGGCGGTGCGGCGAGATCCGCACCGGCACCGGCCTCTGGACGGTCGAACCGACCGGCCGCCGGCGCATCGGGTTCACGGCCCAGGGCGAGCACGGCGTGCCGGTGCGACTCGACCCGGGCCGGTCGCACGTGCCGGGGCCTGGCGGGGTGGCCCACTGGGCGCCCGGTCGGTGCGGCGGTGAGCTGGTACGCGACGGGAACCGCCTCGCGGTGCGCCTCCCCGGCCGACTGGGCGGGCCGATCCGCGTCGACGTCACCGGCGAGTGGGCCGAGCTGGAGATGGTGGTGCTCACCGCCTGTTTCGCGCTGATGAGTCGACGGCGGCGGCGCACCCTGATCATGATGGCGGCCGTCAGCGCGGGCAGCGGGTGACCGACCGCCCGTGGACGAGGGGGCGTGCTCAGACGATGCGACGCAGCGCGCTCTCGCCGCGGCGGGGACCGGATACCTGCTGTCCCGCCGCTCCAGGATCGGCAGAGTCCGACGCGGGCTCAGCGACCAACCCCCGTGGTCGAGCCAGGCCGGTAGATCATCAGCACGACGACGATCGCCCACAGCAGGTTGAACACGCCCGTCAGCATCCCGAGTCGGTGTGCGGCGCCATCTGGCACGGACTCGCCCGTGTCGAGCGCACCGACGACGCGTTTCTGACCAGGCAGAATGAGGGCGATCAACATCGCGGCCGCCGCGACCGTCAGGATCATCGATACGATCAGCCACCGGTCGCCGAGCACGCCGAGGCTCGCGGCCGTCGCGAGGCCGAACACCGGCACGAGCACGCCGATCACCGCGTAGACCCGGGTGATGCGGTGCAGGATGCGCACGGCGGCAACCCTCCCTGGCTCGTCGGGCGCGGCGGGGGCGAGGCGCGCGAAGCGCGGGAACATGCTCGCGGCGATGGCGACCGGGCCGATGGTGAGAATGGCCGCGAGCACGTGGACCGACAGCAGGAACGCACTCACGCGCTGGCCCCCTCGCCGAGCACGCTCGTCTGCGGCGGTCGCCAGGTGGTGCCGCGTCGCTCGTACTCGAACAGCTCCTCCACGGCGAGCGCCGTCGGCGAGCCGAAGTCACGTTCGAGCAGGTAGAGGGCTACGTCGAGACCCGACGTGACGCCGCCGCCGCTGACGAGGTCGCCGTCGTCGACCACGCGGGCGCGGACGGCGGTCACCCCCGTGGCGCCGAGCAGGTCGATGCCGAGCCCGTGCGTGGTCGCGGTGTGGCCCTCCAGGAGACCGGCCATCGCGAGGGCGAGTGATCCGCCGCAGAAGGCCGCGACAGTGATGTCCGGGTTGTCGAGCGCGCGACGGAGAAGGGGCATCGCGTCGCTCGACGCGAAACGGCCCAGGAGTACGGGGATGGTCTCGTCCCCGGCGTCCGGGTCTCCGTCGACGGGGCCGACCGCCCCTGGGACGACCACGTAACCGGGTGCGTCCGGGTCGAGTCTGGCGGTTGCGGTGAGGCTGATCTGGGGGTTGCCGGACCGCACGACGCGGGGACCGCCCGCGCAGACGAGTTCCACCGCGAGCGCGCCGCCGAGGAGTTGGCTTCCGGCGGTCAGCACCTCGAACGAGGCGATGACGTCGAGGGGGTCGAACCCGTCGAAGAGTACGAACTGGGCGTGCAATCGAGGCATGAGTGATCTCTTCCGGTGGAGGTGTCCTCCATGGTCGCGCCTTGCCAGCGGCGCTGCCGATGGCAATCAAGACAGACTTCGCCTGTATCTGGCCAACGGCCGAGTGCCCTATTCTGCTGGGATGTACACGGTCGTGGTGCTCGCTCTTCCGGATGCGATCGCGTTCGATATAGCCACCGCGATCGAAACCTTCGGGCGCGTGCGCCTACCCGACGGTCGTCCGGGATACCGGCTCGTCGTCGCCGGCCACGAGCCGTCCGTCCAAGCCGGTCCGCTGCGCCTGGCCGTCGACGAGGAGCTGGACGCCATCGAGCGGGCGGACCTTGTCGTGGTGCCGGGAAGGAACGACCCGTTGCAGCCCTCGCCGCCCGCCGTTCTCGCCGCCCTACGGGCCGCCGCGGCGCGCGGGACGCGGGTCGCGTCGATCTGCGTCGGCGCGTTCACAGTGGCCGAGGCGGGCCTGCTCGATGGCCGGGACGCGACGACACACTGGCTCGCCGCGGACGAGTTCATCCGACGGCATCCCGCCGTCCGAATGAACCCCGACGTGCTCTACACCGACAACGGGAGCATCCTGACGTCCGCCGGAGCCGCCTCCGGTCTCGACCTGTGCCTGCACATCGTTCAGGGCGACTACGGGATGGCCGTCGCGGCGGACGCCGCCCGCCTCGCCGTCGCGCCGCTGCACCGCCCGGGCGGGCAGGCGCAGTACATCGTCCGGAACCGCCCCACCTACCGGACGTCGACTCTGCAACGGGCGCTCTCCTGGATCGAGGCGAACGCGTACCGGGACCTCACCCTCGCCGACATCGCCGCCGCCGCCGGCATGAGCGTGCGTACGCTGACCCGTCGATTCAAGGACGAGACAGGGCAGAGCCCCATGCAGTGGGTGTCGGGGGTACGCATCCGTCACGCGCAGGACCTGCTGGAGACGACCGACCACACCGTCGACCGGATCGCTGCCCAGACCGGGTTCCCGACCACGAGCAACTTCCGATTCCAGTTCGGGCAACTCCTCGGCGTCACACCAGGCGCGTACCGGAAGGTTTTCCGTCCGCAGCCGGGTCCGACCGGCGCGTAGCCGGGGGACGGGCGGGGGTCGGCTCCGGCCCGACGACGCGGTTGCGGCGGGCGTCCACGGCGAGCAGGGTGAGGGCGGCCAGCGCCAGCAGCCCGCCGGCGAGTGCCAGCGGGCGTGCCCCCGAGGTGGGCAGGAGGGCACCGCCGAGCAGTGAGCCGCCGGCGATGCCGGCGTTGAAGGCGGTGCTGACACCGGCCGACGCGATGTCGGTGCTGCCCGGGGCCAGTTGCAGCATCCGGTTCTGCACGGCCGAGCCGAACGCCGCGTACGCGAGGCCGATCCCGGCGAGGAGCACGACCACACCCGGCTTGAGCGCGCCGAGCGCGTACAACCCGAGCAGCGAGGCCGTGCCGATGCCCAGCGGCGTCAGCAGCGAGGCGATCGGCCGGGTGTCCAGAGTCCGGGCCGCGACCAGGGTGCCGACGACCCCCGCCGCGCCGGAGACGAACAGCAGCGGCGCCAGCACCGCGTCGGCGAACCCGCTGACGTCGAGCAGGAACGGTGTCACGTAGGTCTGCAGGGTCATGAAGCCGCCGATGCCGAGGGCGGTGGCGATCAGCAGGACGGCGAAACGCCGCCCGTCCGGTGCGGTGCCCCGGGCGGCGCCACCGGCGGCCGGGGGATAGGACGGAAGGAGGACCAGCACCGCGGCGGCGATCGCCAGACCGACCCCGGCCAGCACCGCGAACGCCGCCCGCCAGCCGGCCTGCTGCCCGAGCCAGGTGCCGAGGGGTACGCCGAGCACCGGGGCGAGCGTCGCCCCGGTCGCGAACAGCGCCACCGCCCGTCCGCGCACCGCGACCGGGAACGGCCCGATCACGGTCGCCGTGGCGATGGACCAGAACAGCGCCTGGGCGAGGGCGGTCACCAGGCGGGAGCCGGCCAGCACGGCGTACGTCTGCGCGAGCGCGGCGGCGGCGTTCGCGGCGGCGAACAGGAGCATCGTGACGCCGAGCAGCTGCCGGCGGGGAATCCGCTGGGTCAACCGGGCCAGCGGCACGGACGCCAGCACGACCACCACGGCGTACCCACTTACCAGCAGACCCACCTGGGAGCGGGACCGGTCGAGATCAGGTGCGATGCGGGTCAGCAGACCGACGGGCAGCAACTCGGTCGTGATGAACGCGAACGCGGCGAGGGAGAGCGTGACGAGCACGGCCCTGGCCCTTCGCGGCGACACCTCCGGTGCCATGGTCCACCCCCATTCCAGGGGCCACCGTAATCGAGGGCCCGACCCCGCTCCGCGCACGGGCCCCGCCGGCCGTCGACCGGATCGGCTGGCCGGGCCGGCTGCCGCCGTTGACGGCCGGGCCTCGGGTCAGGATCGTGTCCGGAACGGGGCCAGGACGGCGCGGATCTGGTCGGCTGCGCCCCAGTCGTCGTCGAACTGGGCCAGCACGGCGAGGTGTTGTCGCAGCTGGATGACCGGCATGTGGGCCTCCCAGCCGCGGTCGAGCGAGGTCAGCTCCGCGTAGACCTCGAACATCCGTCGTGCCTCGGGTGGGGGCGAGGTGGACCACACGTGCGCGAGGTCGACCTCGGCCCACAGGTACGACACGGCCGGGTCGATCAGCGCGGGCTCTCCGTCCGCGTTGGCCAGGATGTTCTGTGCCCACAGGTCGCCGTGCGTCAGACACGCCGGCCGCTCCGGCAGCAGGTCGGGCAGCCGGTCACAGAGTCGTTCCAGCGCCGCCCGGTCTCCCGCGTCGAGCGCCGCCTCGACGCGGGGCTCGTCGAGCCACCGCAGCAGCCGGTGCTGCGCGAAGAACGCGAAGCCGTCGTCGTTCCACGTGTTGACCTGGCGGCGACGGCCCAGCCAGTTGTCGTGGTGCCAGCCGAAGCGAGGATGGGTCGTGTTCAGGTGCAGGCGGGCGAGCAGGTGCGCGAACTGCTCCCAGAAGGCCTCGCTTCGCGGCCGCTCGCGCAACACCGACAGCACCAGGAGGTCCCGGTCCGCCAGGATCACCTCGGGCGTCGCCACACCGCCGAGCTCGCGCAGGGCGGCCAGCCCTTCGGCCTCGGCCACGAAGACGTCGTCGGCCGGCGGGTCGGCGAAGGCCTTGACGAAGACCGGTGGAGCGTCCCGGCGGGTCGCGATGCCCGCGAGCGCCGCGAGCCCGCCGGTCACCGGCTGCACCGTCACGGCGTCACGCATACCGGCCAGGTGCAGACGCTCCAGCAGGGTCATCGGCGAGGCTCCTCAGGGGCGGCGTACAGAGGCTTGATCCTTTGTAGCTGGTCGACGCTCGCCCTGCCGGTAGACGAGAGTTGATCCACGGGTACGCGCGGTCAAGAATCGACGGCGTGGAGGACGTGGGGTTACCGCAGGACTGGGTCTCGTTGCTGGGCGAGCTTGACCGGCAGGTGTCGTCCGGGCGGCTGTCGCCGGACACCGCGGCCTTGCCCGAGCTGATGAGCAGCTACGACGTGCCGGGGGTCAGCATTGCCGTCGGCCACGTGGGCGGGCAGGTGTCGGCGGCAGGGTTTGGCGTCCTGGCTGGTGGCACGTCGACGCCGGTGACCGCGAGCACCGCCTTCGCGGCCTGTTCGATCAGTAAGCATGTCGCGGCGTTCGGCGCGCTGCTACTGGTCCAGGCCGGTGTCCTGGACCTCGACGCCGACATCGACGAGTACCTCACCTCGTGGCACCTACCCGACCGGAAATGCCGGCAGCCAGAAGTCACGGTACGACAGCTACTGGCGCACACCGCCGGGCTGTCCGACACCTGGTACCGCGGCTATCCCGCAGATCGCGCCCCGTCGCTGTTGCAGGTCCTGGAAGGCAGCGGCGCGACGACTACGCCACCGGTCCGGCCGACCCTGTTGCCCGGTAGCCGCTTCCGGTATTCGGGCAGCCACTACTCGGTGCTCCAGCAGCTGATGGTGGACGCGACCGGGACCCCGTTCGAGGACCTCCTGCGAACTCTGGTGCTGGAACCGCTGGCCATGGCCGACAGCAGCTTCGACCAGCAGTTTCCGCACCAGCGACCGGATCAGGTGGCCCATGGCCACCACGGCGGCGGCACCAGGATTCCCGGCGGCTGGCGAACGCAACCGGAGCTGGCCGCGGCTGGACTGTGGAGCACCCCGGCCGACCTGCTCCGGCTCGACCTCGAAATCGCCCGAGCCGTCTCGGGAAGTTCGAAGCTGCTCGACCGCGACCTGGCCACCCAGATGTGCACACCGCAGATTCCTGGCGGCAGCTACGGGCTCGGCACCGAACTCGACGACCGCGCCGGACGGCGTTTCGGACACACCGGGTCGAACGTCGGCTACACCTGCTTCTCCTACGTGTGGCCCGACAGCGGCACCGCGGTCGCGGCGATGACCAACTCCGAGGATGGCTGGGAGCTGCTGGTCAGCATCCGCGCCGCCGCGGACCGTCGGTACGCCACCACCAGAATCACCGCCGCGCCGCCCGCCGACGTCACAGGCCGCTACGTCCTGCGCGAGGACTACCCGATCGACATCGCGGTCACCGACGGCCAACTGACCTTCGCCGCCTCGACCCAGCAACCGGTTGTCCTCCTGGCGGACCCGGACGGTCGCTACCGACACCCGGACCTCGATCTGGAGGTTCGGTTCGTCCGGACCGACGACCAGCCCTACACCCTCGAACTGCGCCAGGAAGGGGTCACCCAGACCGCGAGGCCAGCAACCGAGCAACCGGAGTAGCCGGGTGGGGCCGCGCCGTCGGGTGGTCAGGGTCGGTTCTGGACGCACGACGCGTCACCGGCCGGTAAAGCGACGGCGACCTCCAGGCCGGCCAGGGGCGTGCCCAGGAAAGCCGCTTCGATCTGGTCGAGGTCGTCTCGCACGCCGGCAGCCTCCCGATCATCCGAACTGGTCGGCCAGCTTCGTCAGCTTGGTCACGTAAGCCGGCCAGTCGTAGTCGTCGAGGATGTTGGTGGCGTCCCGCCGGAGGCCGACCGCCGTGTCGTGCTGTTCGCGCATGATGTCGGCGTGCCCGGCGTGCCGGGCGACATCGCAGGTCACGTGGATGATGATCCGCTGTAGCGTCACGTCCTGCCGACCTGGCCGCCACCACGGCACCTGCCCCGGCGCGTCGAGCGGTAGCTGGTCGATCGTCTGGTCGGCGAACGCGCCGACCCGGCGATACAGGTCGATCAGCCCGTCCTTCGTCTCGTCCTCGCGGGCGTACCAGTCCGCCTGCGGGTCCTCGTCGTACGCCGCCATCGGGACCAGCTCGTCGGGCGTCGGGAATTCGCGGCCGAAGGTGGGCCCGAAGTAGCCGGCCTCGACATTGAGGCAGTGCTTGAGCACGCCCAGCAGGTTGTTGCCGGTCGCCGTGCGGGGGAGTCTGACCTCGCGTTCGCTGAGCCCGTCGAGCTTCCAGATGAGGTCTTCGCGGTTCCCCCGGAGGTAGTCGTGCAGCGCCGCCTTCGCGTCGTTCAGATCAGCCATGCCGGCCAGTCTCCACCATCCGCCGGGCCCCCGGGCGGACCCTCGGCGGGCCGGTGCCGGTGCCCTCGAAGCCGAAACTGGTGGCCTGACCTCAGGGGCGGGTGGAGGCACTATCGTTCTGGCGTGCACATCCGCTTCGACGTCCCCGCCGACCCCGCCTACCCGGGCCGGGTGGCCGCTGCCCTCGGCAACGTCCGGCTGCGCAGATTCGGCTACATCGGCGCGGTCCTGACGGTGGTCGGGGTCATCGGTCTCGTCGTCTCACGGGGGTTCGGGTGGGGCGAGCGGAGTACGCCGCTGTGGACCGCGCTGGTCGTGGCCGGCGTGCTGTCGATGCTGTACCGGCCGTGGGTGCTGGCGCGCGCCCGACGCCGCTCCGGTAGCTACGCCGTCGAGGGCGCCTACGACATCACCGATGACAACATCATGATGCGCAGCGGCTCGGAGTCCGGCGGCATCGCCTGGGACGGTGTCACCCAGGTGCGCGACGCCGGAGATTTCTGGGTCGTGTACGTCGGCCGAATGCCGGCGACCGTGATCCCGCGCTGGCTGATGTCCGCCGAGGATGCCGAGACGTTGCGCGCCTACCTGACCGAACGAGGGCTGCTGCCCCGTCAGTGACCTCGGCTGCCGCGGGCCGCTGGGGAATCGGCCTACCAGGTGCGAGTCGGTCGCGAAGGGGCACCGAGGAGTACCTCGTACCGGTAGAGGTCGTCGTTGGTGCCGGTGTGCCGGAAGCCGGCATGTTCGAGGGTCCGCCGGGAAGCGACGTTGTCGCCGGTGGTCTCGGCGACAACCCGGGACAGTCCGTGCGCGGTCGCGAGGTCGAGCAGGGCGGCGAGCGCCTCCGCCGCGTAGCCGTTCCCCCGGGCTGATGGGGCGAGGCCGTAACCGACCTCAACGCGTCCGTTCTCCGGCTGACCCTTGAAACCGATGCCTCCGATGGCCTTCCCGTCGGCGGTGCGGGTGATCCGATAGTGCCCGAATGGACGTCGGTCGCCGTAGGTGGCGGTGGCGGCGAGAAAGCCCCGTACGCCGAGGACGTCGCCGTCGAAGGGGAAGTCCTCCGCCCAGTCATCCCCGGCCCCGGGGCATCGCCCGACGATACGTTCACCCTCCGCCGTGTCGATGGGGTGCAGGCGCAGTCGGGGCGTACGAAGCTCGGTCACGGGCGACAGCGAAGCAGCCCTCATGAAACAGCACAAGCCGATTTACGCGCCCGGCACAGGCCTGCTTCGCGGAATCGGCCCCCGTGTCGGCATCCCCGCCCCTAATCGTCCGCGGCTCCCTATTCTCGACGGGGATGTACCAATCCGAGTAGTGGCCGTCGGCCCGACGGCTTACAGGAGGCCGTCATGAGCAGCACGGATCGACCCGAGGGGATCAGCCCCACAGCGGTGGAGTCAGCGCCAGGGCTGTGGCGGATCGACCTGCAACGGCACGACCTCAGCATCCCCGGGCGAGAGGTCATTCAGACTCGGGTGGAATTCACACCGGATTCCCCACCGTTCAAGCATTTCCACCCCGGCGAGGAAATCATCTGCGTCCTTCAGGGAACGCTCGAATATCGGCTGGAGGGGCAGCCACCCATGGTGTGCAATCCCGGCGACGCGCTCACGGTCCCATACGGTGTGCACCACCAGGCGCGCAACGTTGGCGACGGTATCGCGGTCGAACTGGCCACGTACGTCGTCGAGAAGGGCAAACCGCTTCTCACCAGGGTGGAGTGACACCTCGATGGCCTGACAGCAGAGGCCTGACCCACACCGCACCGTTTACGCGATCGACGCGTCGGGCAGAAGGCACACCATGACGAGTGAACGGGCCAAGTCTGTCGGTGGCTACACCATGCGGATTCTCGGCGTGCTGGCGATCGTTGTGGGCGTGCTGGGGATCGTCTCCAGCCTGACCCAGGGCAACCTCGTCGGGGTGATCCTCGGCGTCGTCTTCATCGCCGGCGGGGCGGTCCTGCTCAAGCGCTCCGGCGCAGGGGCGGCACCCAGGCCACGGAGCAACCACTGACGGCTGCGCGGTCGTGGTCGTCGTGGACGGCGCAGCGCTCAGCCACGCCTCGTAGAGCGCGGGGGTGCGGGGGACAGCGGCGGCAGCACGACCCATAAGGTGAACGGATGTCGGTCAGGCAGTTCCAAGTGACCTTCGACTGCGCCGAGCCTGTGCGCGTCGGTCGTTTCTGGTGCGAGGTGTTGGGGTACGTCCCGCCGCCGCCCCCGGAGGGGTTCGCCACCTGGGATGACGTCGATCGCGAGCATGGTTCGTGGTTCGCGTGCAGTGACCCCTCGGGGGTGGGTCCGCGCCTGTTCTTCCAACGGGTGCCCGAGGGCAAGGTCGTCAAGAACCGGGTGCACCTCGACGTGCGGGTCGGCACCGGGCTGGTGGGCGAAGAGCGCCTGGCCGCCCTCGAGGCCGAATGCGCGCGACTTGTCCCGCTCGGCGCGGTACGCGGGCAGCTGTTGCTCGCCGACGGCGAGAACGAGTCGTGCCTCAACATGCAGGACGTCGAGGGCAACGAGTTCTGTCTCGACTAGGCGGCCGGGCACCTGCCGGGTGGGCTAGCCTCGGCCCTCATGACCTGGCTGCCCGATGAGTTCGTCCACCCCGTCCACGTGCCGGTGCCCGACACCGCGCTGCACCTGCGGCCGATTCGCGAGGCGGACACCCCGCTCGACTACCCCGCCGTGATGGGTTCCCGCGAGCGCCTGTGGGAGATCTTCGGCCCGGCCTGGGCGTGGCCCAGCGAGACGATGACCTACGAAGAGGACCGTGCCGACCTGCTGCGGCACGAGGAGGAGATAGCGGCGCACCAGTCGTTCAACTACGCGTTGCTGGACGAGGGGGAGACGGCGATCCTCGGCTGCGTCTACATCGACCCGCCGGAGCGCGCCGGCTCGGACGGCGAGGTCTCCTGGTGGGTGGTGGACGACCTGGTGGGCAGCGAGGCGGAGGCTGCGGTCGACGCGCTGGTGCCGCAGTGGATCGCCGCGGACTGGCCGTTCCACCAGCCCCGCTACCTGGGCCGTGACATTGCCTGGCAGGACTGGCTGTCGTTGCCGCGCGTCTCCTGAGCGCGGCGAGCGTGGTGGGGGGGCGGCGGGGGGGCCGGGCCCCCCCCCCCCGGCGGGGGGCCCCCCCCCCCAGAAACAACCACCCGAGGATGACCCGCGCGGGGGCGCGGGGCGCCGCGAGTATAGAGTA
>NZ_JBITGG010000002.1:407818-428902 GCF_044456765.1 Micromonospora sp. NPDC050784 | reverse complement strand
GGTGGCGCCCCCCCGGGGGGGGGGGTGTGTGTGGGGGGGTGGGGGGGGGGGGGGGGGGGGGCGGGGGGGGGGGTGTGGGGGGGGGGGGGGGGGGGGGGGGGGGGGGGGGGGGGGGGGCGCCCCCCGCGACCGCGCGGGTCGGTCAGAACGCGTGGTACGCGATCAGCGGTTCGTACTCGTACCGCAGGTTCTCGAAGCGGACCCGGAAGTTGACGCCGTCCCGGACGTCGGTGGCCACCGTGATCCAGCCCGAGTTGGCCGGCAGGTAGGTCCAGTAGTTGCAGGCGCTCGTCTTGTCTACGAAGATCACGCACGCCTCGGTGGCGTACACGCTCGCGTTGCGGACGTTGATGTCGCGACAGCGCGTCGTGGTGCGGTACTGGCCGGCCGAGCCGCCGTAGCGGCCGGTCTCGAAGTACGACCGGACCGCCCCGCCGTAACAGGTGGCGAGTGGGGCGAACGCGTTCGGCCCGGAGCTGACCGGCGCCGTCGGTGTGGTCGGCTCCGCCCGGGCGGGCGTACCGGCGGCGAGCAGTGCGGTGGCCGTGGCGACGGCGAGCAGGCGAGCGGTCGGGGATGGCATTCGTTCGTTCCTCCGAAACAGTTAATTAACCGTCCGTATAGGACTGATCATCTGGCCGTGACGATGATACGTATCGATCGATTGCGGCGTGGCCCCGATGATGTCCGGCCCGTGTGGTAGCTCTTTAGGCATGTCCGAGGCCATGCTCAGCAAGGTGCGCAAGCTGCTGGCCCAGGCCGAGGACCCGGCCTGCACACCGGCCGAGTCTGCCGCGTTCACCGCGAAGGCCACCGAGCTGATCGCCCGCTACGGCGTGGACCGGGCGCTGCTCGCCGCCCGGGACCCGACCACCGACCCGGTCGGCGACCGAGTGCTGGACGTCGTCGCCCCGTACGCCCGCGACAAGGTCGGCCTGCTCGCCGCGGTGGCCGAGCCGCTGCGCTGCCGCTGCGTACGCCGTCGGCAGGGCAACGGCTTCGCCCTGCACCTCTTCGGCTTCGCCAGCGACCTGGAACGGGTCGACCTGCTCTTCACCTCACTGCTCGTGCAGGCGGCGCACGGCCTGGCCGCCACCGAGGTGCCCGCCGACGACCATCCCGCCGCCTTCCGCCGCTCCTGGCTGGCCGGCTTCGCGGAGGTGGTCGGCGGTCGACTCTGGGCGGCCGAGACGGCGGCGGCCAGCGAGTCGGAGGCACCGTCGATGGCGCTGGTGTTGGCCGACCGGTCCGACCGCGTGCAGCGAAGGCTCACCGAGGAGTACCCGCGGCTGCGTACCGCGCCGCCGCGCCGGTTGGGCGGCACCGGCTTCGGCTCGGGGGCGGAGGCCGGCCAACGCGCGAACCTTGGTGGCCGGGACCTTGGCGGGCCCGCTGCCGACCGGCGGCTCGGCCGGTGATCCGCTGGGTCGTCAGGCCGTCGTGGTGGGGCGGTGGCGCGACACCGTGGCGACGTAGCGGGTGAGCAGCTCGTGCCAGCCGGCGGTGAGCGCCTTGCGGTAACCCTCGGCAGCCTCGCCGTGCCGGTCGAAGTGCCGGTGCTCCAGCTCGACGCGGGTGCGGTCCGGCCCCTCGGAATGGAACAGCACCTCGACCTCGCTCGCGCGGGCCGGGTCCGGCACCGGCGCCCGGTCAGGGCCGATCTGCCAGACGAAGACCAGCCGGCGGGGCGGGTCCCAGGTGAGCACCCGGCCCCAGTCGGCGCGGAAACCGTACGGGCCCAGCTCGTAGAGCATGCCACCGGCCCGCGGCTCCATGCCCAGCTCGGCCAGCGCGTCCGGGCCCGACCACGTGTACTCGGTGACCCACCAGTCGGTCAGCTCGTCGGTGAAGACCGCGAACGCGTGCTCGGCGGAGCCCGGGACGAGAAGGCTGCACCGGAGAGAGAACTGGCCGACGTCCTGCCGGATGTCGGCCGGATCAGTCAATTCCTGTCCCATAGGCCCGGACCATACCGGCTGATGCCCGGCTGTGCAGCTTCGCGAGGTGCCTGGTTCCAGACACAGGGTCGCCGAGTCGTCACGGACGGGATGCCCCTCCGGAAAGCGGGTAACCGCGCCGGACGGCTCGGACGACCGGGCCGGTGTGCAGGCGGGGCGGGAGAGCATGAGCGAGAGCGGGCAGCAGCGGGAGCCGGACCGGAACGTCGACAGCGAGGACCCGGACGTCCTGCTCGACATTCCGAAGGTCTCCGTCGACTCCATCCGGCTGGCGGTCGACGGTCTGGAGGCCGACCTGTCGCTGCGGGCCCGGGTGGCCAACCTGCTCCAGGTCGACGCCGGCGTACGGGTGCACCTCAACAGCGGCGAGTTGAACGTCGACGGGGTGAACGCCGAGGCGCAGCTGCGGGTGCGGTTGGAACAGCTGACCAGGATCCTGGGACGAGCGCTCGACACGATCGACAACAACCCACACATCATCGAGGCGCTGGCGCACACGGCCGGCGCCGCCGTCGACGTGAACCGCAGCGCGCAGCAACTGGCCGCGGGAACGGTGGAGACCACTGCGTCGAATCGGCGTCCGGACGGCGTACGCGACGAGCCAGGCCGGCAGGTCGGCGCCGCCGGCCCCTTCGTCGACCGTGGCCGGCCGGGTTCCGCTCGGCCGCGTCCAGCTCTACCGGGCTCGGGCCGGCCGGGTCTCGATCGGCCGGGTCCTGGTCGACCGGGTTCTGAGCGGCCGGATGCGGGGCGGTCCGGTCCGGCCGGCGCGGAACCGGGTGCCGGAGGACCCGGGCGGCGAGCTGGCGGCCCGGGGTCGGATGACCAGGCGCAGCCGCAGGGCCAGCATCCGGAGGGTCGGCGTCCTGAGGGCCAGCATGCGCAGGGCCAGCGTCCGCAGGACCAGCAGCCGCAGGAGGGGCAGCAGCCTCAGGGCCGGCAGCCACAGGAGGGGCAGCAGCCTCAGGGTCGGCAGCCGCAGGAGGGGCAGCGACCGGAGGGCCGGCAGCCTGAGCGCCGGCAGCCTGAGCGCCAGCAGCAGGAGGGTCGGCAGCCGGAGGCCGGCGCGCCAGGTGGCCACCGCCCGGAAGGTCAGCGGCACGAGGGACCGCGTTCCGCCGAGGAGAAGCGGCCCGAAGGCTCGGACGACGGGAGGCGCCCGGGAGGGGCGGGCCGGGACCAGCAGCGCCCCGGGGAATCGGCGGGAGGGGCGAACGGGGAGACCTCGAACCAGCCCGGTCGGTCAGCCGGGCCCAGCCCGAGCCCGTCCGGGCCTGGCGACGGTGGTCTGCCGGGCGCGGCGCAGGCTGCGGCCCAGAGTGCGGCGCAACTTGCCGAGCAGGCGGGGGAGACGCTGCGGCAGGCCGGACGCAGCGTGTGGGAGGCGATCCAGGGCAGCGTGGCGCAGCACCGCCCGCCGGGTCGCCGCGACCACTGACGCCGCCTTATTACTTGTTACGCGGGCGGTCCCACCTGGGTGGCCGTGCACATAGGGCGCCAAGATCTGAGCATCTTCAGGGAAACTGCTGCCTGAGCCGGTCGGGAGGCAGCAGTTCCGGTGATAGTGCGTGGGACGCCGCTCGCGGTTGTCGTCCGAAGCGTCGCCGGCAGCGGTGCGTGCCAGGAGACCCTTCTCGCATGATCGTGCCCGATCCTTGATGTAGTGGCCTCGTGCGCGGGTGGAGGGCACTGTTTCCTGGATCGAGCACGGTCTTGGAGGTGCTCTCTTCGGCACCTGCCGCTGATGCCGCGGGGGTCGCGGGGTCGCGGCGCTGTGCTGCCGCGATCAGGGTCGATCAGGTGGTGGCGAGGCCGGGATGTCGGCTGAAGCACCGGAAACAGCAAGATCCCCACCTGCGTTTCCGCTGGTGGGGATCTCTGTAGCCCGGCGAAAGGCTATGTGGCCAGGGGCGGGGTCGAACCGCCGACCTTCCGATTTTCAGTCGGACGCTCGTACCAACTGAGCTACCTGGCCGTGTCGCTCGGCTCATGTTACCCGGCAACCGGACGAACCGGCGGCAAGGCGACCTGCTCCGATACGCAGAACGCCGCGCGGGGCGCGGCGTCGGCGCTGCGGTCCTGACGGGACTTGAACCCGCGACCTCCGCCTTGACAGGGCGGCGAGCACTCCAACTGCTCCACAGGACCTAGCTTGTGTTGCTCCGGCTTGCGCCGGTCTTGCCTTGCTCCGGCTTGCGCCGGTCGTGCCCCCAACGGGATTCGAACCCGTGCTACCGCCTTGAAAGGGCGGCGTCCTGGGCCGCTAGACGATGAGGGCGGCCCCGCCATCATTGCACATTCGCAACTTCAAGCGGACTTGCTCCCATCCGGCCCCGCCGGAGGCTTGGAAAGCATACGTGATGCTCCGTCGGTCGACAAAATCGGTATCCGCAAGGGCTTGGGACGGGCTGTAACCGCAGGTCAGAGCGTTTCTAGCGGAGTCGGGTGATGCCGAAGCGGTGCTTCAGGTCGGCGATCATCTTCGGGCAGGCGGCGAGCGTCGCGGCCCGATTTCCGCCCCCGTCGTGCAGGAGAACGATGGCACCGGGGCGGGTGGCGGCGTGGACTCGCTTGCCGATCGTGGCCGCGGTCGGCTTGTCCCAGTCCTGCGGGTCGACCGACCAGTGCAGCGGACGCATGCCGAGGCCCTTGGCCACCCCGAGCACCTCCGACGTCCACCGGCCGCCCGGCTGCCGGTAGAACGACACCTTCGCGCCGGGAACGGCCTTCTGGATGGCCTTGTTGGTGCGGTCCAGGTCGGCCCGGATCTCGGCGACCGGTCGCCGGGCAAGATCGAGGTCGTGTCGCCAGCTGTGGTTGCAGAGCTGGTGTCCCTCCCGGACGATCCGCCGGACCAGCTCCGGGTGGCGCTGCACCTCGCGACCGACGACGCAGAAGGTCGCGGTCACCTTGGCGGCCTTCAGCTGGTCGAGCACCTTGGGCGTCCAGGCCGGGCTGGGCCCGTCGTCGAACGTCAGGGCCACCGGGCGTACGCCGGTGTTGCGACCCAGACCGGCGGGGAGCTTGGCCGGCAGCGGCCGCAGTGGCGGCTTGGCTGGCTTGGTGACGCTGGGGTGCGGTGTCGGGGTGGGCGGCGTGGTCGTTTGCACCGGCTGTGGAGCGGCGGCGGGCGCGATGGTGCGCTCCGGCTGGGCACAGCCGGACAGGACCAGCGTCACGGCGAGGACGGGCGCCAGGATGGCGCGGGCTTGCATCTGCTCGCTCCCGGAGGGTCGGGGTAGGCGGACCCGCCCGACGGTAGTTCACGCCGCCAGTTGGCGACAGTGCGATCAATCACGCCTCGACTGGTCCAGGGAGTCGCGGACGGCGGCGGAGAGCGAGACCGCCTCGGCCAGGTCGACCGGCCGCACCACCCCGGCGGGCAGCGTGTCGGCCCGCCAGCCGGGGCCGGCGGCGAGCACCAGCAGCGGGCGCCGGGGTGCGGCGAGCAGCGCGGTGAGCTGGGTCGGGTCGGCGGTGGCCCGGGTGTGCGACCAGAGCACCACGGCGGCCGGTCCGGTCCGGTTGACCGCCTCGACGAGAGCGGCCACCGGCACCCGGGCGCCGAGCATCCGGTAGCTGACACCGGCCTCCGCGAGGGCTGCGGCCAACGCCTCCAGTGGCAGGGTGTGCTGCTCCTCGTCGGCGCAGGAGAGCAGGATCCGGGCCGGCCCGGTGGGGACCTTGGCCCGACTGGCCGCCGCGAGCGCCTCCGAGACGCAGCGGGACACCAGGTGTTCCACCTCGATCAGGCCGGCGGTGGCGGCGTGCCGTTCGCCGATGCCGGCGAGGACGGGGCGTAGCAGGCCCTCCCAGGTGGCGACGACCCCGCCGGCGGCCAGGGCGTGCGCGATCGTCTCGCTGATCGCCGCCGCGTCCAGCCGCATGGCGGCCCGGGCCAGTCCGCGGGCCGCCGGGCCGGCACGGCCGACCGGGATGGAGCCGCCGCCGTCACGGCCGGTCGGGTGGGTCCGGACGGGAGTGACGGTGCCGTTGGGCGACGGGTCGGGTGCCTGGCGGGCCCAGCGGGCCGCTTCGGCGGGGCTCACCCCCTCGGCGGTGAGTCGTCGCATGATCTCGAGACGGGCCAGATCGGCGGGGGTGTACCGGCGGTGGTGACCGGGGATGTGTTCGCTGGGCCCGAGCCCGTAGCGCTGGTGCCAGGTGCGCAGGGTCGTCACCGCGACCCCCAACCGGCGTGCGACCGCGCCCGCGCTCAGCGCCTCATCGACCACCCGACCGCTCCGCCGTGTCATCCGCCGACGATCCGGGCGGGGTCAGGGCCGGGCCGGTTGCGCCCGACCGGGACTCCGAGGGGCGGAGCAGCCGGTTCACCACCCCGCCCAGCCAGGGCGCGTACGACCGGGGGTCGAGCTTCAACTCGGCCTCCAAGGCGGTGGGGTCGGCCCACCGCAGCTCGGCCACCTCGTCCGGGTCGGGCAGGAGTGGGGCGCCGGGCAGGAACTCGCCGCGCAGCACGTGGTCGTACTCGAACTCGACCCGACCGGTCGCCGGGTCCTCGGCGTAGTAGACGTAGACGCCGACCTCGGTCAGCTCGACCGGGCCCGCGCCCAACTCCTCGCTCAGCCGTCGGTTGGCCGCCTCGGCGAGCGACTCCCCGGGCTGCGGGTGGCCGCAGCAGGAGTTGGCCCAGCGCAGCGGGAACCGGGTCTTCACGGCGGCTCGGCGCTGGAGCAGCACCTGGCCGTCCGGGTCCACCAGCAACACCGAGAAGGCCCGGTGCAGCTGCCCCGGGGGTTGGTGCGCGGCCGCTACGGTCGTCTCGCCGTGGGCCGTGCCGGTCTCGTCGACGAGTTCGACGAGGTGCTTCTCCCGGCTGCTCATCGGCCTTCCCCGGTGATCCGGCCGGCGGCGAGCTTGCCGGAGATGAGCACCATCGGCACGCCGACGCCGGGTTGGGTCCCGGAGCCGACGAACACCACGTTCGACAGGTCGCGGTGCAGGTTGGACGGGCGGAACGGGCCGGTCTGGAAGAGCGTGTGCGCGGCGGCGAACGGGGTGCCGGCGGCCATCCCCTGCTCCTCCCACTCGGCGGGGGTGATTGCCCGGAGCACCTCGACCCCGGCGCCGAAGCCGACGTAGCCGCGCTCCTCCAGGGTGCCGATCAGCTGGTCGGTGTAGCGCTGGGTCAGGTCGCCCCGCCACTCGAACGGCGCCCGGTGCAGGTTGGGCACCGGGGCGAGCACGTAGTAGGTGTGCCGGTCCGGCGGGGCGACCGCGGGGTCGGTCCGGCTCGGGTTGGTCACCAGGAGCGACGGATCGGTCATCAGCTCACCCCGTCGGATGACCTCATCGAAGGTGCCCTTCCACGCGCGTCCGAAATGGATGTTGTGATGGGCGATCTTCGCATAGCCCTGTCGGGAGCCGACGTGCAGAACGACGCAGGACGGCGAGTAGGTGAGCTGGCGCCGCGGCGCGGCGGGGAGCAGGTCCCGGTAGGCGACCGGCAGGTCGGGGTTGAGCACCACGACGTCGGCCGGCACCAGGTCACCGTCGGCGGTGAGCACGCCGGTGGCGCGGCCGTTCGCGGTCTCCACCCGGGTCACCGTGGTGTCGTACCGGATCTGCACGCCGTGCTTCTCGGCCGCGCCGGCCATCGCCCTGGAGACCGCGTGGATGCCGCCGCGCGGGAAGTAGACCCCGGCCACCGAGTCGAGGTACGCGATGACCGCGTAGATGGCCAGCGCGTCGTGCGGCGCGAGGCCGGCGTACATCGCCTGGAAGGAGAAGATCCGCTGGGTACGCGGGTCCCGGAAGAACTGGTTGATCTTCGTCTGCAGGCGCCGGAAGGCCCCGCCGCCGAGCAGCTTGAGCAGGTTGCCGGTGATCAGGTCGGTGGGCGCGTCCAGGTTGCGCTCGATGAAGTCGGTGCGCTCCAGCCGCCACAGCTCCCGCGCGTACTCGACGAAACGCAGGTAGCCGTCGGCCTCCCGGGGCCCGCAGACCCGGGAGATCTCGGCCGCCATCCGGGTGGTGTCGGTGAGCACGTCGAGGGTCGAGCCGTCCGGGTAGTACGCCCGGTAGGCGGGGTCGAGCGGGGTCAGGTCCAGCCAGTCGCGCAGCTCCTCGCCGACCGCGGCGAGCGCCTCGGCGATCAGGTCGGGCATGGTGAGCACGGTCGGGCCGGTGTCGAACTCGTAGCCGTCCACGCCGAGCCGGCCGGCCCGCCCGCCGGGCACCGGCTCGCGCTCCAGCACGGTCACCTGTCGACCGCTGCCCGCCAGGTGCAGCGCGCAGGCCAGCCCACCCAGCCCGGCCCCGACGACCACCACCCGGTCGGTCCGTCCTGTCACCGTCCGCACGTGACCACCTCCTCGCTCAAGTCGCTCATCAGGCCCGCCGGTTGGCAGCGGCGGTAGCCAGCCCGGTCAGCGCGGTCCGCGCCGTCTGGTCCACGGGTGCGGCGTCCAGCGCGGCCAACGCGTCACTCACCCGCTCGGTGATCATCTGCTCCACCCGGGTCACCGCGCCGGTCTCGGCGACCAGCTTGGCGAGCGTGTCGACCGGTCCGTCGGCGGCCCGATCCAACGCGGTGAGCTGGGCCGGCGTGGCCAGCTCCCGGGCCAGCATGAGCAGCGTGGTGGGCTTGCCGGTGCGGAGGTCGTCCCCGGCCGGCTTGCCGGTGGCCGCCGGGTCGCCGTAGACCCCGAGCAGGTCGTCGCGGAGCTGGAACGCCTCGCCGACGGCCAGGCCATAACGGGTGTACGCGGAGACCAGCGGATCGTCGGCGGGCACCCCGGCCAGGCAGGCCCCGAAGAGCAGTGGGCGCTGGACGGTGTAACTGGCGGTCTTGTAGCGGGCCACCCGCAGCGCCCGGTCGACCGACCAGCTGGCCGGGTCGTTCTCGCCGAGCACGTCGAGATACTGCCCGGCGACCGTCTCCACCCGCATCTGGTCGTAGCAGCGGCGCACCTCGAAGAGCCGGGTCGACGGCACCGAGGCGTGGGCCAGCAACTGGTCGGCCCAGACCATGCAGAGGTCGCCGATGAGCACTGCGACGGCGTCACCGAACCGGCCGGGATCACCTCGGTGGCCGGCGGCGACGTGCTGTTCGGCGAGCGCGACGTGTGCGGTGGGCCGGCCACGGCGGGTGGTGGACGAATCCATCACGTCGTCGTGCACCAGCGCGAAGGTGTGCAGCAGCTCCAGCGCGGCCAGCGCGGGCAGCACGGGCGGCAGCGCCGCGGTGCCGCCGACCGCCCCGCGCCAACCCCAGTAGGCGAACGTAGACCGGATCCGTTTGCCGCCGGCCAGGACGGCCTCCCGCGCGGTGGCGGCGAAGCTGCCCATCGATGGGTCGATGTCGTTGAGGGTGTCGACCTCGGCGGTGAGGAAGGCGTTCAGGGTCTCGTCGACCGCCGTGACCAGATCGTGGGTGTACGCGGCCAGAACGGCGCGGACCGGATCGTCCCCGTCCCCCGGCCCTGTCGGCGCCACGCGGGTCACGTTGCCCGCAACTGCGTCGTTGGCCATGCGGCTGAGCGTACCCTAGGCTACGAGTTGCGTCGATTGGTGCGTCGATAAATGGAGGAGGGCCGGTGGAAACTGATCTCACCGCTGCCTATGACCGGTGCCGTGAACTGCACAAACGCCACGGCCGCACCTACTATCTCGCCACCCGACTGCTCCCCGCTTGGAAACGACGACATGTGCACGCCCTCTACGGGTTCACCCGGTACGCGGACGAGATCGTCGACCGCACCGAGGAACTGCCGCCGGCCGAGCGGGCCGCCCTGCTGGATCACTGGGCCAGTCAGTTCGTTGCCGGTCTGCACGGGGCGCCGGTCGACGACCCACTCCTGCCGGCCGTGCTGCACACGATCGCCGTCTTCGATCTCGACCGGGACGACTTTGCGTCGTTTCTGAAGAGCATGGCGATGGACCTCACCGTCACCGCGTACCCCACCTACGACCACCTGCTCGACTACATGGAGGGCTCGGCGGCGGTCATCGGCACCATGATGCTGCCGATCCTGGGCAGTTCCGACCCGACGGCGGCCCGGGAGCCGGCCCGGCAGCTCGGCTTCGCCTTCCAGCTCACCAACTTCATCCGGGACGTCGCCGAGGACCTCGACCGGGGCCGCACCTACCTGCCGGACGAGGACCTGGCGAAGTTCGGGGTCACCCGCGAGGAGCTGGCCGAGGCCCGCGCCCGGGGTCGCGGTACGCCCCGGACCCGCGAGTTGATCGAGTACGAGGTGACCCGCGCCCAGGCGCACTACGCCGCCGCCGCACCGGGCATCACCATGCTGGCGCCCGCCTCGCAGGCCTGCATGCGCACCGCGTACGCGCTCTACGGCGGCATCCTGGACGAGGTGGCCGCGCAGGACTACGACGTCTTCGTCCGGCGGGCCCTGGTGCCGCAGCGGCGACGGATCGCGGTGGCCGCGCGGGCCCTGCTCAGCTCGACCGGTACCCCGGTCGTCATCCCCGGGCCGACGATCCACCCGGAGAGCCGGTGACCGCGAGCACGGCGATCGTGCTCCTCACCCGCGACCTGCGGGTGCACGACCACCCGGCGCTGGCCACCACCTGTGCGGCCTTCGACCAGGTGGTGCCGCTGTACGTGCTCGACCCGGCGCTGGCCGACTTCTCCGCCAACCGCACCCGCTTCCTGCACCAGGCCCTCGCCGACCTGCGCGCCCAACTTCGTGACCGTGGTGGCGACCTGGTGGTCCGGCACGGCGACCCGGTGGCCGAGACGATCCGGCTGGCCGACGAGGTCGGGGCGACCGGCGTCGCGCTCTCGGCCGACGTCAGCCACTACGCCGCCCGTCGGGAGCGGCGACTACGCGCCGAGTGCGAGCGGCACCGGCTGCACCTGCGTCTGTTTCCCGGGTTGACAGTGGTCGAGCCGGGCGCGTTGCGGCCCGGTGGTGGCGGTGACCACTACCGGGTGTTCAGCCCGTACCACCGGGCCTGGGCGGCCAACCGGTGGCGCGAGGAGTTGGCCGCGCCACGCCGGCTCGCGCTGCCCGACCGGGTGAGCGTGGGCCGGCTGCCGACGCTGCCGGCCGGCGACTCGCCGGACGCGGCCATCGGCGGCGAGCGGGTCGCCCAGGCGCGGCTCACCGACTGGCTGCCCGACCTGACCCGGTACGGCGATCAGCACGACGACATGGCCGGCGACGACACCTCCCGGCTCAGCCCGTACCTGCGCTTCGGCTGCGTGTCGCCGCTGGCGGTGGCGAACCGCGCCGGGGACCGGTCCGGCCCGTTCGTCCGGCAGCTCTGCTGGCGGGACTTCTACTACCAGGTCACCGCCGCCTTCCCGGAGATCTCGACCGCGGCGTACCGGCGGGGCGCCACCGAGCAGTGGCGCTACGACGACGACGCGTTGGCAGCCTGGACCGAGGGACGCACCGGGATGCCGATCGTCGACGCCGGGATGCGGCAGCTGCGGACACAGGGCTGGATGCACAACCGGGCCCGGCTGATCACCGCCGGCTACCTGACCAAGCACCTCGGGCAGGACTGGCGGTCCGGAGTCGCGGTGTTCTTCCGCTGGCTGCTCGACGGGGACGTGGCGAACAACTCCGGTAACTGGCAGTGGGTCGCCGGCACCGGCAACGACACGAAGCCCTACCGGGGGTTCAACCCGGTCCGGCAGGCCGAACGGTACGACCCGGACGGTGACTACGTGCGCCGGTGGGTGCCGGAGCTGGTCGGGGTGCGGGGCAAGGCGGTGCACCAACCGTGGAAGCTGCCGGACCAGCTCCGGACCGCCCTGGACTACCCGCCACCGCTCTCGGTGCCCGGCACCGACCCGGTCTGGCTGCGTTGACGTACGGCGTCAGAGCACCGAGTGCAGGGCGTCGGCCAGCTCGTTGACCCGGTCGTGTTCGTCCAGCCGGGCCGTGGCGTACGCGCAGGCGTAACCGAGTCCCGGGTCGGCCCACGCGCCGCTGCCGCCGAGGCCGCCCATGCCCCAGCTGCCGTCCGGCTCCCGCTGCATGCCCAGCGTCCACTGGGCCGGACGGTCCAGCACCAGGTCCGGCCCGTCGTACTGCACCCGGGTCGTCTCTGCCACCAACTCCGGGCTGAACAGCCGGACGCCGTCCAGGACGCCGCCGGCCAGCAGGCCGGCGTAGAGCCGGGCCAGACCTGACGCGCTGGCGTGCAGGTTGACCGCCGGCATCTCGGCGCCTCGCCACAGCGGGCTGTTCAGCACGGCCAGGTCCAGCCCACCGGCCGGGTTGCCCATCGCGCGCGCCCGCAGCGAGCCCGGCTCGCCGAGCTTCCGACTCGGCCACTGCGGGTCGCCGTAGCGCAGGTCCGCGCAGCGCCGCTGGTCCGCCCCGGCCAGCCCGAAGCCGAGGTCGAGCTGCCACCTGTCGGCGATCTCCTCGGCCAGGAACCGGCCCACCGACCGTCCGTCGACGCGGCGGACCAGCTCGCCCACCAGATGCCCGTACGTCCACGCGTGTTCCCCGGCGACCGAGCCCGGTGACCACTCCGGGTCGGCGGCGGCCAGGTCGCCGGTGAGCAGCGCCCAGTCGGCGATCGCGGTGGCCGGTCGGGGCACCGGGAAGGCCGGCAGCCCAGCGGTGTGCGACAACGCCTGACGCACGGTGGCGGGAGTGCGGAACTCCGGCCAGTAACGGTCCACCGGCGCGTCGAGATCGACCTTGTCCCGGTCGACGAGCATCAGCAGGCAGAGCGCGGCCACCGGCTTGCCGACCGAGTAGACGTTGACCAGCGTGTCCGGCCGCCACGGCTCGCCGCCCGGCCCGTCACCGGCCCGGGAGCCGCCGACCAGGTCGACGACCGGCTCACCGTCGTACCAGATGACGAGGCTGGCACCGGTCTCTCGGCCGGAGGCGAACAGGTCGTGGAAGCAGTCCCGGACCGGGGCGAAGCGTGCATGCATCCCGCCACGGTAGGCGTCCCGGACCGTGAGCGTGCCGACTTTTCCGCCGACCTCGGTGGTCGGGGTGGTGCCGCTGGGGGATGCTGTTCGGTGTGGCGGAGCCGGAGCTGGTGGATGTGGTCGTGGTCGGGCTCGGAGTCGGTGGCGAGGAGGTGGCCGAACGGCTCGCCGAGGCCGGCCTGAGCGTCGTCGGCGTCGAGCGGGATCTGGTCGGCGGGGAGTGCCCGTACTGGGGCTGCATCCCGAGCAAGATGATGATCAGAGCGGCCAACGCTCTCGCCGAGGCTCGCCGCGTCGACGGGCTCGCCGGGACGGCGCAGGTCCAGCCGGACTGGGCGCCGGTGGCGAAGCGGATCCGCGAGGAAGCCACCGACACCTGGGACGACACGGTCGCTGCGGATCGGTTCATCGGCAAGGGCGGCCGGCTCGTGCGGGGCAGCGGCCGGCTCGACGGTCCACGCCGGGTCCGCGTCGGTGACCAGGTGTTCGAGGCCCGACACGGGGTGGTGCTGGGCACCGGCACCCGTCCGTCGGTGCCGCCGATCGACGGCCTGGCCGACACGCCGTACTGGACCAACCACCAGGCGATCGAGGCCGAGGAGTTGCCGGAGTCGCTGCTCGTGCTCGGCGGCGGCGCGATCGGCCTGGAGCTGGCGCAGGTCTTCGCCCGCTTCGGGGCCCGGGTCACCGTGGTCGAGGCGCTCGACCGGGTGCTGGCCATCGAGGAACCCGAGGCGTCCGAGGTCGCCGCCGCGGCGCTGCGCGCCGACGGCGTGGAGATCCACACCGGGGTACGCGCCGAACGGGTCGACCACGACGGGACCAGGTTCACCCTGCGCGGTGGCGGCGGCGCGGAGTTCACCGCCGAACGGCTGCTGGTGGTGACCGGGCGCAAGGCCCATCTGGCCGAGTTGGGTCTGGACACCATCGGCGTGGACGCCAGCCAGCGCTACCTCCCGGTCGACGACCGGCTGCACGTCACCGACGACGTCTGGGCGGTCGGCGACATCACCGGCGAGGGCGCCTTCACCCACATCGCCATGTACCAGGCGGGGATCGTGATCGCCGACATCCTGGCCCGCGCCCGCCAGGCGAAGGCCGGGGCGGACGCCAGCGGCACCTCCAGCGTGGTCGGCGGAGCGATGGGCGCGTCCAGCGCGCTGGCGTCCAGCGGATCGAGCGGGTCCGCCGGCACCGTCCCGCGCGCCGACTACCGGGCGCTGCCCCGGGTGACCTTCACCGACCCCGAGATCGGCGCGGTCGGGCTCACCGAGCAGCAGGCCCGCGAGCGCGGCATCAACGTGCAGGTGGGCTTCACCAAGCTCGGCAGCTCGACCCGGGGCTGGATCCACCGCGTCGGCGACGACGGTTTCATCAAGCTCGTGGCGGATGCCGACCAGGGGGTACTGATCGGCGCGACCTCGGTCGGCCCGGCCGGCGGCGAAGTGCTGTCCGCACTGGTGGTGGCGGTGCACGCGGCGGTGCCGCTGAGTCAGCTCCGGCACATGATCTACGCGTACCCGACCTTCCACCGGGCCATCGAATCCGCCCTACGCGACCTGTCCTGACCCTCAGCCCGCGCAGCAATCAAGCAGCAGGTCAGCAAACGCTGGACAAATCGCTGTTCATTTCTTTCATCCAGGTGACGTACGATTGCGACCGTGACCAAGCGGTTGACTGAAGTTGCCAAGAAGGCGGGCGTCAGCGAGGCCACCGTCAGCCGGGTGCTCAACGGCCGCGACGGGGTCTCCGAGGCGACCCGCACCGCCGTGCTGACGGCCCTGGACGTGCTCGGTTACGAGCGACCGACCAAGTTGCGCGGCGAACGCGCCCGGCTGGTCGGGTTGGTGCTACCCGAGTTGCAGAACCCGATCTTCCCGGCGTTGGCCGAGGTCGTCACCGGCACCCTGGCCCAGCGCGGCTACACCCCGGCGCTCTGTGCCCGGACCATCGGCGGGGTCTCCGAAATGGACTACGTGGAGATGCTCCTCGACCACCAGGTCTCCGGGGTGATCTTCGCTGGTGGCTCGTACGCGCTCGCCGACGCTCGACACGACCACTACCGTCGGCTGACCGACCGAGGGCTTCCGGTCGTGCTGGTCAACGCCGGTGTGGACGAGTTGGGTTTCCCCCGGGTCTCCACGGACGACGCGGTGGCGGTGGAGCAGGCGTACGGCCACCTGCGCTCGCTCGGGCACGAACGGATCGGGATGGTGCTCGGTCCGGAGGGGCATGTGCCGTCCCGGCGCAAGCTCGACGCGATGATCCAGGCCGCGGGCTGGGACGAGGGCGACGCCGAGTGCGTCGAGCGTTCCAGCTTCTCGATGGAGGGCGCGCGGGTCGCCGCCACGAAGTTGGTTGAGCGGGGCGTGACCGGCATCATCTGCGCCAGCGACGTGCTCGCGCTGGGCACGATCCGCGCGGCTCGCCGGTTGGGGCGTTCGGTGCCGGCCGACGTGTCGGTGGTGGGTTTCGACGACTCCGCCTTCATGACGTGCACCGACCCGCCGTTGACCACGGTGCGGCAGCCGATCGAGACGATGGGGCAGGCCGCCGTGGATCTGCTGGTCACCCAGATCGAGGGCGCCGGCGTACTGCAGGACGAGTTGCTGTTCGAGCCGGAGCTGGTGGTGCGGGGTTCCACCGCGCCCGCTCCCGGCCGCTAGGCACCACCCCGTACGACGCTTCGGCCGTCGACCGCCTCTCGCGGTCGGCGGCCGTTTTCGTCGTTGCCCGCCATGGCCGGCATCGACCGGGTCGAATGACCGGCCATAGGGGACCAATGGTTGGCAAATCGGGCTGCTTTCAAAGCCTTGCCAACATCTGCCGTAATCACGTCGTGTCCTTTCGGAACAGGGTCGATACCTTGCCGAAATGAGTCGGCCTCGCTACAGTGACTCCACTCACACCTGGCTCCGACGCAGCTACTGGGCGTCAGGTCGTATCACCGCAGATCAGCGAAGGTCATTGGAGACACCCGTTCCCGAAGGGATGGACAGATGTCCGTACCGCAATACCGAAAGGCTGCGGCGGTTGCGCTCGTGGCCGGCCTGGGGCTCAGCCTCACGGCATGCTCCACGAAGAGCGACGACAAGGGCTCGAACGCCGGTGGCAAGGTCACCATCACGGTCGACTGTCAGCCGGTCGGCGCCCAGAAAGAGCTGTTGAAGAACTGGAACGACGACGTCGCCGAGTTCCAGAAGCAGAACCCGGACATCACCATCAAGAGCGTCAGCGTCGGCGAGCAGTGCAACAACCCGCCGGACTTCACCGCCCGCCTCGCCGGCGGCACCGTGACCGACGTCTTCTACGGATACATGACCGATCTCCAGCAGGTGCTCGACTCCGGTCAGGCGATGGACATCAGCCAGCAGGTCAGCAAGGACACGATCCCGACCTGGGACAGCGTCGACCCGGCGCTCAAGGAGGTCTTCACCGACGGCGGCAAGCTCTACGCCGTTCCGGTGAAGAACTACTCGATGGGCCTGGTCTACAACAAGGCCCTGTTCCAGCAGGCCGGGCTGGACGTCAACAACCCGCCCAAGACCTGGGCCGAGGTCCGCGCCGCCGCCAAGAAGATCTCCGCCCTCGGCAACGGCATCGCCGGCTACTCGGAGTACAGCGCCGGCAACACCGGCGGCTGGCACTTCACCTCCCTGCTCTACTCGCAGGGCGGCCGGGTGCTGACCGAGGACGGCAAGAAGGCCGACTTCAACAACGCCATGGGCAAGCAGGTCCTGCAGAACCTCAAGGACATGCGGTACGGCGACAACAGCATGGGCGCCCGTCAGCTGCTGCAGTGGGGCGACCTGCTGACGAACGCCGGCGCGGGCAAGGTCGGCATGTTCATCGGCGCGCCGGACGCGACCCAGGCGATCGTCAGCCAGTTCCAGGGCAAGTTCCAGGACTGGGCGATGGCTCCTCTGCCCGGCCAGGACGGCGCGGCGAAGGGGACGCTCGGTGGTGGCGAGGGCTACTTCTTCAAGAAGGACCTCACGCCCGAGCAGGTCAAGGCCGGTCTGAAGTGGATCGCGTACCAGAAGCTCACCCCGGGCAAGGGTCAGTTCGACTACGTCCGGGCCAAGCCGCAGAACTACCCGGTGGGTCTGCCCCAGCCGCTGCTCTTCGCCAACGGCAGTGACGCGCAGAAGCAGGAGCTGGAGCTGCGCAAGGCGAACGCGAACGTGGACACCGCGAACTTCGCGCTCTTCGAGGCGACCCCGGTTCCGATCAAGGGTGAGCCGCGCAATGCGCAGGCCGTCTACGCGGTGCTCGACGCCGCGATGTCGGGTGTGCTGACCAACCCGAACTCGAACATCGACGCACTGCTCAAGACCGCCGAGGAGAAGGTCAACCAGCTCCTCGCCGCCGAGAGCTGACCGATCGTGTGGGGGTCGGGACGCCGACCCGACCCCCACGCCACTCGCACCACGTCTCGACGTCACCGACTCACCCAGGAGTTGCCTTGGCGATCACCACCGTCCCGGAGACCCCCAGGAAACCGGGCCGCCCGCCGTCGCCGTACTCGGCGAGGCCGCAGCGCACGAGCCTCGGCCGCAAGGTACGGGACAACCTCACCGGTCACGCGTTCCTGATCGGGGCGGTGCTCTGCTTCGTCGTCTTCTCCTGGTACCCGATGATCCGCGGCATCGTGATGAGCTTCCAGCGCACCCGGCGTGGCGAGACCACCTGGGTGGGTTGGGACAACTACTCCCGCATCATCGCCGACCCGAGCTTCTGGACGGCCTGGCAGAACACCTTCTACTTCACGGTGCTCGCGCTGGCCCTCGGGTACGTGGTGCCGTTCTTCGTGGCGATCCTGCTCAACGAGTTCCGGCACGCCAAGGGGTACCTGCGGATCCTGGTCTACCTGCCGGTGATGCTGCCGCCGGCGTCGGCGCTGTTCCTCTTCAAGTTCTACGCGTACGACCCCAGCGAGGCGGGTCTCTTCAACGCGATCCTGAAGGCACTGCACCTGCCCACCTCGCAGTGGATGCAGTCGCCGGAGATGACGATGCCGGCGATGGTGGTGGCGTCGACCTGGATGAACATGGGCGGCGCGGTGCTGATCTACCTGGCGTCGTTGCAGAACATCCCCGGCGAGCTGTACGAGGCGGCCGAGCTCGACGGTGCCGGGATCTGGCGCCGGATCCGACACGTGACGATCCCGCAGACCCGGCTGATCCTCGCGCTCCTGGCGATGTTGCAGATCGTCGCCACGATGCAGCTCTTCATCGAGCCGCTGATCCTCGCCAACGGCGCGGGCGCGGAGGACTCCGCGACCTCGGTGGCGTACCTCATCTACCAGCACGGGTTCTTCCAGAACGACCTCAACGGCGCCGCCGCGCTGGGCGTGATCATGCTCGTGGTGCTGGCCGGCTTCTCCGCCGTGTACGTGCGACTGACTGCGAAACAGGACTAGGACGGCGAGGAATGGCACAGGATTCCGGAACCCGGACCCTCATCTCCCAATCCCAGCTCAGCCGGGGGCGCGGCCGGGTCATCTACTGGACGCTGCTGGTCGTCGTGGTGGCGGGGTTCACGCTCGTCTTCCTCGGACCGCTCTACTGGATGGTCACCGGCGCGCTCAAGTCCGGCCAGGAGATCGCGCAGACCCCACCGTCGCTGTTCCCGAAGGACCCGCAGCCGCAGAACTACATCGACGCGTGGAACAACCTGGCCCTCGCCAAGCTGCTCTTCAACACCTTCTACTACGCGATCGGCGCGGTGCTGTTCCAGCTCGTCTTCGACAGCGCGGCGGCGTACTCGTTGTCCAAGCTTCGACCGATCTTCGGCAACGCGATCCTCGGCCTGATGCTGGCGACGCTGATGATCCCGGCGATGGTCCTCATCGTGCCGCAGTACGTGACGGTGCTCGACCTGCCGATCCTGCACATCAACCTGCTCGACTCACCGTTCGCCATCTGGCTGCCGATGGTCGCGAACGCCTTCAACATCTTCCTGCTGAAGCGGTTCTTCGACTCGATCCCCGAGGAGCTGATGGCCGCGGCCCTGATGGACGGGGCGTCGTCGCTGCGTACGCTCTGGTCGATCATCCTGCCGCTGTCGCGCCCCATCCTCGGCGTCGTCTCGATCTTCGCCGTGACGGCGGTGTGGAAGGACTTCCTCTGGCCGAAGCTGGTCATGCCCTCGCCCGAGACCCGGACGGTGAGCGTCGGCATCTACACCTTCGCCGGTGGCACCCCGATGAACGTGGTGATCGCCGCGTCGGTCATCGCCGCGATCCCGACAGTCATCATCTTCCTGATCTTCCAACGGAACATCATGTCCGGTCTGACCACGGGCAGCATCAAGGGCTAGCCCCTACCGCATCCTTCCGCGCGGCGAACAACGACCGTTCGCCCGACACACGACCAGGTCCGGCGATCCCGCCGACGTACTGACGCAGAAAGCAGGTGCTCGTGTCCACAGCTGACAGAAGTCCGTGGTGGCGGGGAGCCGTGATCTACCAGGTGTATCCCCGGAGCTTCGCCGACGGCAACGGCGACGGCATCGGTGACATCGCCGGCATCCGGTCCCGGCTGAACCACCTGTCCGCGCTCGGCGTCGACGCGATCTGGTTCAGTCCCTGGTACCCGTCCCCGATGGCCGACGCCGGCTACGACGTCTCCGACTACCGCGACATCGACCCGGTCTTCGGCACGTTGGCCGAGGTGGAGGCGCTGATCGCCGAGGGGCACGCGCTGGGCATCCGGACCATCGTCGACGTGGTACCCAACCACTGCTCCGACGCGCACCCCTGGTTCCAGGCCGCGCTCGCCGGCGGTCCCGGCGCGCCGGAACGGGACCTGTTCTGGTTCCGACCGGGCCGAGGCCCGAACGGCGACGAGCGACCCACCGACTGGGTCGGCGAGTTCGGCGGCGAGACCTGGACCCGCACCACCAACCCGGACGGCACCCCCGGCGACTGGTACCTGCACCTCTTCGCCCCCCAGCAGCCGGACTTCAACTGGGACCACCCCCGGGTACGGGCGGAGTTCGAGGACATCCTGCGGTTCTGGTTCGACCGGGGGGTGGACGGCATCCGGATCGACTCGGCCGGGCTCCTGGTCAAGGACGGGACGCTGCCCGAGGTCCGGGAGGACGAGCCGCACCCGTTCCATGACCTCGACGGAGTGCACGACATCTACCGGGGCTGGCGTCGGGTCGCCGACGAGTACCCCGACCGGGCGCTGATCGGTGAGGTCTGGCTGCCGGACCGGCAGCGGTTCGCCAACTACCTGCGCCCCGACGAGCTGCACGCCGCGTTCAACTTCGACTTCCTCGGCTGCGCCTGGGACGCCGCGGCGCTGCGGGAGAGCATCGACGGGACGCTGAGCGCGCACGCGCCGGTCAACGCGCCGGCCACCTGGGTGCTCTCGAACCACGACGTCACCCGACACGTCACCCGCTACGGTCGAGCGGACACCCGGTTCAGCTTCGCCGCCAAGCGCGAGGGCATCCCCACCGACCTGGAGTTGGGCACTCGCCGCGCACGCGCCGCCGCGCTGCTCTCGCTGTCGCTGCCCGGCGCCGCCTACGTCTACCAGGGCGAGGAGCTGGGCCTCTACGAGGTCGAGGACATCCCGTACGCGCTGCGGCAGGACCCGATGTGGGAGCGGTCCGGCCGGATCGACCCCGGTCGGGACGGCTGCCGCGTACCGCTGCCGTGGGGCGGGGACGAGCCGCCGTTCGAGTTCAGCCCCGTGGGCGCCGTCGCGCCGTGGCTGCCGCAGCCGGCCGACTGGAAGGACCGGACGGCCAGCGCGCAGACCGGCGACTCGGCGTCGATGCTGGAGCTGTACCGGGCGGCGATCCAGGCCCGAAAGGCCGACCCGGCGCTCGGTGACGGCGAACTGACCTGGTTGCCCGCCCCGGAGGGGGTGCTCGCGTTCAGCCGCGGTGGTGGCTTCAGCTGCCTGGTCAACCTGTCCGCCGAGGCGGTGCCGATGCCAGCTCAGGGGGAGTTGCTGCTGGCCAGCGGGCCGCTCGACGACGGGTTGCTGCCGTCCGACACCGCGGTCTGGCTGCGTACCGCCGAATCCACCGACGGGCCGCGGGGGGCGGACGGCCCGGCCTGACCTGACTCTGCTCGCCGTGGGGGGGGGGGGGGGGGCCCCCCCCCCCCCCCCCCCCCCCCCCCCCCCGGGGGGGGGGGGGGGGGGGCGGCGCCCCCCCCCCCCCCGCGGGGGGGGGGGGCGGGGCGCGGGCGGGGGGGGGGCGCGCGCCCCGCCC